>JAHDIP010000005.1 GCA_020630735.1 Saprospiraceae bacterium | reverse complement strand
CATCTGAACAATATCGAGAAAAGAAAATGTTGGGATTTTATTGATTAGGTTGTTATAAAAAAGTGAAAATTAAAATAAAGAACTATTTTAATTTTCACTTTGATTATTATTTTCATTAGCAGCCTACCCTACCACGATATTGATCATACGCTTAGGTACAACAATCACTTTTCGGATCGTTTTACCTTCTGTCCATTTTTGTATAGCTTCTAATTCCAAAGCGCCTTTTTCCAATTCTTCTTTGGACAAGCCATTAGCAAAATCAGCTAAGGCACGTTTTTTACCATTAATAGAAATTGGATAAGTATAAGAATCTTCCACTAAATAAGACTCGTTCGCTTGCGGATAAGTCGCATCATTTACTGTAGTATCATTGCCCAATGCATGCCACAATTCTTCGGTAACGTGTGGTGCAAATGGAGATAATAAAATGACTAAATCTTGTAAGACTGCTTTATTATTACACTTTGCTTTTTTCAAGTCATTGACGCAAACCATAAAATTACTAACACAGGTATTCATTGAAAAACGCTCAATATCTGCATTCACTTTTTTGATGGCAGTATGCAATATTTTTAAATGCTCTTTTGATGGCTCTTCGTCTTTTACTAAGTAGTCACCATTTTCATTGTAGAATAATGACCACAATTTTCGTAAGAATTTAGATACACCATCAATACCATTTGTGTCCCAAGGTTTTGATTGTTCGATTGGTCCTAAAAACATTTCGTACATACGGAAACAATCGGCACCATATCGTTCTACCACAACATCAGGATTAATGACATTGTATTTCGACTTCGACATTTTTCCTACTTCTGATTGCGTCACTAAACGACTATCCGTTGCATCACCTTTAGACGTAAAAACACCTTTTTGGTAAACACCTTTAGAGCATTCAAAAATCGCATCTTTATAGGATGGCCTCCAATCAATAAACTTCTTGATACTGTCTATATCAATGTATGAATTGTCTGAGCCATATTCTTTCACAAAATCTACATGGATTAAAATCTTCGAGAAGTTTTCTACTCCTTGTTCTTTTGCTAATCCTGCACACATAAAATGACTGAAGCCATCTTTCTTTTCTTTCATCAAATACAAGGATTCAATAACACCTTGAATCATTCCTTGATTGATCAATTTTTTATATGGTTCGGCAGTTGGCACCAATTTATTATCATACAAAAACTTGTGCCACATACGAGAGTACATTAAGTGTCCCACAGCGTGTTCGGTACCACCGATATACAAATCAACATCTTGCCAATAGTTGACCGCATCTTGCCCTACAAATTCCTCATCATTATGTGCATCCATATAGCGCAAGAAATACCAAGACGAGCCAGCGAAACCTGGCATCGTATCTGTCTCTCGTACATAACCGTTGTCTAAATTGATCCAGTCATCCAATCGAGCTAAAGGAGATTTTCCACCAGAAGCAGGTTTGAAGTCTTCCAAGTTAGGCAATTCTAATGGCAATTCACTTTCGTCTAATGGGAAAGAAGTTCCATCTTGATTGTATACAATTGGGAAAGGTTCGCCCCAATATCGCTGACGGCTATAATTAGCGTCTCTTAATTTGTAATTGATTTTGCGAGTACCAATACCTTCTTCCTCAATCTTCTCCAACATCGTTTCGATGGCTTCTTTCACTTCCATTCCATTCAAATATTGAGAGTTGATCATCTTCCCTATTTTATCACTCAAGGTAGCACCAGGATAATCAGTTTTATCGACGACATCAATAATTTCTAATCCAAATTTTGTAGCAAAAGCATTGTCACGATCATCATCACTAGGTACAGCCATAATTGCTCCTGTACCATAATCTTTCAAGACATACTCCCCTATCCAAATTGGGATTTTTGTTTTGGTAAATGGATTGATCGCATAAGCACCTATAAATGTTCCTGTTACTTCTTTGACTTCTGACATCCGTTCACGTTCCGAACGAGCGTTTACATATTTCAAATAGTCATCGACAGCAGCTTGTTGTTCAGAACTAGTTAACTTGGCTACCAAGTCGTGTTCTGGTGCTAAGACCATATAAGTTGCTCCGAAAATCGTATCAGGACGAGTCGTAAATACTTCTATCTTTTCGTCTGAATCGGCTACATCAAAAAATAATTGTGCTCCTTCAGATCGACCAATCCAATTACGTTGCATTGCTTTTAAAGAATCCGACCAATCAACTGTATCCAAATCATTCAATAACCGTTCGGCGTAGGCCGTGATCCGTAAAGACCATTGCAACATGGCTTTCTTCTCAACAGGATATCCGCCACGCTCTGACACACCATCTTTTACTTCATCATTGGCTAAGACAGTTCCCAATTCTTCACACCAATTTACATAACCTTTTTTGCGGTAAGCCAAACGGTAGTTCATCAAGATATCTTCTTGTTGAGCAGCAGTCATTTCATTCCATTCTTCTGCTGTAAAAATATCTTCCTGAGTAGTCACCGCATTGATACCCAAATTCCCTTCTTTTTCAAATGCTTCGGTCAATAAACGGATAGACTGTGCTTTGTTGATATCATTATCATAGTAGCTTTCATACAATTGTAAGAAGATCCACTGTGTCCACTTGTAGTATTTAGGATCACAGGTTTGCACCTCTCTTGTCCAATCGTAATTGAAACCTAAGTTTTCTAATTGTTCACGATAACGAGCAATATTATCACTGGTAGATTTGGCAGGGTGAATACCTGACTGAATAGCATATTGTTCAGCGGGCAAACCAAATGCATCGTAGCCCATTGGGTGCAATACATTAAAACCATTTAATCGCTTAAAACGGGAATAAATATCGGATGCAATATAACCTAGTGGATGCCCAACGTGTAAGCCCGACCCCGAAGGATAAGGAAACATATCTAAGACATAAAATTTTGGTTTGTCGCTTTTATTGGAGACTTTGTAGACTTGGTTATCGTCCCAATATTTTTTCCATTTCTTTTCAATTGCTCTTGGATTGTATTCCATCATTTAGTGTTTTAATGTATTGTGTGTTATCTTTTAGATTAATACCTTTTTGGGGGATAAAAGTTCCATCTATAGTGTAGTATCTTGCTCGGCAAGCAAATCGGCTGCGAAATTAGAGAAAAACTAGGAAAAATGTGACCTTTAGAAGGTTTTATATTCTAAATTATGGTAATAAAACCTGTTAAAAATAAAGAGCTTGTCTATAAAAGGGTGCTCTTTGCATATTTTTGTGCATCAAATAACCGTTTTGTTGTATATTTGTGGCATAACATTAAAACTTTTAATTATGATTCGTAGTTTAATAAAGATCGGTTTGGTACTTCTTGTAGGTATCGTAGGTTATAATTACTTTTTTGGTACAGAAGCTGAAAAAGAAAGTTCTAGAAAAATCGTAAACAAAGCTAAAGATTTAGGTAAATCTGTTGGCGGTTTGTTCAAATCTGAACGGGCTAAATTTGACGAAGGTAAATATGATGATGCTTTGGCTAAAGTAGGAAGCGTTTTTGATGGCTTGAAAAGAAAAGCTAAAGATGGTGGAGAATTACTCGATCGGATCAAAGATTTAGAGAAGAAAAAAGATGAATTAAAAGATAAAGTTGCTCTTGCCGATAAAGAGGGAGACGAAGCCTCAAAGGCTGAAGTCGCAAGCCTTAAAGCGGAATTTAAACAATTGCTCGATGAAACCGAAACGCTAGTAGACGATGTAGAAAAGGCTGAAAAGTAGTGTTATCTTTTCCAAAATAAAAAGGGACGTTTAAGCTATTGCTTGAACGTCCCTTTTCGTTTAAATACCTTAGTCTTGCTCTAAAAGGAGCTATAATTTTCGTTAATTAATTTTCTGTTCTGTTCTGCAAAAGAACGGTAAAAAAAATGAGGGACTCGCGCCCCTCACCAAAAGTTAATTATCGGATTCTCATAAAAATGAACTATCTATTTTGATAGATCACGTTGATATCAGTTCTATTAAATTTTGTGATTCGCACTTCTGTTCGGCGATTCATCTGATGATTTTCTTCCGAGCATTTCACACCATTTGTACATTGGTTTTTGAGTTGGCTTTCGCCTAAACCTCTAGCTGTTATACGATGTGCTTGTATTCCTCTTTTGATGATGTATTTTCTAGCTTCCTCTGCTCTATTTTGAGATAGTTGCCTGTTATAATCATCAGAACCTCGACTATCTGTATGCGACTCTAAAGAAATTTCCATATCAGGATATTCATTCATCAACGCTACTACTCTATCCAAATCAAGACTAGCATCATTGCGAATAAAATATTTATCAAAATCGTAGTAAACATCTTTTAGTGTAATCACTTGCCCTTCGCCAAAACGAGCTGTTGAAGATCCTAAGAAATGACTATTTAGATTTCCCGTTGGCACTGATGAATGTGCAACTGACCCAGCAGGGACATAAGTAGTGACGGGTTGGTATGTTGTAACAGGCTGATACGTAGTTACTGGCTGATATGTTACAACTGGTACTGAATTGGAACTTGGTGTTGGATAAGTAGTCGTTGGATAACTTGGTGTCGCTGTATTCGCTGTAGACGAAATAGGTCTTGGCTTATTTAACTCCAATAAAACAGAGATAGTTTCTCCATTTGCACAATCTTTATTAATCGTTGAGACAAATTCGTAATCATCATCAAAACCACTTTCTATCGCCCGAATTCGATACTCACAAGAGCAATCTAAACAAAGTTCGAAAGCTGCATTATTATCCAAGGTTAATTCTGTTTCTTCGTTGCTACACTTATTTAAGATTTTTATTTTAGCTGAAGGCATGATGACTTTTGTATCTCTATTTTTGACGACACCTTCAAGGAGTAAACATTTTTCTTTTCCGATAGGTAAACAAAATTCATTTAGCTTGGCTAATTCTTCTGAAGTCATCACTTGATTGTATGTGATATAACCATTTTTTTCAACTACAATATTGTACGTTCTATTCGGCAAAAAGGCATAATCGAAATCACCACTATTACCTGTCAAATGGATAGAGCTTTTGCTTTGAGCAGCATTCTTTTTGTTACCAGAAAGACCTAAAACAAATTCATCTTTTTGGTCGTTCACAGGTTTTAATGTCAATACTAAATCATCAGAAATTGACGTATTAGACGTTCCGTTTATTTCCGCTATTGTAACTTTAGCATCAGCAACTCGATTACTTGTACCGTTTTCATATACACAGATAGAACGAGTGATTGGCAGCTCAATATCATGCGTTTTTTTCCAAGAATAAATATCATCATCACCATCCAGTTTCCATCGACTTGACGAGAAGTATCCTGCCGTTTTTTCTTTGTTAATATAAAACCCGAAATCGTCTTTTAACGAATTAAATGGACGACCAAGATGCTCTCTAATATCCCAAGAAAGTTCTTTATTCTCATCAGCCTGAACGACTTTGTACATATCTAATCCTCCTAAACCTTTATGACCATTTGACGAAAAATATAATACATCATCTTCAGTAATAAATGGGAACAATTCATTGCCAGAAGTATTCACTTCAGGTCCTAAATTATACGGTTCTGACCAGACACCTGCTTTGTATTCTGCCACATAGAGATCTAATCCTCCATAGCCTCCTTCACGATTTGAAGCGAAATACAAACGTCTTCCATCGGCTGAAAGTGTAGGATGACAAGAAGTAAAATTATCATCATTAAATGGTAATTCTTCAGCTTCAGACCAATAGCCATCTTCTTGCAAATGTGCCATATATATTTTCAAATCAATGAGACCTTTTTTACTTTTTCCTGTTCGGTTATTCCTAGTAAAAAACATAATGGTTTCTCCCTCATTGAAGGTAGCTAAACCATCATGATAATTAGCATTTATATCGCCATTTAGTGGGCGTATTTTTTCAAATTTCCCTGCCTTACCCATTTCTGCAAAAAACAGATCAGAGAAGTTATCATTTGTCCAACCATCTTTCGTTTCCATCATCCCATCACGACCACGTGTAGAAGTAAACACTACCCCATTTTTGTAAGGTATTGGACTAAAATCAAGGTGACTTGTATTAAGCTCTTCTACATTAAATATTTCAACATTGGTATGGTTGGTAAAACTTTCTAGGTCGTTACAATCTTTTATAAAATCTCGCTTTGATTTATGATCGGCATCTGCTGTATCCATATATTTTTTATACCATTTAGTTGCCGCATCGCATTTCCCATTGCTTTGAAGCATCTGAGCATAATGCAAATAATCCAATGGATCTTTTGTTTTGTCTATGAATTTTGCATACCAATATTCAGCATTCTCCGTTTCGTGATTTAAACGAAAACTATTGGCTAATCGTGCTAATACTTCTGTACGTTGTATCTCTTCACTTTTAAGATTTCGATACATATCTACAGATGCTTTATAGCCTAAATCTCGGTATAATCGATCTGCCTTTTTCTTGCTCATACTGCGCTTATTATTTTTCAATAATTTCTTAGCAGCTTTCTCCATTTTATTCAGTTCATCTTTGCTTACTTTCCCTTGAGCGTATACCAACTGACTAAATAACAGAGGTAGTATGATTAATAAGGTGATTACTTTTTTCATGTGCTTAAAATTTTTCTGCGACTTAAAATGCAGAAATATTTCTGCACCCATTTTTCCGCTATGCTCTCCCATAACTTCATGTTTTTAAAATTTACATTTCTCCAAAATCAACTTCGGTTTTCTTATAATTTTAGAAATAACGAATATTATTATGTCTTAAGCCATTGTACTGTAATGTATACTCAAGCATCAATTCGAAACTACCTGGCGAAAAATAGTTTAATTCCGACAAGGTAAGATCAACAGCTAGTGCAGCTTTAAGTTGTGTATTTATTTGGAACTGAATGATCGCATCAAACGAATCTTGTAGTCGATAAGATAAGCCAAACCATAGGCGATCCATAAACACTAAACTTGTATTCAAATCAATGTCTAATGGTGCATTAGGATTAATCGTTAATAAGACTCCAGGTTGTAGTTTTAAGTTTTTACTTAAGCGAGCAACAAATCCTCCCATTAAATAATAACTACGTAAATCTCGTAAGCTAATATCTTCAAAAGGAAGATCACTATAAACCGTTGTTCTGAAAACTCTTGGTACAGATGCTCCCACATAGAAACTTGGTTCTTGATAATAGACACCTACACCAAAATTAGAATTGAGTTTCGAAACAGCAGAACCTTGTACCATACTATCGCCCAAGTCAAGCGGATCAGATTGTGTCCAGTCAGTACGCCCGTATTCCATTTGACCAGTAAGTCCAATGCTTAGAGTTTTTTTCTTATCTAATTTTATTCGATATGCATAAGACAAATCAATATAGTAAGTATTTACCATACCGATTTTATCTGCTATAATCGAAATACCAGCTCCACAGCGCTTTTTAAAAAATGGTGTATGCGCACCAAATGTAAACGTTTGGGGTGCACCATCAATACCGCTCCATTGATTTCTATAATGCCCTGTAAAAGTCATAACTTCTTTGCTCCCTGCATAAGCTGGATTGAGCGTTAGTTTATTGAACATGAACATCGAATAGTGTGTATCATGCTGTGCATTGATAGAAATGGCAAAAAATAAAAGGATGCCTAGTTGAAATATTTTTTTCATTTTCCTAATTTTAGAGTTTGGGAGAAAACTCGATTCAAATAGAATTATTCTATAATATATACAAATCACATTCCAAAGGCTGTTAAAATCAGCCTTTAGCTACGTTTGTATTTTTTATTCTGGTAGGTTGTTGTATATGTAGTTTCGGGAAGAATGTTGAAAGACTAATACTACTTGTTTTAGTAAGAAGTATTAGTCTTTCTATACGTTTTTATCGAACTAAAGTGAAGAAACCTTGCTTTGGTTCTCCATCTGGTGTTAATTTAAGAATGTAGAAATAAGTACCTGCTGGAAGAGGGTTGTCTTTATAAGTACCTTCCCAAGCATTATTGTAAGGACCTTCTTCGAAAACTTTATCTCCCCAACGATTGAAAACCATTATTTGATTATCCTCATATTCACTCAAGCAAGGGATAATTAATGCATCGTTCATACCATCACCATTTGGAGTAACAATATTTGGCACCCAACATTCTTCATCATTTTCATTCGCTTGTACTGTTATCTGAACGGTGGCAGTAGAACATAATTCTGGACAATTGACATTACATATTTGGTAAACAAACTCATCTACACCAAAGAAGCCTGACTCAGGAATATAATTGAGTATCCCTTCCTCTATTTCATCTCCAAGTATACCATGTTTTACATCATCTAAAATTGTAATTTCCCATTCTTGAATATTTCCAAGAATATCATTTGCCAAAATATCTTCTCCAAACAGACTATCTCTAAATGGAATCAAATACTGATCTGGTTTCGCTACAGGTTCATCTTCTAATACTACAATTAAAGTATCTGAAGAATAGTTTTCACAAGTGCCATTTGATAAGCTCCACACAAAAATATTTTCACCCATTTCTAAACCATCAACTATTGTACTCGCCTCTTCTGGATCTATGATTTGTACACCTGTATTGACAACCGACCATAGACCAGTTCCTATACTTGGTTCTAAGGCTTGGATATTTTGGATAGATTCACTACAAGCATATTGTACTTCCTCTTGAATGAAAGCACTTATGAGTGGTGCCTCATTTATCGTTACAATTACTTCATCAGAAGCAAATTCTTCACAAACACCTTCTGTCAAATTCCAAGTAAATACATAATCATTTCCTGCTTCCATTCCTGAAATACTTGATGTTGGAGAACTAGGATCAACTATAATTACCCCTTGACTTGCTTGTTCAGTCGACTGCATCCATTCACCATTTGCGATAGTCGGAATGTTAGCATTTAGAGCAAGTGTAGTTTCTCCACAAACCTCAATGTCATTTCCTGCAAAGGCAACATCACCTGGTTCGTTGCTTACCATTACGATTACAGTATCTTGATCATAACCTTGACAAGCACCATTTGATAAAGTCCAAATGAAAATATTTTCACCTTCAACTAAATCTATTACTTCAGAATTTGACAATTCAGGGTTTGAAATAGTAGCGCCTGTAGTAGTCGTCCAAAATCCTGTACCTATAGTAGGATCTTCAGCATCAAGTGTCAATATTGTTTCGCCACACAGATTTATATCTAGTCCAGCATCTGCTTCATTAGGAGGAATCGTATTGACTACAACTGAAGTAGCTTGAGAAGCTGCACTTGTACAATTTCCGATGGTCATGATCACATAGTACTCTCCACTTTCGTTAGCATCTAAATTTGACAACTCAATTTCAGGATCAGTAGTTGTTCCTACTAATGCATTGGTTGCAGCATTATACCAATCAAAACTTGTGGTTGCCCCTGTAGGAATATTTATCGTACTTGTAATATTCAATAAGATATCTCCTCCAACACAAACAGGACCATCATTTACTATTGTAGGTGCTGCTAATTCTTCCTGTACATAAATTATTGTAGATGTTGAAATAACTGACGCACAACCATTCACTTCTACTACAGCATAGTAAGAGCCAACATCATTTAAACTGACATTATCAATCACAGGATTAGGTATCGTCGAATCAAAACCATTTGGCCCATACCATTGGTAAGTTGCTCCAGCGATAACAGGTAAGTTCAATTGTACATTTTCTCCTTCACAGGCAGGTATTTGGTCTGATGTTGAATTCGACGCTTCAGGTGCAGATACCGCTCCAAAGATACTAACGTATTGTGCATTTGAAATTGGAGAAGTACATCCTTCTACTGTAACAACTACCGTATAAATACCTTCATTCGCAGGAGTTGCATTTAGTAAAAAGAATGTTGGTGTATTAGTAGTTCCAACAGATATTACAGAACTTCCATCATCAAAGAACCATTCGTATTCTACGAAACCACCAGTGTATGCGGTACTGTTTAATTCTATTTGCTCGCCTTCACAAAGTGCTTCATTTTCAACAACTAAAGCGGGTGTACTTGGTGCTCCGTCTAAAGAAAGATTAATTGATTGTGGTGCAGAAATACAGCCATTTTCTGTCTCTAATACTAAAGTATAAGTTCCTTCATTTGTCTCATTTACGTTTGGAAGAGCAATGGTAAATGGCCCTGAAGAAGTTGTCGTTGCTACATAATTAAATCCATTTGGTCCAGACCAAGTGTAGGTAATATTTCCTTGAACTGGTACAGTATTGATAGCCGATAAAGTAACCGTAGTTTCTTCGCAATAGGTTCCAGTACTTGTGATACCACTTATCACTGGTAATGACTGTACTTCTACTGTTGTCATAACTGCAGGGTTAGAAATACATCCATCTTCTGTTACAATTTCTAAATAGAAATTATGTATACCTTCACCTAAATTGTAAATAACTGGATTCTGCTCTGTAGAAAATGCTACTGCTGGTGGTGACGAAGCCGAAGGTTCAGCGGCATACCAATAGTATTCTACTCCTGTTATTGTTCCTCCAAATAATTGTACCGCTTCGTTAGAACAAATCGGTCCATCATTTGTCGCAGTAGCCTGAGGCAACTCATTCACTTCGATATCAACTAATTGAGACGTTGGAGATATACATCCATCTACAATCACTTCTACATAATACGGAGCTATAGCATTCTGATCAGTAGCATCAATAGAAAGTACATTCGCATTACCTACCAAAGTCCCCACACTATTGTACCAGAAATATCCGACAGCATCTCCAGTATATGATTGTAGAATCGCTAACTCAATTGTTTCATTTTCACAGACTTCTACTGCATTTATAACAATTGGCTCAACAGGAGTAGCGCTAATATTATTAACCACAACACTTCCTGTATTTGTACAACCACTTACGCTTGTTACGGTCAATGTATAGGTGCCATTATTGGCAACTGAAACATTGGGTAAAATTGGATTTGCAGCAATAGAAGTAAATCCATTTGGTCCTTCCCATAAATAAGAATCTGTATTTGTCACTATTGCATTTAGAGCTAATACTTCTCCTTCACATAAAGATTGTGTCGACACAGAAAGGTCAATTGTTGGTTGGGCAAAAATTTCTAAATTGTAAACATCAGAATCTAATACACAACCATCTACTGTAACTTGTACACTATAATTCCCTTCGTGAATACTTTGAGATACTGGACTTAATATTACTTCGTTTGTATTTAAGCCAGCTACATTTATAGAGCTTGGTAAATTCCAAACATAATCCACAGACGAACCTGCATATTCAGGAACACTTAGTAATATTTGATCGCCTTCACAAGTTGGACCTGAGCTAGCAATTATTGGTTGAGCTATTTGATCAGTAATAGCAGTCACTTCAATACTAGCAGTGGCAGTACATCCATTTTCATCAACAACTGCTAAAGAATAAGATCCATTATTAGTTGAAGTTGCATTGGTAATCGTTGGATTTTCTATTGTAGATATATAACCATTTGGCCCTGTCCAAAGATACTCAATTATTTGTCCCGAACCGATCATAACATTTGCTTGTAAAGATAAATTGGATGGGGAACAATCAGAATTTACAGTATACCCTTGATCAGGAGTTACAGTTGGTGGCTCGTTCACTACAACCGTTGTTGTGGCTACTGGATCAGAAATACATCCATTTGAAATAACTGTTAACTCAAAGACCGTAGTATTATTGACATTAAACATCATTGGGTTTTGATCAGTAGAAATAACCGTTGGACTCCCAACAATTCGCCATTCATACGATCCATCTAAAACAGTTCCTCCATAAAGTTGAACATCTTCGCCTTCACAAATAGAACCATTATTTGATGCAGCAGCAATCGGTAAATCATTCACTTCAACAGTAACGCCTTCTGATATTTCTGTTAAACAGCCATCAATAGTAACCTCCAAACTAAAAGGAGAAACCGCTTGCAGATCATTTGCTGCTAACGTAACTGTACTTTCAGTTCCAATAGTAAAACCATTTCCATTCACCCAATTATATTCAATTGATGAACCAACATATTGTTCTTGAATACTTAAGTTAATCATTCCATCTTCACAAGTTGTGGCATCTGCTGTAATGGTAGGTGTAGCTGGTGTAATGGTAATTGTATTTACAATAATACTTTCGGTAACAGTACAACCGCTTTCGCTAGTCACTGTTAAAGAATAGGTTCCATTATTAGCAACTGTTATATTATCTATAACTACATTTTCGGCATTAGAAACAAAACCATTCGGTCCTGTCCAGAAAAAGTCTGTAACATTAAATGCATTAGAAAATAAGGCAAGTTCTTCTCCTTCACATAAAGAAGCAGAAGAAACACTTGGTGTAATTGAAGGTTGGTCAAAAACTTCAACACTATATGTATCAGATGTAAGAACACAACCGTCAACAGTTACCGTTACTGAGTACGTTCCTTCATGTGTAGCAGCATCAACAGGAGTAATGATAATTTCATGTGTATTCAATCCAGTGATGTTGAAATTAGATGGAACATTCCATGTATAATCTATCGAAGAACCTGAATATTCTGGAATTGTTAAGACAATTATTTCTCCTTCACAAGCTGGACCACTGCTAGAAATAATAGGTTGAGCAACCTGATTTAGAATACCAATAACCTCAACAGCATTACTAGAAGAACAGCCATTTTCATCCGAAACCGTCAGTATATATACTCCATTGTTATCTTCTGTTGCATTTGGTATTGTTGGGTTTGCAACAGATGCTGTAAAACCATTTGGACCTTCCCATTCATAACTTACAGTCGAACTAGCTCCAAATGTAAGGTTAGAAAATAGATTAAGATTTGATGGTGCACAATCTGTATTCAAGGTATAATTTGCAGTAGGTGATACGGTTGGTTCTTCATTAACCAAAACCGTTGTCAAAGCAGTTGGTGAAGAAATACAACCATCCGAAATAACTGTTAATTCAAAGGTTGTTGTTGTCGTTACATTATACATTGTAGGATTAGCATCGGTAGAAATAACTGTTGGATCACCAACAATATTCCACTCGTAAGATGCATCATCTATTGTTGTTGCACTTAACTGTACACTTTCGCCAGGACAAATATTGCCACTATTAAATGCTTGTGCCTCTGGTATTGTATTGATATCTATTATAATAGGTTCAGAAATAGAAACACAACCATTTGCATTCGTCACTTGTACTTGCCATTGACCAGCCAAATACGTTTCGCTTGTTCCAGAGATTGTAGTTGTTCCTGTATCCGTCGTCAAACCAGGTAAGGTCAATGTAGAATCACTAGCTCCTAAAGGTCCAATCCATTCGTATAAAGTACCACCTGCACTCGTTGCTAAAACTATATTTTCTCCTTCACAAATATCAAGATCACTTGCTATAGAAGGTGCATCTGGAGTTGTTAAAATATTATTGACATCGACCGTCGAGGTATAAACACAACCACTTGCACTTGTTACCGTCAATTCATATTCTCCATTATTAGCAGTAGTGATATCACTCAAGTTTGGATTTTGTTGAGTTGATGAAAAACCATTTGGCCCTTGCCATTCGAAAGTTAATGGCGCTACTCCTGCCGCATTAGCTTGGAAAGCTAATACAGCTCCTTCACATAAATCACCTCCAGTGGCAGTTGGGGTAGCAGTTGGGGCTTCTAATACTGTTACTTCATAAACATTCGAGCTAAGTTCACAACCATCAACAGTAACAGTTAACACATAATTACCAATGTGTTCAGTTGCTTTGACAGGGCTAATTACTATTTGATTAGAATTTAAGCCTGCTATATCAACTGTTGTTCCGTTAGGAGTTGTCCATGTATATTCCACTGATGTTCCAGTGTAAGTTGGAACGGTTAAGATAATTTCGCCGCCTTCACAAGTTGGCCCAGTGCTTGTTATTGTTGGTTGATTAACAATATTGGTTATAGCATTTACAACAAACGTTTCGCTATCTACACAGCCATTTTGATCAGTAACGGTTAAGGTATACGAACCATTATACGCAGTACTGGCTCCATTAATTATTGGATTTGATTGTGTAGATGAAAAGCCATTTGGTCCAGTCCAATTAAAGGTACTAATACCAACATTCCCATTATTTAGCACATTCGAATTAAGGATTAAATCAGCAGAGGCACAATCTGTATTTGGTGTATAACTATAATTCGGTACTATAACTGGAGGATTATTTACCGTAACTGTTGTTGTACTTAATGGATTAGAAATACATCCATTTACATCAACCATTAAGACATAAGTTGTTGTTTGGTTAGGAATAACGATTGGACTTTGCGCAGTAGAAATAACTGCGGAGGAACCCTGTTCTGTCCATTCATACACAGCCCCCGCAATTGGATTTGCAAACAACTGTGCCACTTCACCAGGACAAATCGCACCACTGTTAGTAGCAATAGCATCAGGTAAGTTGTTGACCGTCACTTCTGCTGCAGGAGACAATTGTGTCGTACAACCATCTACTGTCACTTCTACTCGATAAGGCGAAATAGCATTCGGATTTGTGGTAGCCATCAAAATACTGTTCGTTGTACCAATAGATGTGCCCGCTCCATTTATCCAATTGTAAGCAATTACTGATCCTGTATATTGTTGCTGTATTGCCAACTGAATGAACTCATCATCACAAATTGGATCATTACTCGTTATGGTTGGTGTAATCGGTGTCGCAATTATATTGTCCACTTCTACACTTGCTATTACTTCACAACCACTAATGCTTGTTGCAACTAAAGTATACGTACCATTCGCATCAACTGAAGTATTCGCTATCTGAGGATTTTGAGCATTCGATGTAAAGCCATTTGGTCCTGTCCAAGAATAGGTTGTTGTACTTGTTGTATTAGCAAAAAATTCTAGTACTTCTCCTTCACAAAGATCATTAGTCGTTGCCATAGGAGCTATAGTAGGCATTTCGTAAACAGCAACATTATAGGTATCAGAACTTAGCACACAGCCATCTACTGAAACTTGGACACTATATGTACCTTCGTGCGTAGCCGCATCTACTGGACTGATAATTATCTCATTGGTATTTAAACCATTGATATTAGTTGTAGTTCCTGCTGGCGTTGTCCATGTATAGTCTACAATTGAACCAGTGTATTCAGGAATAGTCAAGGTAACAATATCACCCTCACAAGCTGGACCTGTACTTGTAATAATTGGTTGTGCCACTTGATTACTAATATTCGTTACTTCAATACTATTTTCTACTGTACAATTATTATCTGTTGTTACTACTAAAGTATACGAACCATTGTAAGCTGCATTTACGTTTGGAATGGTCGGATTCGCAATTGAAGAAGTAAAACCGTTTGGTCCTATCCATTCGTAAGTTACAATATTATTAATACCTGTTTCCACATTAGCTTGCAATGTCAAATCAGAAGGTGAGCAATCTGTATTTAACACATATGCAGCTTGTGGTTCAACCGTTGGAATCTTATTTACGTCGATTGTAGTTGTAGCTGTTGGATTAGAAATACATTCTCCAACACTTACAGTCAATTCATAAGTTGTTGTAACATCAAGGCTTGCAATCATAGGATTTTGAGCAGTAGAAATTACTGTTGAAGATCCCGCTTCTGTCCATTCATAAGATGCACCAGCAATTGGATTTGCAAATAACTGTGCCGATTCGCCTGGGCAAATAGCACCGCCATTGGTCGCTATTGCTTCAGGAAGGTCGTTTACAATTACTTCTACTGGAACCGACAAACTAGAAGGACAACCATTCACTAACACTTCCACTCGGTAAGGTGAAACGGCACCTGGATGCGAAGCTGGCAAGTTTACTGAATTGGATGTACTAATAGTGTTCCCAATTCCATTTGTCCAATTGTATAGTACTGTACCATTATACTGTTCTTGCATTCCTAACTCTATCATTCCATCAGCACATAAAGGACTTTCTGCACTTATTGTAGGCATGATTGGCGTTGGTTGAATTGTCGAGACGGTAACACTTTCTGTTATAGAACAACCACTTTCATTCGTAACAGTCAATGTATAAATTCCATTATCATTTAAACTTGTGTTTGCAATTACAGGATCAGCGGCATTCGATGTAAATCCATTTGGACCTGTCCAAGAATAAGCGCCCGCTCCTGTAGCATTGGCGAATAATTCTAGAATATCTCCTTCACATAATGCCGTTGTAGCAACAGTAGGTATTATTGTTGGTTGTGCAAAAATGTCTGCTACATAAATATCAGAATTAATGACACATCCATCCACTGTAATTTCTACACTATAACTTCCTTCATGCACTACTTCGTCTACTGGACTGATGATTAGTTCATTTGTATTTTCGCCTGTAATATTGATACTTGTTCCCGCAGGAGTTGTCCAAACATAATCAATAGATGAACCTGAATATTGAGGTACACTTAAGATAATCGCTTCGCCATTACAAGCAGGACCTGAAGCTGCAATGATTGGTTGCGAAACGGTCGCTGTTATTCCAGCGACTTCTACTGTTGCTGTTTCATTACAATCATTTGCATCAGTAATCATTAAAGTATAGGAACCATTATTCAATGGCGTTGCATCTGCTATCATTGGATTTTCATCTGCTGATGTAAAACCATTAGGTCCAGTCCAAGTATATGTAAATGGAGCCGCTCCTATTGGATTAGCAAATAAGGTCAAATCAGAAGGCGAACAATCCGTATTCAGGGTATAAGACGATGAAGGACTAATCATCGACTCCGCATTGATTTCTATAGTTGTTACATCAACTATAGAAGCACATCCATTCTTAACTACTTCTAAGTAATAATCATGGGAGCCTGCTCCTAAATTTAGCATCACAGGATTTTGCTGTGTCGAAACTAAAGTCCCTCCTGTAGTAGGATCAGCATCATACCAATAGTAATTAGCACCACTTACTGGCGATGCAGATAAGGTAACATCATTGCCAATACATAAAGGGCTATCATTTGATGCAATAGCAACAGGTACAGGTTCTATGGTAATTGAGATTGAGTTCGATAAACTCACACAGCCATTTGCGTCTGTCACTTGCACTTGCCAATCACCACTTAAGTAAGCATCGTTATTAGCATCTAATGTAGTAAGACCATTCGCCGTTGTTAAGCCAGGTAATAATAAGGTGCCATTACTTGCCCCCAAAGGACCAACCCATTCATATTTCACCCCCGTTCCACTTGTTGTAAAGATTAAATCTTCGCCTTGACATATTGGAGAATTTACTGCAATTGTTGGAACTTCTGGTGTTTCTAAAATATTATTTACAAAAACGCTTTCTACAACAGAACATCCACTTACGCTCGATGTCGTTAAAGTATATTGGCCATTATTGGCATTCGTTACATCTGTTAGGATTGGGTTTTCTAGTGTTGATACAAAACCATTTGGACCAACCCATTCATAAGACAAAGGACTTACTCCTGTAGAATTTGCAAGTAACTCAAGTACTTCTCCATCACATATTGCAGTCGAAGTTGCTGATGGTGCCGCCGTAGGCATATTGAAACTTTGAATTTCATAAGTATCTGAATTAAGTACACAACCATCTACTGTTATTTCCACAGAATAGATACCATCATGTATCACTTGATCAACTGGACTGATAACTATTTCATTCGTATTCAATCCTGCAATACTTGTTGTCGTGCCTGCTGGTGTTGCCCAAGTATAATCTACAGATGAACCTGAGTAAGCAGGTATCGTCAATACAATGGTTTCACCTTCACAAGCTGGTCCTGTACTAGCAATAATTGGTTGAGCAACTTGATTACTAATGTTGGTTACTTCTACACTTTCCTCAACTGTACAGTTATTATCCGTTGTCACGATTAAAGTATAAGAACCATTGTAATCTGCAGTTACATTTGGAATAGTTGGATTCGCTATTGACGATATAAAACCGTTTGGTCCTGTCCATTCGTAATTAACGACACTAGCACTTCCTGTTGTGATATTTGAAATTAAGGTCAAATCGGCTGGCGAACAATCTGTATTTAATACATAATTCGCTGTCGGCGACATTACTGGAAGGCTGTTTACAACAACTGTAGTAGTCGAAGTAGTACTAGATATACAATCTCCAACTATTACGGTTAGTTCGTATGTTGCGTCAGTCATCAAAGCGTTGATAACTGGATTTTGCGCAGTAGAAATAATAGCAGAAGAGCCTGCTTCTGTCCACTCATAAGTTGCACCACTTATCGGATTAGCAAACAATTGTGCATCTTCACCAGGGCAAATAGAACCCGCATTGGTTGCTACTGCAATAGGCAATGCGTTTACCACAACATCTACTGGTTCAGACAATTCAGATGTACAACCATTTACTGTCACTTCAACTCGGTAAGGAGAAATCGCATTGGAATTTGAGGCACTTATGGAGACCACACTAGAAGTACTAATGGTGTTTCCGTTTCCATTTGTCCAATTATAATTTACTGCACCACTATATTGTTCTTGTATACCTAATTCGATGAAGTCGTCAGAACAAAGTGGGCTATTTGCAGAAACCGTTGGCGTTTCAGGCGTTGTCTGAATATTGGAAACGATTACACTTTCGCTATAATAACATCCAGATGCATTTGATACTGTTAATGTATAAATACCATTATCATTCATGCTAGTGTTTGCAAGAATAGGATCAGCAGCATTAGATGTAAAACCATTTGGTCCAGTCCAGTTATAGCTAGTAACACCAGATCCATTAGCAAATAATTCTAGAACATCTCCTTCACATAAAGGTGTTGCCGTAGCAGAGGGAGTTACCGTAGGTTGTGTAAAAACATCTACAATATAAGTATCAGAATTAATAACACAACCATCGACTGTAATTTCTACACTATAGCTTCCTTCGTGAGTTGTCTCGTTTACAGGACTTATAATAATTTCATTCGTATTTTGACCTGTGATATTTGTACTAGTCCCCGCAGGTGTTGTCCAAATATAATCAACTGATGCGCCTGTATATTGAGGTACTGTTAAGACGATAGACTCTCCTAAACAAGCAGGACCAGAGGAAGTAATAATTGGTTGAGCAACTGTAGCGTTAATGCCAGCAACTTCTACTGTTTCTATTTCACTACAATCATTAGCATCTATTATTGTTAAAGTATATGATCCATTGTTAATTGGTGTGGCATTTGCGATCGTTGGATTTTCTTCTGTAGATAAAAAGCCATTTGGTCCAGTCCAATTATATGTAAATGGCGTGGCACCTGATGAGTTTGCAAATAGAGTTAAATCGGATGGCGTACAATCTGTATTCAACGTATAAGAAGATGAAGGACTAATCGTAGACTCCGCATTAATTTCTACTGTAGTAGAACTCAATGTAGAAGAACAACCATTGCGTACAACTTCTAAGAAGTAGTCGTGTGTACCTGCTGCTAAATTAATCATTACAGGATTTTGTTGTGTCGAAATCAATACACCTCCTGTAGTAGGATCAGCATCATACCAATAATAATTTGCATTACTTACTGGCGAAGCAAACAAGGTAATATCATTTCCAATACAGAGTGGACTATCATTAGTAGCAATAGCTATAGGCTCTTCTTCTATAGTAATTGAAATTGGATTAGACATACTCACACAGCCATTCTCATCTGTCACTTGAACTTGCCAATCACCACTTAAGTAGGATGTGTTCGTTGAAGATAATGTAGTGGTTCCTACTGCTGTTGTTAAGCCTGGTAAAGTAAGTGTGCTTGCACTTGCTCCTAATGGTCCAACCCATTCATACTGCACACCTATTCCACTAGTAGTCAATACAATATCGTCACCTTCACAGATCGGTGAGTTCACAACAATTGCAGGCATTTCTGGTGTTTCTAAAATATTTGTAACTAATATACTTTCTACGATAGTACAACCACTTGCACTCGTCAAGGTTAAGGTATATTGACCATTGTTTACATTGCTTACATTTGTTAATACAGGATTTTCTAGCGAAGATGTAAACCCATTTGGTCCTACCCAATCGTAGGTTAGAGGATTTGTTCCAGTCGGATTTGCTGTTAATTCTAACACTCCGCCTTCGCAAATATTGCTAGTCGTCGCAATAGGACTAGCCGTAGGTGAAGTATAGCTTAAGATATCATAAGTATCTGAAAGAAGCACACAACCATCAACGGTCACTTGTACTTGATAGCTTCCGTTATGCATAGCTTGATCAACTGGGCTAATCGTAATTTCGTTTGTATTTTGACCTGTGATATTTAATGTTGTTCCAGCAGGAGTAGTCCATGCATAATCAACTATTGCTCCATCATAAGTAGGAATAGTTAAAATAATTGTTTCGCCATCACAAGCTGGCCCTGTACTACTAATGACAGGCATAGAAACAATATCAGTAATATTTGATACTTCTACTGTTGCTGTAGCCGAACAACCATTATCATCTTCAACCGTCAAGGCATATGAACCATTATTGGAACTTGTTGCATTCGGTAAAACTGGATTTTCTAATGTTGACGTAAAACCGTTTGGTCCAGTCCATTGATAATTTGTTATTGTGCCTGTTCCAAGAGTTGGATTTGCCGTTAAAGTTAAACTAGTAGGAGAACAATCAGTATTTAATACATAGTTTGCATTTGGCGCAATACTAGGTTCTTCGTTGACCATAATTGTAGTTGTAGACAATGGATCAGAAACACATCCATTGACTAAGACTGTCAATTCATAAGACTGATTAGCAGTAAGTCCATTAATGATAGGATTTTGATCAGTAGAGATTATTCCAGCTGAGCCTGCAATACGCCATTCATAAGATGCTCCTGCAATTGGATTTGCAAATAATTGCGCAGCATCTCCTGGACAAATCGAACCAGCATTTGTGGCAATCGCTTCTGGTAATAATGTTACTTCTACATCTACTGCATCTGAAAGATTAGTCGTACACCCATCAACAGTAACACGAACACGATAAGGTGAAATAGCATTTATATCATTAGCAGGTATAGAAATACTTGATGTATTACCAATGGATGTTCCTGCACCATTTGTCCAATTATAGGTAATGATAGATCCTGTATATTGTTCTTGGATAGCCAAATTGATTACTCCATCAGCACAAGCAGTTGTTGTAGCAGAAACGCTTGGTGTAATTGGTTGTAAAACAATAGAACTTACATCTATACTTTCTTGAGTCGTACAACCATTAAAGTTTGCAACAGTTAATGTGTATGTTCCATTATTTGCAACCGTTATATTGGAGATAACTGGATTAACAGCATTTGAAGTAAACCCATTTGGTCCTGTCCATTCATAACTAGTTGCGCCTGCTGCACCTGAGTTCAATGAAATTTCTTCTCCTTCGCAAAGTAAACCTGTTGTTGTTGATAGCGACAAAGTAGGCATTCCAAATACATTGACAGTATATGTATCGGAGCTAAGTGTACAACCATCAGCTGTAACACTAACAGAATAATCTCCATTATGCGTACTTCCAAAAACAGGATCAATAATAATTTCATTGGTATTCATACCTGAAATATTAGAACTGGTTCCTGCTGGGGTTGTCCATACATAAGTTACATTTGATCCCGTATATTCATCAATTGAAAGTGTAATCTGATCGCCTGTACAAGCAGGTCCAGTACTTGAAATCACAGGTTCAGGAATCGTATTTGTAATCGTAGAGACTTCAACTGTTCCCATACTTCCACAACCATTTGCATCCGTCATCATAACTTGGTAAGAACCATTGTTGTTTGTTGATGCATTCGCAATAGTTGGGTTTTGATCAGTTGATGTAAAGCCCGAAGGTCCTGTCCAAATGAATGTATATGGTGCTGTTCCAGTAGGATTTCCGATCAAACTTAAGTCAGCTGGTGTGCAATCTGGATTAAGCGTATAACTTGCTGTTGGTGCTATCGTTGGTTCATTATTAATGATAACTGTCGTTATAGCTGAAGCAGATTCACAACCTTCGTTTAATAATCGTAAATAGTAATCGTAAGTTCCAGGGCTTAAGTTATTTAAAACCACTTCTTGATCTGTAGAAATAAGTACTCCTGTAGGTGAACCATTAGGATCGCCATCGTACCATTGATAGGTTGCGTTTTCAACTGGAGAAGCAAAAACTTTGACAGTACTTCCTTCACATACTGGGCCATCGTTTGAAGCAATAGCAACGGGTACTTGGTTAATCGCAACACTAATTGGATCAGAAATACTTGTACATCCATTGGCGTCTGTTACTTGTACTTGCCAGCTACCCGATAAGTAAGCGGCATTCGCATCATCAAGTGTGGTTGTGCCCGAAGCAGTAGTTAATCCAGGTAAAGCTAAGGTTGTTGCGCTTGAACCTAATGGTCCAACCCATTCATAATTTGTGCCTATTGCACTTGTTGTCAATACGACATCATCTCCTTCACAATTTGGAGAATTGACAGCGATAGTTGGTATTTCTGATTCTGGTAAAATAGTATTGATAAATACTGACTCAGTAGCTGAACAACCACTTGGATTGGTTACAACTAAAGTGTATTGACCATTATATGTTTCGTCGATATTGTAAATGATTGGGTATTGTAAATTTGAAACAAAGTCATTTGGTCCTGTCCATTCAAATGTATTTCCTGTATCTGAATCTCCACGGAATTCTAATAAATCTCCATGACAAAGATTTCCAGTAAGATTCCCTATATTGGCACTAGGATCATCTAAAATATTTAGTGCATAAGGAGCCGCATCACTTTCACAACCATCTACAGAAACTTTTACTTGATAATTTCCTTCGTGAATGGTATCGTCAAGAGGACTTATGATAATCTGGTTGGTTGACAAACCACTTACATTTACTGTTGAAGGTATAGACCAAATGTATTCCACATCTGTTCCATCGTATTCTTCAATAGATAAAGTCATCGTACCACCATTACATTCTGGTAAGGTGCTGATGATAAGAGGTTGGTCTAAAATAGCATCAACAACATTTGTTACTTGAAGACTGCTCGAAGCAGTACAGCCATTCGCATCTGTAACAACTACGGTATAAGAACCATTTGCTTGACTTGTCGCACTTGGAATAATTGGATCTTGAACGTTAGACGAATAGCCATTTGGTCCTGTCCATGCAAAAATCAATCCTGCAGAACTTCCAGTAATATTCGCCGCTAATTTAAGATCAGTTGGTGCGCAATTAGAATTCGGGTTATAATTAGCATCGGCATTCACTGTTATTGGCGAACCTATTGTCACTATAGTTTCTGCTTGTTCTGGCGTACAACCATCTACTTGAATTTTAACTTGATAAGTTGTAGTTGCGCTTACATTGTAAAGTATTGGATTTTGATCTGTAGACACAATTTGATTCGTCGTCAAATCTGTCCATTCATAATCGGCAAAATCTATTGTGCTAGCGAATAATTGTACTTCGTCTGTTGCACAGATTGGTCCCGTATTAGATGCTGTCACTGTTTCACGCTCAATGATTTCAAAATCAGCAGGTTCAGAGAATGGTGACAAACAATCGTTTACAGTTACTTGAACAGAAAGTGGAGAAATCGCATCCGCATCTTCTGTGTGGACTTTAATAAATCCATTGCTAGTAACAGCTATCGTATCTCCTACTCCATTTATCCAAGTATAACTTACAGTAGCAAATGGAGGATTTAAAATATAAGTACTATACACTTGCTGAACAAACATGTAAACGCTATCATTTTGGCAAATCGGACTATTTGTCGTTAGCTTTGGCGTTTCTAAAACAAGGTTACAATAGTTATCTAAAAAATCTGGAATACCATCGCCATCAGTATCAGGACATGGATCACAATTTGGGCATTCTTCGTGATCAACTACACCATCTCCATCTGCATCTTCGTCCAAATAATCTGGCACCATATCACCATCAGTATCAGGGCATGGTGCCCCTGTTGGGCATTCTACCACATCATTGATGCAGTCATCGTCGCTATCTTCATCTTGAAAATCTGGAATACCATCCATATCTTTATCTTCACAAGGCGTAGTGTTACATTCGTCATCATCCAAAATGCCATCGCCATCACTGTCTTCGTCTTGAAAATCTGGTGATCCATCACCATCGGTATCTAAGGCTGCTTCACTTGAACAAGTAGCCCCTAAGTCTGCATCAAATGAATTATCGATTCCATCTTGATCAACATCCAAATTGGCTAAATTATCAAAACCCGTTTCCTCCCAATCTGGAATATTGTCATTGTCATCGTCTTCATCTTCGTAGTCAAAAATGCCATCACCATCAAAATCATTAGGTGAACTATTTAGACCGACACCACCTTGATCGACATCATAGGCATCATCTATGCCATCGCTATCTGTATCCATTCCTGTTGGTGCTGGATTGCCAGCATCAGCCCAATCAGGAATACAGTTATTGTCAGAATCTAATTCGTTACAGTTTGCTTTTAAATCAGAATCAGAATTCGTCGGATTGGCATTTAGACCAGCTCCACCTAAATCAATATCATGTGCATCATCTATGCCATCGCCATCAGAATCAATATCTGTTGGTTCTGAATTGCCAGCTTCAAACCAATCAGCCAAACCATCATTATCAGAGTCAGGGTCGAAGAAGTTCGGAGTACCATCATTGTCTAAATCATAATTTTCACAAACACCAAAAGCATTCAGGGCACAGAAAGTATTGTCTTGATAATTTGGAACACCATCATTATTGTCATCAGCTGTTGGATCTGGACAAGCAGCCGTTCCGAAAATGGCAGCAGAAGCACAACCAGCTTCTAACCAATCTGGCTTTCCATCATTATCATCGTCAGGATCAATAGTATCGACGATACCATCCATATCATAATCATTGTCGTTGCTACAACCTGTTAATAAACAGACGAGTTTCATATCTAAATTCCCATCGGTTGTTGTAGTTTCTACTCGTAAAGTAATTGCTCCTATATTTGAAAAATTTGCGCCACTACCAAGACTTGTTGCAAATAATCCGTAAGGGATAGAAAAGTCTTGAGTACTCGTACTTCCAGATACAGGGATAATATAGGTAGAAGAATTAGAAGCATCGGTAAATATTTCTACCACAATATCTACTGTATTATCTGCTTGTAAAGAGATATCTAATGCATCATTGCCTCCACTTGTCATATCTAAACCACCAAGACCTGTGTAATCTATTGTGGATGCATCGCTATCGCTACCATCATAAACGATCGTAAAACCACCACGAACTGGACCACCTTCGATATAATTAAAACAAGCTTCTGTTGGGTCACCATAAGTGAATAAGTTGAAATTTGGATCAGAGACTGTCATAAATGTTTCGACATCACGCTCACCACCAACAATGTTTGCACCTGTATCTTCATTATACATTGAACCAACATTGGCAAGTGCTGTATAAGGGCTACCAATATCAAAAACATCTATTACTATTGGTGTACCACAACTACTTACAATAACGGTCACTTTTGCTTCGTCTGTACCACCTGCAGCGTTTGTTACAGAGTAGTAGATACAATCTGTTCCGACAAAACCTGGATTTGGAGTATAATCAATTGCTGTTCCATTTACTACAGCTATTCCATTTGCTGGAGAAGCAGTAATTGCGGTTGTTAATGAACTTCCAGTTGGATCTATATCGTTTGCTTGTACAGGAATAGTGATCGCTGTTGCTACTGGTGTAATTACTTTATCTGTTGATGCAATTGGACTTGAACCACAAGTGGTACAAGTTGCTCCAAAGTTGTATACTAGCATATCTAAGTCGCCCGTAGTACCTGTTGTATTCACAACAAACTTGATCGCTCCAACATTTGTAAAATCAGCTCCAGATCCAGCTTCTGTTGTAAATCCAGCAAAAGGAAATTCGTAACCAAGCGGTGAGTTTGTTCCTGTCACTAATAAATCATAAGAAGAATAATTTCCTGCATCCGTATAAATTTCTAAGGTAACAATCATCGCTAAATCTGATTGAAGCTCGACAGTAAATACATCGAGCAATCCGCTAGCTGTTAAATCTACTCCACCTAAACCTGTTGGGTCAAATGAAGCAGCCGTTCCATCTGGACCATCCCAAGAAAGGACAAAACCACCACGTACACCACCTCCTTCAGTATAATGAAAAATACCTGTACTTGCGTCACCAATAGTGAAGACATTAAATGGGGCATCTGTTTGAGTCAAAAAAGTTTCAACATCTCTTTCGTTTAGTAACATTCCACTACCCGAAGCAATTTGGTAATCAGAACCTGTACCTGTTAAACTAGACGGTGGATTAGCTGTACTAAAATCATCTATGGTAATCGCATTGCTTGCACAATCACAAGGTTGAGGTGCATCAAAGAAAAAGACGTCTTTACAATTAGGATCAGAAACCAATTCTGCTATAGCAGATAGACCTGTACTCCCATCAGCTGGAATATCAAATTGAACTGCATAAGGAGATGTTGCTGTACCAGAAACATCTATTGTTTTCGTAATTCCTCCAACCGTTACATTTATATCATCTGTAATCGTTGTATTCCAAGTAATCGTTAGCCCAACAGATGTCTCGGAGGAACAACCATTATCTTGGCAACCAACTGTACTAGCGGCAATTTGAATTGCACAAGGAATTAGCCCTGCATCTTTAGTTAGACAATCTCCCCTTGTAGGATCGAAGCTAAAAGTACTAGTCAATCCAGTTAACTGATCAGCATCACTATCGTTTGCGTCGGCTGTATTGTCTTGTGGAGAGAAAGCATAATTCCCTCCAGAAGTATCAGGATCAAATCCAATGTGATAATCGCCTGCTGGAATATTTTCAAACAAATAATTTCCATTAGAATCTGTCATTACTGTATCAAGCGGTAAGCCCGAATTACTATCGAACAAAATTACAGTTACATCTGCTAGACCAGCTTCTCCTCCATCTTGGTTGCCATCGCCATCGCTATCTATCCATACTGTATTTCCAATATCAGCTACAGGAACTAAACCTGCATCATGGGTTAAATCGTCACCATTATGCGGATCAAAATTAAAGGATGGAGATTGACCATTTGATGGATCTGCTTCGCTATCGTCTCCGCCTGTTCCTAAATCATTTTGAGTAAACACATAATCTTGACCTGGACTTGTTGAAGGATCAAACTCTAAAAAGTAGTCACCTGGGGGAACATCTTCGAAAGTATATTGCCCATTGGAGTCTGTATAAACTGTATCTAAAGGCAAATCAGTATTGGAATCAAATAATATTACCATGACGTTTTCAACACCCGTTTCACCAAAGTCTTGGATACCATTTCCATCAGTATCAGACCAAACAAAATCACCGATTTCGGCAACAGGTTGGAAGCCTGCATCTTGCGTTAAGTCATCGCCAGTACTTGCATCAAAGTTAAATGCATTTGTTTGTCCAGTGATTGGATCTACTGTACTATCATTGGTACCATCTCCTGTATTTTGAGCTGTACCGATATAATCATCTCCTGCGGTATTAGTACTAACATCGAAACCTATAGAATAATCGCCAGAAGGAATCTCTTCAAACAAGTACATACCAGTAGCATCTGTAAATACGGTATCTAATGGTGTACCCAAAATACCATCGTACAAAACAACCATTACACCTTCGATTGGACTCTCTGTTCCATCTTGAATACCATCGCCATTATAATCCTCCCAAACATAATTTCCGATATTTGCACAAGGTTCCTCTACTACCACAAAAGGACAACAATTACCATAAGGGCACAATCCTCCATCTACTTCTAAGTAATAATTTCCTGGTTGAGAAATTTCGATTTCGTAAGAGGTAGCATTTGTAATTAAAACCCCTTCATAGAACCATTGATATGAATTGAATTCATCTGGAATACTTAATATTTTTATTTCCTGACATAACAAATTGATCGGTGCTGATGTACAGACACCATCTTGATCATCTTCTGTTTCATCATCATTTCCTGGTGTAGAATCTAAATCACCTTCATTCATATGACCGATTTCAGCGACATTATAAATTGGACCTCCGCTTACAATTTCAGCGTAGATTGTTAATCTAGCAGTATCATCAGGAAGCATTACAGAGGGAATAGTCCATATACCTGTGCCTGCATCATATTCTCCAGTAGGAATTGAACTTAAATAGCTTAATTGAGTTGGTAATTGCTCATTAATTTGGATACCAGAGGCGCCATTAGGTCCTTGATTAACGATAAAGATATCATACGTTAAGATATCTCCTACTACACCTGTTGGTGAATTTACTTGTTTGTCCAACTCTAAATCTGTGCAAGAAACACCCCTTATTGATTGTTCGAATACTGTTTCGCAAGCCGTATCATCTCTATAAGTTAGAGAGTATTTTTGAACCCCAACTGGAGCAGTCGCTAAAGTAAGTGGATTAAGAATATCTACTAATCCATTAGGAGGAGACCATGAATAGTCGTAAAAACCTGTTGGTCCATCTAAACCAATTTGTTCTCCATTACAAACTTTCTTTTCATCACCAATCGTTTTTGCTAAGCCTTTCAGTCTAACAGTAACCGTATCGACACTAATACAAACGTCACTAGGATGCGTTGTTACCAATACATATTGAATTTCTAAAGGATCAGGATTATAGTGTGTATAGTTTAAAATAGGATTCGGTGAGGTGTCGGAGCTTAACGAGTCTAGAGGAGCACCATTTAATCCAAACCATTTGTAGTCAAAACCTGAACCTGTTAAATCTTCACCACAACCTAATTGAAACTGATCAGAACTACAACCTTCTGGATCATTTCCAGCATTCACTGTTTTTAGACTATTGGCTTTCAATTCAGTTGTTTCGCAACTACAACCTGATGCTACAGCAATGATTTTGCAAGATTGACCAGCCGCTACAAAGAAGGGACCTGCAGCAATTTGAGTATTTCCTCCTATAGGAACAGCTTCTGTAAATGTTGTACTACCTACTAGTCCATCTCCAGTAGAATAACTACCACTATCGTCTGCGTCGTAATAAAAATCTATATTAATATCTGAAACAATATCTGTTTGTCCAATATTATTAATGGTTATATTATCTACATCAATCCGAGTCATTCCACAGTTAGTAGAAATTTGTAAATCAGATAAAGAAAATTCGTTTTTCACCATTTCTAAATCCTTTACTAAGGCTCCAGTTTGCATCAATGTATTACAGGTTGTTCCACCACAAGTTGCAGAAGCTGTTCGAACAGTTCGCATGAAGATAATGTTGTCATCTTCACAAAGAACTTGCGTAGGATCAATCGTTACTTGCAAAGAAAATGGAATAGCTGTGAGCGAACTAATTCCTGCATTTATCCCCCAACGCAATTCTTCGAATGTTGTAGGTGTCGAAGCAGATGGACCAAAAACAGTAATAACGGGATTTTGATCTGCAATATGTGCTGGATTAAAAGTAACTGAGGAATATCGGAATGCTGGAGGCAAAGCAATGATCAAACTATCTTGCCCATCAGATGCTCCAAAGAACGTAATTTTTCCACCTAAATTTACTACACTATTTTCGGAACAACCATCTATTACACTACCTGCTAAATCAAGTGACATTACAGCTGGGTAAGGTACAACTTGATCTTGAAAAGCCACTTGATTTGCATTTTGTAAAAGTGATTGTGTTTTTGATCCACAAAAAGTATGACCTCTCGTTTTTAGTCGAATAAAATCACCCCCAATAAAATCACAATTCGTTTCTGCTTGGAATTTTAGTTTTATTTTTCGATCATTAGGATCTGTACTTAACTGACCAGGAAAACCATCTGGAGCAGACCAATCAAAATCACTTATTAGTGTTTCTAAATCCCAAATATATTTGATTCCTTGCGGAGTATAAATTATTTCTGTAGGACTAAATAATGGATAATTATAGTTAGGTGCAGACACATCACAAGGATAACAAGCTTGCTCCGAACCTGCAAGAATTTCTAAACCAGAAGTGTAAGGTAAAAACAACTCAAAAACAGGCTCATATAATTCAGCATTACCAACATTGGTAATTTCTAATTCGTAATCAAGCGGTGTACAGGCTTCTACTGCACCTCCAGGTTGCATGGTAACCTCTTGTTGTACCGAGCCTTCAATTGGATTAACATAGAGCGTAATCATATCAGAAGAACACAATAAACCACCTTGAATGGCTTCTTGGTCGCTTGAAGGAATTCCGTCACAATCCCAACCTATTAAAACATTTAATGAATCTAAACCACATGAGTTATAAGAAGCATCTATTTTGTAATTTTTAATTGCCCCTCCTACTATATCCCCTAAAGGATAAACACCATTTATAGGATTAATATTAGTAGTACCATCCTTAACTCTCCAAGGAACGACATCACCAGTTGGCGTTGTCAATACCATCCATGCATTAAAAGCTGTTTCTCCTTGTATTTCACGGATACTTAAATTCCATCTTAGATCTTCATCTATTGGCTGTCTTAATGTTGTACTTGTGCTTGGTTCTATATTTGGAATAACTACTTCAAGGTCACTACTATATGTTTTTTCTTTTCTTATGGTCTCGTCGCTCAATACAGGAGAGCAATAATCCATACTTCCTTCTGCAAAATTGGTAGGACGGTACGGCTCAGATGCACAAGATCCTTCAAAATATCCACGTATCCAATAACGGTAACCACCATTCGGTTTGTAATGATTATTACAATCATCAAAGTATTGATCCCAGTTAAATTGTATGTGCCCATTGACAATTTGGGTATATGCAGTTATGTCTTCATTAGGTGAAAAACTTCCACCATTTTGACCTGCATATTTTGAGAAATCATACCGTGTAAGTTCTATATAATCTAAAAACATCCCAGGAGGAATTTCTAAATTTGAAGTTAATGGTAGATTAAAATTTCGTATTTCGTAAGGAAAAGGAACACTTACCAATTCACCTCCTCCAATACAAAAGTCGTAACGCATACCAAAAAGAACCCCGCCGCAACCATTCGATTGATTGTTATTATCAGAAAAATAATCTTCAAATCCTACTTGACCATAATCAGCAGGAATTTGAGGACCACAAGCCAAACGATCTGCACCTTCAGGGTCGGGATTAATACCAGCATACCAATTCGTTCCAATTACGACTGAAACAATTCCACAACCAGGATTATTTAGATTGACAAAAGAACCTTTTACTTTAACAATATCTCCATCTTCAAATACATAATCGGTAGGTATATCTCCACAACCTTGAATCAAACTTGTGAGCAGGTAATATTTCATACTTCTAGAATCAGGAGAAATAAAAACATTAGGTGCATCGCAAATATAGGTTAGCCCCGTAGATTGATCTTCTATTTCTAAAGTATGTACGCTACCGATAGAGTGATCATTAGGAAAAGTCATTTCAAAATAAACGTATTCAAAAAAGGTAACACCTAGAGCAGGATTTACTAAGGCTTCTGCTGCTGCTTCAAATTCTAATTCGTCACCCAGCATTGCTCTATCCCATCGTACTTTCGTCATATCGATGGTACCACCAACATCAGCACAGCCATCATTGTCGGAGTCAGGTTCACCAAAGCAAGAACGCATCACATTTGTGTAGAGTGGATTCATTCCACCATCGCAAGGACAACAACCAGTGGTTACTGTAGTCGCTTCTTCACATAAGAAAGTCATCAAACAATTATCTGGGCAAGTACCATCTCCAAAACGATACCCCATTTCCATTGACGTACCAGCACTTCCACCACCACAGGGTGTGCAAGTATAACTTACATCAAAAGTAATTCGAGAGCCATCTTCATAGTATTTATCAAAACAAACAAAAACATCCGTACTACCATCTCCATTATTGGTAATATTTTCGGTATAAGTTATATTTTCTGGATCATTCCCTTGTGCGTCTACCCAAGAAACTGTATTGGGCTGATACTCTAGAGGGGCATCTAAGTGCAAGTCAAAACAAACCTGCCCCTCTCCCTGAAAAGCACTAAAAGAAGGTACAGCATTCAAATCATAGCCCCATTCTAATACTTGTCCAGATCCTATAATTGCAGGCACATCATCTGATGTTGATGATCTTAAATCTATACCACCTATATTCGCACGATCATTCTTTCGGGTTCCACAAGCATTATCTACATAAAGCCATGCATTTCCACCATAAATACTTTTTTCGGCAGTAGAACAAGTACCAGTTGGACAACATGTTCTCCGTACATATCTGAATTGAAAAGTTGCAGGCGCAACTATTGGTCCAGCTTCTACCAAAAATCTAAAATCTGTATATTGCGTATCTCCTCCAGCACAGGAATTACTATTTACCGTATTTACGTTCGTAAAAGTAGCAGGATCGATAGCAACCCAGCCAGTTCCCATATTTACTTCTACAGAATTTCCTTCTATCCATCCTTCGTTATCTCTTCGGCTAGCCCTAAAAACAATATTATATGCTTTTCCACTTTCCAATTCATATTCATAGGTCATTAAAGCGCCTTCACCTATACAACTGCCAATTTCTCTAAATCGATCTATTTCTTTAATCACAGGAGGATCTACTTGTAATTCTGCTCCTAAATCTAAGGATTGTTCTTGGCATTGGTCTCCATTACAGCCCCAACTTAGTATAGCAGAAGAACTATAATCCGAGCATCCTGTTATAACAACATCTTCACTCCACTCATAAGATTCACTTGTAGAAAGCGGCAAGGCTATTCCATAGGTTAAAGCACTAGTTGCATCTATAAACAAACAACCATTTGCATCAAGGGTCACAGCATTTCCATTCAATGTTTGATTAGAAACATTTATATCTGTTCCATAATTCATACAAATAGTAAACTCGTCTAAATTTGCATTGACCCCTGTTTGTAATACATCAAAGGTACGTGTATATGGATCACCGACTTCTACAATCGGATTTACATTCGCACCAGGGAAAGGAAGAAGAAATGGAATTTTTACCGAATTGGTAAACGGTGCAAAGGGCGGATTTGCTGTAGTTACTGAATTATTGCCTTCATCTGATCGAACTGTAAACGTAAAATTGCCCTCATTTCCATCATCTACCAAATAAGACATCGTCGTGCAATTCATAGTAATCGCAAATGTATAGTCGACTATATCACCAGCAGTGTAATCTGACAATCCGAGTAAAGGTTGAGATGGATTGCTCAAGTCTTCATATAGTGGAGCAGGATTAAGTGAGCCAGGCATATAAGCCATACCTGGTTGGAGTTGTATTTGAATGCTTACATTAGTAGCATCAGAAAGGGCACGAGTTTCTATATCAAATACGCCACCATTTTCATCACAGATCGACCATTGATCAGCATCTGAAGGCGGAGTAATTCCCGTAATTGTTACACCTTGTGCTAGAATTGAAAAAGGAACTAATAAAATCAAAAACGCTAAAACTATTAGCTGCTTAGAAATAAAAATTCTTGTATTTTTAACTCTACGAACTAAATTTGTATTCAACAAAATAGTTTTTGTCATTATGTATAAGTTTTAATGAGTATCAGGCTTCAAAGAGTAGAGAGTTGGGCTAAGGAGTTTGTCAATACTTTATTTACTTCAAAATATAAACATAGTCTAACATATAGTTTTTTAAACAAATACGTTTTGTGACAATGTATTTACAAATTTATAAACGACAATTAATAAGTAGGGTTTCCCTTTTACACATAAATTTATTTTTTAATATGTTTTCACTCATCTACATCGCTAAAGGAAGTAGATAAAAGAAATACAGTGGATTAAGGGTAAGGTATAGAAAGGAAGATGATGCTTACAGACTATAAGAAATCAACATCAATAGCATAAGGATAATTCATTAAGTACTTTATAGCTTTTTCTATTTCAAATCGTTCAAAAACGACGCTGTAAAGCATTTGAGTAATAGGTGAGTGTAATTTATAGTGCTTTGATAATTTTTGCATAATAGCGATCGTACGAACTCCCTCAGCCAGTTCAGGCATTGTTTTGTTGATTTCCTCTAAAGTCTCCCCTTTTGCCAATCTTGTTCCGAACGTATAATTTCTACTTTTCGTGCTTGTTGCTGTAGCAATCAAATCACCAATACCAGCGGTACCGACGAAAGCCTGGCTACTTGACCCCATCGCCTTACCCAAATAAACCATTTCGGTTAATCCTCTGGTAATCAACATCGCTTGGATATTTTTACCTAACCCAAGCCCCCCTAAAATACCAGAGCCTAAAGCAATACCATTTTTAAACGCTCCAGCTAATTCGGCACCTAATATTTCATGAGTACCAAATACATGAAACCGACGGCTGTCCAATGATCTACGTCCTGCTTTAATGACTTCATTAAACTTAGAACCTATAACTGTGGCTGTAGGCTGCCCTTCTAGTATTTCAGCAGAAAGATTTGGTCCAGACAAACACCCTACCCTAACTACTACACTTTCTTGACGAATGACTTCACTTATGGTATGAACATTAGCTCTTGTGAGAATGGTATCTTTATCGGAAAGCTTTTCAACATCTGTTAGATCAAATCCTTTTGTGCCATGAATGAGTATATGAGAGGGACGCAAAAAGGGTGCAAGATTACGCATCATCGATCGAAAACTAACAGATGGTACGATTGGAAAAATAAGTGAGCATTTGGCTGCTAATTCTTCGATATCATTAGTAGCATAGATATTTGAAGGTAATTCGATCCCGAGATTTATATGTTTTTCGTTGACTTGGGTGACTAATTCTGCTTTACGGCTATACAACAAAACATTCACATTTTCGGCTAATAATTTAGCGATAGCTGTTCCAAAACTTCCAGCACCAATTACGCCAACTATTTTTTTTGAGGATTTATCTGTACTCAAGTCTTACTAATTTAAAAGTGCTTTTTCAATAATTGCTTTTATTTCTTCCTTTATTTTTGAAGAGCCCCCCATTCTACTATCTACAACTTTTCCCGTTTTGTCTAGTACCATTGTAGTTGGATATACAAAAACCTCATATCGCAATACCATATCTCTAGCATTCGGTATAATGGTATAATTAAATGGGTGGGTTTGCAAAAAGGGAACGATCGTGTTTACATCATCAAATGTAGCTGCCAAGAATGTAACATCCTTTCCTGCCATTTCTGCTTTCAATTCATTCAATAAAGGAATTTCTATTTGACAAGGCATACAAGCTGTAAACCAAAAATTTATCACTACAACTTTACCTTGGAGGTCTTCGAGATCAATTAAGTGACCATTTATATCTTTTTTCACAAAACCTTCTGCTGTAACACCTTCTTTCTTTTGCATTTTTTTAACCATTTCTGCATTAAACTCATCGGGAGTTACTGCTTTGTAACCTACTGGCGGACGGACAAAAGAATTATCAATAGATTGTAATAATGTTTCTGTTGCGGTATATTTTACTTTTCCGTAAGGCATCACTAATTCATACTCGAGTGCAAACCCATTAAAATCTATGTAAGGACAAAAATTCACTCCAATAGCTTTTGTATAATAAATAACCATCTCTTCGCCCCCCATTGGAGCAGTTGCTTTTTGGCAAGTATATCCAGCGATTTGCTTAGTTTCTTCATGAAAGGTTAATTCACCTATATCAGGCAACTGTTCTGCAGGAATTGTAATCGCAAATTTTTCTTCGAAAGCTTCTAAATAATTTGTTTCTATATCTGTTGCTAAATCGACAATTTGATATTCACCACCTTTGGGGTTTTTATTTTTTTCAAACCGTAAATAAGATTCGTTAAATACCGCTGTTGCTTTATCACCAAAGACTTCAGCCATACCTTTCCCTTCTTCTGAGAGGTCAAGTGCTATATCATATTTAACAATCCCCGAAGTAGGTAACTTAGGCTCAATAGTTGTACGTTTTGATTTCTTAGAACCTGAACAAGAAGCCAGCAGCACAAGTGGAAGAATATAGTATAAAAATCGCATCTCCTAAATATTTGCCGTAAAGTTAATCAATAAGATTAGGAAAAGAAAATAAAGGGGGTTAAGGAGGTAAACACCAATAGATATAGTGAGCTTTATCGGTATTTTTCAAATGTTAGTAGAAATTTCAATTCCAATGGTCAACCTTTTTATACTCAGAGACGTTCTTTTAGTACACGTTAACTAATTTTTATACTCAATAATAATGAACCACTTCGTACTGATTATCATTTTCAATCTTTTCTGCTTTGCATACAACCCACAAGAAATATTACCTCCTTCTCAGCCTGAAATAGGACCAGGAAGCTCCGAATATTTGCATGACGATGTAATATGGTCTGACTTTGCTGAAAAAGAAGATGGTTATTGGTTATTTGAACCTACTTCACCTAAACCAGTGGCTGCACCTGTCATTGTATTCTTACATGGATATGGAGCTTATAATACCATGATCTATGGTCAATGGATTCGACATTTAGTCAAAAAAGGAAATATTGTTATTTTTCCTCGTTACCAAAAAAATCTTTTTAGCCCAAGTCCCAATGAATTTCCAAAGAATATAGCTACTGCAATAAACGATGCTCTGATAGAATTAAAAAAAGAAGACCATGTACAAGTACTCAATCAGCAATTGTGCTATGTTGGTCATTCATATGGAGGAGCTAGTGCTGCATATTTAGCAGTTCATTATCGAGATTTTGATTTACCCAAACCCAGTGCTGTCTTTTTAGCCTCTCCTGGTACTGGTCCATTAAAAGGTGCTCGACTAGATGATTATAAAGGAATGGATACAGATTTAAATCTTTTAGTGATGGTAAGTGAAGACGACAGAACGGTTGGAGATGAACTAGGTAATATTATTTTTAACACTGCAGTAAATACACCTAACAGGAATCTTATTCGTCAAAAACATGATTATCATGGTGATCAAAAAATTACGGCTGGTCATAATGAATCTTATAGTGTCGATAAAACATTTGACACTGGTATCAAGAATTTTTCTTCGAAACGTTCGCTTAGTGTTGGAAAATTAGATGCTGTTGATTATTATGGTTATTGGAAATTATTTGATGCATTGATAGATTGTACTCGACATAATAAAAATTGCAACTATGCTTATGGCAATACGCCTGAACAAAAGAACATGGGTAAATGGAGCGATGGCAAAGCAGTAAAAAAATTGCAAATAACACTTCCCCAATCTATTGAGAAATAATAATCCGATTCAAAGCTTTTGATAAACAGGAATAGTTGTCTGAATATCAAGTCTTGGATGTAGAATTTATGGGTTAGTGCATAGGTATTTTTATTTATAAAAAACCGAAAGCAGAGCGACCACATTCATTTTATATATCAAGACATTTTTATTACTTGATCTTTTATTCTAGATGCATTGAAATCAAATTGGTTTTGAGATTTTCCAAACATTTAAAGCTAGTGCTATCCAAAGGATAGCTGCCAATAAAATTCTTTGCCCTCGCAATAACTTCTCCTTTTAGTTAAATAATGATCAAAGAATAACTCCCTCTTTTAGTAGAAAAAAAAAGCTTCACTCTTACATTCTCCATCTTTAACAGTTAACTTAGAACCTGTTTAAAAATTAGTCGCTATTGCTGAAACTAGGCTAATTTAAAGGGGAGACTAGGCAGTTCTCAGCTTAGTGCATTAATTTTAAACAGGTTCCTAGTATTATTTATTTGGTGTATGAAGTAATTCTCCCATTCTATCACATTGCTTTCCTCTTCTTTTCTTCATTATTTCGTTGATTTATAGCAATTTAGGCTCACTTTAAGATATTAAATAAACATATGTTACAATTTAATTATTTTTTACCGTCTACAAAACAGGTTTTTATAAATAACACATTAAAAAATGAATTGAAATCGAAATAAAGTGTTGGGTAACAAAACTATTTTACTTTATATTTAGCTATTCAAACCTACTATGAGGAAACGTATACTGCCCACTCTGTACAATTCAGAAGGGGTTTCTTTAGGGTGCTATAGCACTTTGTAAAGAGCATATACGTTAACCAAAAAAACATTCATGGCAGGATTGACCCCCAGAAATGGAAAACAATTATCAGACAATTTCCATACTTCTGAAACACTATCAAAAAATGCAGAGAAACCTTCTGCATACCATTCTCTCTATTTCGATGGACAAATTGAAAACCTCTTGATAAGCCTTGCTTACATCACTACTTTTATGGTAATGATGGGGCTCAATTTATATTATTCCACTACTACAACTTCTGATAAACTAGCTGTTGTAGAAGAGATTCCTATGCTCAAACTAACTGCTAGTAGCTTAAAGCATAGCCAAAAGAAATTTTCCACTTCGGATGTAACCCTATTTAAAACAGACTTTACTGATATTTCTACTACTATCAAGGAGGAGGAAAAACCAATGCTTATACAGGACACAAAATATAAGCACAAAAACAACTTGTCCAGTTCTGTTACTATTTCTTCGCAGAAAAGTAATGCTGGCTACTTCAAAACAAAGGTGATAAAAGAGACAATCCGAAAGCCTATTAATAGGACTTATGCATCGGATGTTTCTTTTGCACCTCCTGTACAAGTAAAACCGAATAAAACAAAACAATATATTTACGATACAAAAATAATCAACAAAAAAAATAACACATCAATTACAAAAAGAAAAGAAATAAAAAAGCAAACTATTGTTTACGATGATATAAGTGCAAATAAATTAGTTCAAAATCTAAATGATTATACGGTAAACACCGAAAAAAAGAAACAAACTGTTGACGATATTTCAGTAAAAATAATTGAAGAAAGAGAAGTAATAAAAAGAAAACAATTAATTGTTGAAGAAAATAAAACGGAAAAAGAATTAATTGCTGAAGAAGAAATAAAAGATTTAAAAAGTACTGCCTCTGCATCGCATTTACAATTTATTCAAGAAAAAGCATTGACAGAAAATAAACTTTATTTTTTACGGTTTGGAGCTACTTGGTGTATGCCTTGTAAAGTTATGAAAGAGACAACCTTTAAAGATCCTATTGTAAAAAATTATTTAAACAAAAGTTATATCGCTGTAGATATTGATGTAGATGATTTTGATGGCTATAATTTAAAGCAACAATACGACATTAAAAAAATGCCTGCATTTGTATTTTTTGATGTAAATGGAAACGTTGTAGAAAAACACGAAGGCACCTTACATACTTCTAGATTATTGAGTATTTTGAAAAAGAATGATACGCCTGAAAATAGAATTGTCCAACAAAAAGAACAAGCTGCAATTGTAGCTACTAAAACAATGATTGAACAATTGATTGATGCTCCTGTAGATTATGTGAAAATAAAAATGCTGAAAAAAGAAAAAGGAAATAGTATTGCCAAAATAAAAGGAGAAGGAAAAAACTGGAATTATACCAATATCAAAATTAAAATAGACACTCAAGAACAATTAGACCTAGCTTCTATAGATAAATTTACCATAAAAATTACCGACACCGATACTGGGTTAACGATGTCTATGGCTGATGCCAAAATAGTATCTATAAATGAAAACGGTATTTTATTAGATGCACATATCGAACATATCAATAACCAACATAAAAGAAGTGACAATTATAGCTTTACCCTATATGTTCATGAGAAAGAAAAGCAATATCTCCTCAAAAAAGGAAATCAACTTTTTATTCAGAACAGAAAGAAACTGTTGTTATAGTTTGAATCATTCAATAATTGAATGAAAGACTAAATTTTGAAATGGCGCTATATTGGCGCCATTTTTTATTTATAGTATTTTTATTCTACTCCTAAATGTGCTAACAACTCTATCGTCAAACGACCTTCAAAAGTGTAGTTCATTGTTTTAGAAAAATGGTTCAAAGTCTTGTAAGTTTACGTATCGAGTTCTGGATTTATACTGAAACAAAAGTGGTTTTCGGATTGTCAAACGACTAAAGCTACTGAGAATCAAAGGATAGCTACCAATGATGATTCTTAAACTAAATACTAGTAGGTATAACGTAAAATCTTTTCCCTCATGATCCTTTTGAGCAAAAAATCATAAAGGGGAAAAAAGTAGGCGATATTGATACTACTTTTCAGCATTGCAAAAAATGCATTAAATTTTAATGAACTTTTCGATATGATAAGCATCTTTTCTTCTGATAACAATAAAGTACATACTTGCAGGCAAATCATAAACATTAAGGATTACAATAGAATTATTATGTAGTTTTTGAGAAAATAAAACCCCTCCTCTTAAATCGACTATATCCACTTCAAAATCTTTGATATGCTTATTGCCAACATCTATTAAAACCTGCTCAGCAGAAACGGTTGGATATACTTTTAGTTTATTGAAAATATCATGAACACTATTTGTAAAGCAGGAAGTTCCATTCGGAAAATCACTCATAAAACTATCAAATTCTTGTACAGTAACTTGATTAATTTCTTCAGATATTGGTCCGTTTACAAAACCATTATTTATGATAAAAAATGGATATTGACAAGCAGGAATAGTAAAATCGCCAATAGATTCTTCTTCCATCAATATCTCCCCTTGAATGACACCCAATTCTAAAATTATAGTATCCCCAACTTCAAATTCCGATGTATAAAATCTACATAAATGACCTGGATCACCCCACACCAGAATCCTTTCATCTTCTATTTCATTGATATACTCATCAATAATTTCGATTATCATAGCATAAGAAGCAGTATCTTTTATTTTTATGGCTTTTACATAGTGATCTGGCTCATGATCGGTATAAATGTCATCACAAAAATATTCTGCTATATCATAACAAGAACAAGCATAGGTTGGCTGAGCAGAAAAGTATAAAAGAAGTAGAAGTATCCAATATTTCATAATTATACATTTAAAAAAATTATAGCTCCAGATTGATTGATCTCTTCATATCTATAGACGATCAATCACATAGATAGGTTGGGTAATGCTGAGATGAATCTAGCAGTGGAGATCATAAGCAAAATGCAGAAGAATTTAATTTACAATGTACTAGTGTACTAAACCATAAGTTTCGATATGTTAAGATGTAGATAATGTCAGCATAAACGAGGCGCAAAAAACGGAGCTATGCCGTAGCATAGTGAGTATTTTTACAACGAAGTAAATGCTGAATTTATCAAATCTTGGGGATATCAGAATTTATGGGTTTGTGCACTAGGCCTCTAAATACTCTACAAGTTCTTCCAAGTTCCAAGCATCCTCTAGCTGGTACTCTCCTATTTTAGTTCGTACCAGTTTACTTAAGTATCCTCCACTTCTTAAGGCTTTACCGTAATCGTTGGCAATAGAGCGAATATAAGTCCCTTTGCTACATTCTATTAAAAAATCGACTTCAGGTAAGTCTACTCTATTCAAATCAAACCTATAAATAGAAACAGGACGTGGTTTTATTTCTACCATGATCCCTTTTCTAGCTTTTTTATACAACGGTTGTCCATCTACTTTAATCGCAGAATACATTGGAGGAATTTGTTCAATATCGCCCAAAAATTGTTGGCGACCTTGCTCCATTAATTCTTCATCAATATGACTTATTGGATACTCCGCATTTATCTCGGTTTCTTTATCGTAGGAAGGAGTCGTACCACCAAGTGTGATGGTTCCAGTATATTCTTTAGGAAACCCTTGGTATTCGTGGAGTTTTTTGGTGAATTTTCCAGTACAGATAATGAGTAGACCAGTAGCCATAGGATCGAGCGTACCAGCATGGCCAACTTTTATTTTTTTTATTTGAAAACGCTTTTTAAGGCAATAGCGAATTTTATTGACGACATCAAAAGAGGTCCAATTTTGAGGTTTATCGACTAATAAAAACCCTCCCTCTCGAAGTTGCTCGTAGGGTATTGGATTTTGTTTTACGTTCATTGTTATTGTTTACATAAAGAATAAAGCATAAGCAATTGCTAAAGCACCTACAATAAAACAGTAGAATGAAAAATACTTTAACTTACTCGCTTTTACGATTTGTATCATCCAAGTACAAGCCAACAATCCAGTAACAAAAGCGGCTCCGAAGCCTGCTAATAAAGGAACTAAAACATCGCTTGAATACGAGAGATCACCACTCAAAATATCTTTTGCCATTTTTCCAAAAATTAATGGTACAACCATCAAGAAAGAAAAACGAGCAGCTCGCTCTCTATCTATCCCCAACAAAACAGAAGTTGAAATAGTTGCACCAGAACGAGAAATCCCTGGCAAAATCGCAATGGCTTGAGAAATACCAATAATAAGAGCATGACCGAATCCAACTTTTTTATCCGTATTTTTCGCTCGATCTGCCAAAAACAGTAGTCCTCCAGTTAATAGCAACATTACTCCTACTAACAATATTTGCCGATCAAAAAGACTTTCCATGATATCATCAAATAAAACTCCTACTATGGCAGCCGGTATCATCGATAATATAATTTTTGTAGAAAACTGCATTTCCTCATTCCATTTAAATTGGAACAAGCCACTCAGTATTTCCATAATATCTTTTCTGAAAATAACTATCGTACTTAATGCTGTAGCACCATGCAACATCACTGTCATCAACATACTTTCTTTGGCGACACTTTCATCGCCAAGTATTACTTTTGCTAGTTCTAAATGACCACTACTACTGACAGGTAAAAATTCAGTTAACCCCTGAATGATTCCCATTATAATTGACCGTATTATTTCCTCCATGCTTGATTGTAAAATTAAGAAGACTAAAAAGTAAAAGAGAATAGAAAATTGTGCCGAAACACTATAGAAAGGTTTCAAACTTCAACACAAAAGTAAAAATCTATATAAAAATCAATGTATAGACTAATCTTTGAATATGGCAAAAATTTCAACAATTAGACCTGCTAAAATGGTAAAAGGTGCCAATACAGTACGTCTAAAGCCATAAATAATATCTTCATCCCAAACATCAGGGCTTGGCATATTTCCGCCTGTCATCAATAACATACCTAAAGCAACTAAGGCCGCACCAACTCCCATTAAAATATAGTTTTGCTTACCGAAGATGAGATTATCTTTTTCTAAAACAGCGTCTTTTGATCTACTAGCCCGCGAAACGGTAGGTGTTATACTTTTTTTAATCGTTTTCTCATTTTTCTTCTCAATAACTATTTTCTTCTTCGGTGATTTTTTACTCATTTTTTTGTTTTTAATGATTTTAAGAAACTGTTCAAAATCAGCGTCTCATCAATACAATTCATCAACACTTGTTTTCAAATATTTATGAACAACATAATATGTACTTAGGCTTGTAATTAAAACACCTAAAAAAATTAAGGCAAAAAACAAGGTTGTAAAGGCGCCATAATTTTCCAAAGCTTTTATTTCAGGCAAATCATTTCGAGCAATTGCCATCAAAACCACCAAACCTACTATTGCCAATAATGCACTCAAAATGCCATGCTTGATACTTCTCATAATATAAGGACGACTGATAAACGACCAGGTTGCCCCAACAAGCTCCATATTTTTGATCAAAAACCGATTAGAATAAATCGCTAATCGAATCGTATTATGAATCAAATATACAGCTACTAAAACAAACAAACCACCAATCAGTAAACTCAGCCAGCCTACTTTCTGAATATTTCCAGAAATACTATCGACCAATCCCTCTTGATAATACACATCACTTACAAATTCGTTCGATTTTATTTCTTTTTTTATCAACGCCAAACGTTCTTGGTCAAGATCTGCCGCTTTAATATTGAAATTGATGACATCATAAAGCGGGTTTTGCATATCTAAATTCAGAAAGTCATCTCCAAAATCATCTCTTAGCAATGCTGCTGCATCTTCTTTACTTGTATAATATACCGAACCTTCCTTTACATACGTTTCTTCTTCCAGTTTCTTTTTTAGGATGAAAATGTCTTTTTGAACAGTATCTGGCTTTATTTCAACCATTACATTTACCTTTTCCTTAAAAAGGTTGACCAATTGTTGTGCATGTAAGATCAATAATCCAAAAAAACCAAGTAAAAACAAGACCAGCGCTACACTGATAATGGAATACAAATAATTGGGTTTTGTCTCTGGGTTGCCAGTTAAACTAGCCATATTCTTTTTTATTTTGAAACCGCAAAATTATAAAATATCTGCGAGATTCCTAGTATAAGTAAGTGCTTGGCTAAATTAATATGAAAGTTTAAGTAAAAATCTGATTTAGCGTATGGAACGAGTTAAGGGAGTAGGAAAAATATAACCTACCCAAGCTTACTACCTACTACCTAAGCTCCAAATTTTGTAAAAAAACACAACGCAGAAGCTGAAACTTGGTTGTATTACACATTTATTTACTACAAAAAAGATGAATTAGTCGAATAAAAACGGCATTTTCGCACACAAGCTACTAGAAATGCCACGAAAACCATATTTTGAGCGTTGAAGTAATGAAGAATTTTGTAAGGCACAAAAAGCGTCTTTTTATCTTTCTGGTGGGCATGCCCACCCACAATGTGGTTCATTCCATCAAATATCCACAGAATATTTGGTTGTTTCACGACTGCATTGCATTCATCCTCACCTGTAAGCCCTATGGGGATTAGGTTTCGGGTGTTTCTTGGCTGATATAAAAATACTTCCTTTTTTTGCTCATAAAAACCTTTCAGAATTATGTCTAATAACTAATAATTTATGCAGAAATCTTTTTTCCTTTTTCTCGCAATAACGATCGGATTCCAAATTACTACTAAAATTCGTCTCGACAATCCTTCTTTTGAAGGGCAAGCACAAGACGCCACTGTACCTCAAGGTTGGCATCCATGTGCTGAAGGCTCAACTCCCGATATCTTACCTGGTTTTTGGGGTGTTGAAACAGAACCTGAAGATGGAGACACTTATATGGGTTTGATCACACGTGAAGATGGTTCCTTCGAAAATGTGGGTCAACGGCTTAGTCAGCCCCTTCTTCCTATTGAATGCTACGAATTTTCAGTAGCACTTGCTCACTCCAAAACATACTCAGGGTACAATATGCCACTAAAGTTAGTTATATGGGGTTGCCAAACACGTTGCGATAAAGCTCAACTGTTAGCAGAGTCGCCACTCATAGATCACGAAGAATGGGAAGAATACAAATTTACGCTATATCCTAAAAAGAAATATAACTATATCATTTTAGAAGCTCAAGGTGCTTCGGGCGTTTTCTTTGGCTACAAAGGCAATCTTCTAATCGATAATTGCTCTACACTTGATCAATGTGACCGTGCCATGCTTACTGCTGCTTCTAACTTTTAAACATAACGCTATCTTATTAATGTCTCATTACTTAAAATAGCAAAAAACAAAAGAATGAAAACTAAACTCATCTGTTTATTACTATTGATATCAGGTATCAATAATAGTTTTGCACAAACCAAAATGGAAAAAATTAGAGAATTCCTGAAAATAACAAACTACGAAGCTGTCATGGATATCATGTCGAATAGCATCATAGAAAATTACGACTCGCAATTACCAAATAATGAGGAAGTAAAGCAAGTAATGAGAGAGTGGATAGCTCAAAGCCATGAAGCCATATTAGATAGTATGGTACTCATTTATGATAATAACTTTAGCGAAAAAGAAATCGATGACATCATCGCTTTTTACAGAACACCTAGCGGAAAAAAAATGCTAGACCGTACGCCTATTTTGACAGAAGCTGGGGCAAATGCTGGACACAATTGGGCGGTTGAGCATACCGACGACTTAAAAGAACGATTAGCAAAAGTACTAGGTGAAGAAGCTAACGAACCAGCTTACAAAAAATATTATAATCCTGATGAAGAATTTAAAAAGCTTTCACCCTATTCATTTAAAAAATCGAAAAAAGCAAAAGGGGTATTTAAAAGCGAAAAATTTGCATACGAATTATATTTCATGGAAGAAGACTGGGTAGTCGGTGATTGTAGCATACTTGGAGCTACAGATGCAGAGGTCTGTTTTTATACCAAAGATCAACAAATCGTTTCTATGATCATTGCTGAAGATGTTAAAGCTGATTTACACGAACTAAAAGCTGTTGCCTTAAATAATGCCAATAAAGCAACAGAAGATTTTTCAATAAATAATGAAGGCTTAGTTGAGGTCAATAAAAAAGTAATGTATCATATACAAATGGAAGCCTTCATTGATGGATTCAATATTAGTTACCACAATTATTATGTTTCTACAGATTGGGGAGTCATACAAATACTAACCTTTTGCAATAAGGCTGATTATGAAAAAAATCTGACAAGAATAAAGGATTTCAATAATGGAGTGATCCTCAAAAAATAACGACGATGAACGGACCTAATCCCAATACTATTTTTCCATTAGCGCATTATGATAGGCTTTGCTTTTTAAAGAATATTATCAAAAATCCGAATATCATAGTAGGTGACTATACCTACTATGATGATTTCGAAGATGTGCATAATTTTGAAAAAAATGTAAAGTACCACTTCGATTTTACTGGCGATAAATTAATCATCGGAAAATTCTGTATGATCGCTTCTGATGTCACTTTCATTATGAACGGTGCCAATCATCTTACTGATGCCGTATCAACGTACCCTTTTGCTATTTTTGCAAATGGTTGGGAAAATGCAATGGAAGGAAAAAGTTATCCATCCAAAGGAGATACGAAAATTGGAAACGACGTTTGGATTGGCTACAAAGCTACCATTATGGCAGGTGTGACAATCGGCGATGGTGCAATAATAGCGACGCATGCTGTTGTTACAAAAGATGTTGCCCCCTACTCTATTGTTGGTGGCAATCCTGCACTTGAAATCAGAAAACGTTTTTCGGAAGAAAAAATTAATACCTTACTTGAACTCAAATGGTGGAATTGGGACATCGAAAAAATTACAACATATATCAAAACACTTACTTCAAATAATATTGAAGAACTCCAAAAATCAAACATCTAAATGCTTCAAAAATTAAACATTAGCTCAGAAAGACTACAAATTAGAAATCTAATAAACAAAGATTTATACGACTTTCACTTTTACCGCTCCAATCCTGAAGTTACCAAATACCAAGGGTTCGATGTTTTTAGTGTTGATCAAGCAGCCCAATTTCTTCTTAGCCAACAAGACAAATTATTTGGCAAAGCTGGCGAATGGGTGCAATATGGAATAGTACTCAAAGAAACTGGAAAAATAATTGGCGACTGCGCCATCAAACTCCAAAAAGTCGATCCTCGTATTGCTGAAATTGGGATTACTATTTCTCACATTTACCAGCAACAAGGTTTTGGAAAAGAAGCCTTACTAGCCATCATCTCTTTTTTATTCGACAATATAAAAATACACCGCATTGTAGAAACCGTCGATGCCGAAAATATTGCTTCGATTAACTTACTCAAAAGCATCGGTTTTCGTCAAGAAGGGCACTTTATCGAAAATATTTTCTTCAAAGGAAAATGGGGAAGTGAATATCAATACGCACTCCTGCGCCGTGAATGGGAGGGTCTTAAAAAAATTATTGATTAATTTCAATCAATCAACTCTTCCAACACCTCCAAACACAAATCAATATGATACAAGTGTGTTCGAAAAGCCAGCACCGCTAAGCGCAACCAAAAGACCCCATCAATATTCGTAGAAGACAAAAACACTCGACCATCAGCCCGCACTGCTTTTACTAGTTTTGCATTAAACTCATTCGCATCACCTTCCTTTGGAACATAACGATAGAGCATTACTGATAATTCTGGATAAGGCCCCACTTCAAAGCCCAACTCTTGTATTTTTTCATAAAAATATCGACACAAATATATCTTTTCCTCCAACGCAGCACGAAAAGGTTTGAGTCCATACAATTGCATAGGCAACCACATCCGCATTCCTCTAAAATGCTTCGTCAATTCTGGCGACAAATCTGCAGGCGAAGGCTCTTCTACTTCATTGATTACATCTTGCATATAATTCGCCAAGTAGTAATGTGAATTTTGTAAGGCCTCTACATTTTTAATCAACACCGCTCCCAAACCATAAGCTAAGAACAAGCCTTTATGCGGATCAATCGTCACCGAATCGGCTCGCTCTATTCCCTTATAATGTGGACGAATTTCATCCACCATTAAAAAGAAACCACCATAAGCTGCATCGACATGATACCAAAGTTCGTGCTGTTCAGCAAGGTCAGCTATCCGATCCAATGGATCTATAGCCCCAGCATCTGTCGTACCAGCAGAAGCTACTACCATAAAAGGCTTCATTCCATTCGTTTTATCCGCTGCTATCGCCTTTTCCAAAGCATCCACATCCATTCGCAAGCGATCATCTACTGGAATATATCGAATCTGCACTTCTCTCAAACCAGCTATTCGAATTGCTTTTTGAACAGAATGATGCGCAAAACTAGTGACATAAATAACCGTTTTGTCATACTCTTTTGCTTTCAAATCTTTGTGATCCCTTGCTGTAACCACTGCTACCAAATTTGCAATCGAACCACCTGAAGTCAAATTCCCCAAAGCCGTATCAGGAAAACCAATCAGTTGGCACATCCAACGAAGCAACATATTCTCAATACGAACTGCTCCAGGACTAGCAAAAAATACGCCCGCATATCGATTCGAAATACTTGCCAAATAATCACCCAAAGCCGTAGGAAAAATGCCACCTCCAGGAATATAAGCCAAGTGACCACCCGAAGCTGGATTCAAACCAGGTGTATCTACTTCTGTTCGAATTGTTTCAATCAGCATATTCATTTCACGTGCCTCCTCTTGAAACGGAACATCTAAAATAGCTTTTCCACTTTCTTCCGTTTCAATAAATGCCTGTCGCTCATCAATCGTATCAATAAATTGGTCAGCATAAGTTTGCACCGCCTTATTCCAAGCCGTTCGTTGTTCTGCACTTGGTTCCAATAAGTTGGCTATCGCCTCTAGTTTCTTCAGTTTGTCAATCATACATACTTGTTTTCAAATTTTCGCTAATATCCAACAATTTTAGAGATAATCAGAAATATCTTCACGTACACTTCTATTTTTACTTTCATTTTCATTTCCATAGGTCTCCCCTACGGGTCGCTACGTTTCGCAGTTCGCTACTCGCTCAGCCCTTCGGGCCCATGCTTATCAGCATGGCTACTCCACATCGCTAGCCCAAAAAATTGATTCCACAGAGCGTTAGATTTTTTTTACCTTCACAAAAAATAAAAAAACCAGATATGAATAATACGAGTGACTTCAGAAAACACGCACATCAATTTGTAGATTGGATGGCAGACTATTTCGAAAACATCGAAAACTATCCTGTAAAATCACAAGTAGAACCCAAAGAGATTTTTAATCAAATTCCTAGCACACCTCCTAGCGCTGGAGAAGCAATGGAAAAGATAATGCAAGATTTTCAGCAAATCATTATGCCTGGTATTACCCATTGGCAAAGCCCTAACTTTATGGCGTATTTTCCGAGTAATGCTAGTTATCCATCTATTCTTGCCGAAATGTTGATTTCTACAATGAGTGCTCAATGTATGATTTGGGAAACCTCTCCCGCTGCTGCGGAACTTGAAGAGATGATGATGATTTGGCTAAGACAAATGACAGGATTACCTGATTTTTTTGAAGGAGTTATTCAAGATACCGCTTCTACTGCCACACTCTGCGCTATACTTACAGCAAGAGAAAAAGCAACTAATTTCAATGTCAATAAAACAGGCTTTAGCGACGACAAAAAACTACGTGCCTATTGTTCTTCCCAAACACATTCTTCTATCGAAAAAGGAATCAAAATTGCAGGACTAGGCAAAGAAAATTTAGTAAAAATTGCTGTAGACGAAAAACTACAACTCATACCAGAAGCACTAGAAGAAGCAATCAAAAACGACATAGCAGCAGGTTATATTCCCTGTTTTGTAACAGCAGCTCTAGGTACTACAAGCACCACTGCTATTGACCCACTAAAAGAAATAGCTGCTATTTGCAAAACGTATAAGGTCTGGCTTCATGTAGATGCTGCTTATGCTGGCTCTGCACTCGTCCTCCCCGAATACCGTTGGATGATCGAAGGCATTGAAGATGCAGATAGCTTTGTTTTTAATCCACACAAATGGCTATTTACAAATTTTGATTGTTCTGCGTATTTCGTCAAAGACAAAAAAGCCTTGATCAATACTTTTTCCATTTTACCAGAATATTTAAAAACAGAAACTTTAGGAAAAGTAAACGATTATAGAGATTGGGGCGTACAACTAGGTCGACGTTTTAGAGCCTTAAAACTGTGGTTTGTCATTCGCAGTTTTGGCACAACCGAAATACAAGAAAAAATAAGAAGACATATTACTTTAGTAAAACAATTAGAAAAACAAATGGAGCAAAATCCGAACTACGAAATCTTAGCTCCGACCACCATGAACCTGATTTGCTTCCGCTACCACCCTACTACTATAAATGATGAAGAAAAACTAAATCAACTAAACGAACAACTCTTACACTCTATAAATAAAACTGGAAAATTATATTTGACACATACCAAAATTAATGGAACTTATACCATTCGTTTGGTTGCGGCCAATACCGTTCTCGAAACACGACACCTTGACGAAGCATGGGCATTGATACAAAAATTAGCATCCGAAGAACATAAAAAAGCCTGAAACATCAATATCTAATCGAAGCCTTCTATAAGATCCGATTTGATTTTGGCAAAGAAAATTTTTAACACATAAAAATAAAAACATATACACATGATGCAACCCTAAAAAAAATATGATGTCATTACAGATGAATCAAATTTGTAAACAACTAAATTTTAAATAAGATGAAAACTTCGAAGACTTTAATTACATTTTTAGCAATCGCATTATTTAGTATCAATTCCGTAACTGCTCAAAATTGGTGGGGATGGGGAAAAGGAATTAAAGGTGAAGGAAAAGTAGTTAAAAAAACTGTCGAGTTAGACAAATTTACCAGTATTGGTTTAGCTATCGCAGCAGATGTAATTGTAACACAAGGCAATTCGCAAGAAGTCACCATTCATGCCCAGCAAAATATTCTTGACAATATTAAGACGGAAGTACGCAATGGGAATTGGGAAATTACCTACAAAGAGAATGTAAAAGAGGCAGATCGAGTCATAGTATACATTACTATGAAAAAACTGGACGGTGCTTATATTAGTGGCTCAGGTAAAATAAAAGGAACAAACGTTTTTGACCGTTCAGATGATTTAGAGTTTGCCGTTAGTGGATCAGGAGATATCGAACTAGAAGTAGAGACTTCTGATATCCAATCAGCGATTAGCGGTTCAGGTGATATCATCTTATCGGGCAATGCAAATACCCAAGAAGTTGCAATAAGTGGTTCAGGAGGTATATCTGCTTACGATCTCAAAACGGATAAAGCCTCTATCAGTATCAGCGGATCAGGTCAGTGCAAAGTAAATGTGTCTTCTTCACTAGAAGTATCAATTGCTGGAAGTGGCGATGTTTACTATAAAGGTAATCCTGCAAAGTTAGACTCAAGTATTGTTGGTTCTGGCGATGTAGTTGCAAAAGAATAATTCAACCCAATGTACAAATAGTATTTAGAGAGCAGATCTTCCGATCTGCTCTTTTTTATGCATTTAATAACAATACAAAGTCAATATATAACAAATAGTCGTTTGAATGAATCTATAACTAAAACAATATTAGCTATTTAAAAAAGGCATAAAATCATTACCTAAAATTTTCTTCTTTTCAGTCATCCAAATGTATACCATATTATCATTTATTTTTTTAATATAAAAACTCAGCCATCAAAGAAGCAAAAAAAAACTCATATAAAAATTACCGATTCAAGGGTATGCAAGACAGCTAACTTTGTTGTACTTTTGTTACATGATGAACGACAAGTTATAAGAACACAAGTTTTTTATCATCTCCCCCCTTTGGTTATTAGTGATAAATAATTACTAATAATTTCTAGTTGATTTTAAAGCCTTCACCCCTATTGAATAGGATAATTGAGGTATTTATATCAACACAATCAAAAACAAAAACGAACACATAGTGCAGATCCATATTAGGTATCTAGCATTGTTTTGAATAGTATTCAAACTACTATTCTTGAAATTGTAAAAACAAAAACTGAATCTCATGAACAAACGAACTTTACTCTTTAAAAATGCTTACCAGTATTATAGTAACCTTTCGTTTTTTTTCTGAGACATATCAATGTTTTTTTAATGGTCTTTATCTGTAATTTACAGATAAGGTTTTGTGCCTTAAACTAATTCGCATTAGTCTATGGTATAATAAAAACATTTCTTTAAAGTAATTAACAATCATCTTAATCTAAGAAGCTAATGTGCTTGCTTAGACAGATATTCTTATGACTTTAAACAGTTTTTTGTTACCTAAATTGGAGTTAATCTGTGAGTATTGAAACTCATAATTATTTAATATATCCTTTTTTTTGTTAACACATTTTATTAACCAAAATTATAATCTCATGAAGAAAAAGATTTCGACTTTAGTTCATTCTACGAGATGGGTAAAGCGATCAAGCATTCTAAAAGACCTAATGACGGATGCAATGAAAGCTGTAGGAGCAATGGCGCTTCCGATCCTTCTTGTAATGTTATGGAGTAACAACTCTGTAGCACAATGTGCGTTAGCGTGCAACGATCATATCAACATTTCTGTTGATCTTGATTGCGAAGCGTTAATAACGCCTGATATGGTAGTCGAAGGATTTGAAGAATTAGATTGTACAGGTCTTACAGTCGAAATCCAGGATGAAAATATGAATCCTATTCCTTCAAGTCCTTTAGTAAACAGCGACCATATTGGACGTACTCTTATTGTAAGTGTTGTTTCTGGCAATAATTCTTGCTGGGGATACATTACTGTTGAAGACAAGGTTGATCCAGAGATCACTTGTCCTGCCCCATCTGACATCTACTGCTACGAGCTAGAAGATGCTTTAAATGGTTCTTTAAATACACCTCAACCAGTTGCTACTGATGCTTGTGACGTTGTTACAACTTCTTACGAAGATAGCGTTGCTGATGGTGGTGATTGTGGTGTTACTGTTATCACAAGAACTTGGACTGCTACTGATGGTAGTGGTAATACTGCTTCTTGTGATCAAATCATCAACGTTATTAACCCAACGCTTGATGATGTTGATGTACCAGACGACATCACTTTAGAGTGTGGTGCTGCTACTAGCCCAGACGATTTAGATGGCTTAATTAGCGAAGGTCCTGCTGATGAAGATTACCCAAGTGTAAACGGTAACGACATCAACGAAACACTTTGCAACTTAGGTGCTTCTTATACTGATCAAACAATTGATATTTGTACAGGTAGCTACAAGCTTTTACGTACTTGGTCTTTAGTAGACTGGTGTACTGGTGAAATCCGTGTTGCTCAACAAATCATCAAAGTATTAGACCAAACGGCTCCAATCATTGAGTGCCCTGAAAACATGCACGCAGGTACTGATCAATATACTTGTACAGCAACTATTATCTTACCTCAACCAACTCTTTCTGATGCTTGTGGTAGTGTAACATATACTGCTGAGTCTACAGCTGGTACAATTATCAGCAATGGTCCAGGTAGCTATATTCTTACAGATGTTGCTCCAGGTGATTACACTGTTACTTACTATGCTGAAGACGACTGCGGTAATACTGCTGAATGTTTCTTCTATATTTGGGTAAAAGATAATGTGCCACCTATCGCTGTTTGTGATGAGCATACTGAAGTATCTTTAGGTATTGATGGTACTGCTCGTGTATTCGCTTCTACTTTTGATGATGGTTCTCACGATAACTGTGGTGAAGTATTCTTCAAAGTATTAAGAATGGAAACTGGTGAATGTAACCGTTTAAATGGTGACGACAACCCAGCTAACTCTTCTTACCAAGAATGGTTTGATGATTATGCTGATTTCTGCTGTGATGATATCGCTGATAGCCCAATCACAGTTATCTTCCGTGTATATGACGTTGATCCAGGAGAAGGTCCTGTTTCTGACAACCGTCACAACGAAGGTGGTAGCCTTTATGGTCACTACAACGACTGTATGGTTGAAGTAAACATTGAAGACAAAATTGGTCCTTCTATCACTTGCCCACCTGATGTAACAATCAGCTGTGAGTTTGATTACTCTGATCTTTCTGTTTTCGGTACAGTTCAAACTGACGAAGATGATAGACAAGATGTAACTACTGTTGATCCTAATGGCTTAGGTACTACTACTTGGGGACAAGATGGTATTGCTTATGACAACTGTGATGTAACAGTATCTGAATCTTCTAACGAAAATATTGAGTGTGGTAATGGTTTAATCACTCGTGTATTCACTGCAACTGATCCTAACGGTTTAACTGCTTCTTGTGTTCAACGTATCCGTGTTATCAACTACGATCCTTTTGATGGTAATGATATCGTTTGGCCAACTGACAAAGATGCTGACTGTGCTCAAGGTATCAATACTGATGCTACTGGTGAGCCAGGTATCAATGATGATCACTGTGACAACGTATTCGTTGGATACGATGATTTAGAATTACCTGTTGAATACCCATTCTGCTACAAGATTTTACGTACTTGGGTTGTAATTGACTGGTGTCAGTATGATCCTAATGGTAACCAATCTGTTGGACGTTGGGAAAATACTCAAGTAATTAAAGTATTGGATACTACTGCTCCTGAAATCACTGTTCCTGGTGATGTAACTGTAGATAGTGATGCAGACAACTGCTCAAATGGTAATGTTGAATTAGATCCAGCTACTGGTTCTGATGATTGTTCTTCTATCACAATCACTAACGATTACAACAACGGTGGTGCTGATGCAAGTGGAACATACCCATATGGTACTACAATCGTAACCTTCACTATCGAAGATGGTTGTGGAAACATTACAACTGAAGAAACTTCTGTAACTGTTACTGACGGTAAGAAGCCTACTCCAGTTTGTCAAATCATTGCGACTACAATTATGCCTTCTGCAGGTGCTATCGAAATTTGGGCTTCTGACTTCGAAGCTGGTTCTTCTTTCGATAACTGTACTGCTTACGAAGATTTAGATTTCCGTGTAAGAAGAGTACAACAATTTGATGCTCCAAATAATAACGTACCAAGTGCTTCTCAAACTTCTGTTACTTTCGACTGTAATGACTTAGGTCAGCAGTGGGTTGACCTTTGGGTTGGTGACGAGTCTGGAAACTGGGATCACTGTCGTACTTATATCGTTATCCAAGATCCTTCTGGTTCTTGTGGTGGTGGCGACCCAACAGTAGCTATTGCTGGACGTATCGCTAACGAAATGGACGATGAAGTGAATGATGTAGAAGTACAAATCGCTGGTGACAATGGTTTCGAACCATTCATGACTGGTCTTGATGGTGCTTATACTTCTGAAGTTTCTATGCATAACAACTACACAGTAACTCCACAAAAGAATATCGATCCTTTAAATGGTGTTACTACGTTTGATATCGTAATGATTAGCAAGCACATCTTAGGTGTTCAAGCATTGAACTCTCCTTACAAGATGATCGCTGCTGATATTAACAACTCTGGTTCTGTAACTACTCTTGACTTAGTTGAGTTACGTAAGTTAATCCTTCACATTGATACTGAGTTCTCTAACAACACTTCTTGGAGATTTGTTGATAAGAACTTTGTATTCCCTAATGCTAGCAATCCATTTGCTACATCATTCCCAGAAGTAATTTCTTTCAACGATCTTGACCAAGATGTATTGGAAGCTAACTTCACAGCTATCAAAGTTGGTGATGTAAACGATTCTGCTATTGCTAACAACATATTAGGTGTTGAAGGTCGTACTACTGCTGGAAACTTAGTTTTCAATGCTACTGATGCTCAATTGAAAGCTGGTGATACATACACTGTTGAGTTTACTGCTCAAGATGCTGTATTAGGATACCAGTTCACAATGAACTTTGACCAAAAAGCGCTTGAATTAGTTGAAGTTTCTAATGAAGAAAACTTTGGTTTATCATTATTGAACGAAGGTGTAATCACATCTAGCTGGAACAATGTTACAGCTACTAAAGCTGGATTTAGCCTTACTTTCAAAGCGTTAAACAATGTTACTTTAAGTAATGCTTTAACGATCAACTCTAAGTATACTGCTGCTGAAGCTTACAACGCTGATGCTGAGGTATTAGATGTTGCTCTTGCATTCAACGGTCAAGTAGCTGCTAACTCTTTCGAGTTATACCAAAACACTCCTAACCCATTCAAGTCTGAAACTGCTATCGGTTTCAACTTGCCTGAAGCAGGAAGTGCTACACTAACGATTTACGATCTTTCTGGAAAAGTATTGAAGCAATTCGCAGGTGACTATGCTAAAGGATACAACGAAATCAGCATCAACAGAAATGAAGTTGCTGGAGCTGGTGTTCTTTACTACCAATTAGACACTAACAACGATTCTGCTACTAAGAAAATGCTTTTGATTGATTAAATAAATAGGTGATTGTGTGTTAATCCAAGAACTGTTTAAGATACTTAAGGTCAGTTTTTGGGACGGCCTCTCTCTACTTCGGTGGGGGGGGGCTTTTTTATGCCCTTTTTTCTTCCAAGAAAAAGTGACCAAATACATTATGCACAGTCTATATATTTGGTAACAGGCTAATTGTATCCATAATTTGCCTCTTTTAAACTATAAACAAACTTAACAATGGCTAAAGCTAATTTTTTTGATATCATCAAAGCAGCAGTAAACGAAGTACAAAAAAAGAACTCTGCTAATCCAAACGAACCTACCGCAGATGCTTCCGTTTTTGACCTTTTACAAGGCAAACTTCAAGATGTAGAAAACAACTGGAATACTAAACGTGCTACTAAAGGTAAAAAACCTGTAAATATTGTTGATTTAATCAAATCAAAAATAGATGAAGCTCGTAAGCAAAACAAAAAAGATCCAAATGTAGAAACTGCACCTGGTTCTATTTTTGACCAAATCATCAAAAAAGCTCAAGCTAAAGATACTCGTAGAGCTAGCAACTCGATCAAATCTATCATCGAAGAATATAACTTAGATGCAAGTAAATTGAATCCTCAAGCATTAAAAGAAATTCAACATGCTTTTCAAACAGAATTGAAAGGATTGAAAGACAAATACGCTAAAGGAATTCATGATCTAACGAAATAAAGAACTCAATTATAAACACAAAAATTCCTTATCTATAGGATAGGAAAATTAAACAACTAACGCTCTCTCACCAAGCATCAACATTCCCATGTTGATGCTTGTTTTTTTGGGTCATTGACAATTCTTGAAGCATATATCAGGACTACACAACAATCAAACAAAAAATAATACAACTCCTTGTAACACGTTAAAAATAGATGTAAATTGCGGCGCCATCTAAAGGTAAAAAATATGGAACCCAATAAAATGCTAAATTATATTAAAGAGGTACTACAAAGTATGCCTACTGGTTGGTTAAGTATGACAACTCATCGACTAGATATCTATGAAGAACAATTAGCCAAAATTCAATTCTTAGAGCAGTTTGACCTTTTATTTAATGAACATAATGCTCAACCTTCGGCACTAAATCAATTGCCCACTGCTTACGACTATGTCCGTTTAGGTCATCCCTTATCTTGTATACTAGAATGGGCAATTGCTAACTTCAATAAGCTTGAACCAAAAAATGTAATAAGTTTTTCATCCAAGACAATTCCTATTTTGTCTGTTCTAAGAAAAAATTTATTAGACAAAAAAAATACCCAACTGGTTTATACTGGTGATTTGCCCGATTTTTTTGATCCTGAAGTACTGCAGCAAATCTATGGTTATAAATTTGAGTTAAAGAAAATTGAGAAGCTAGAAGACATTTCCAGCTTTGATGGTAGCACGATTTTCATCGCGCAGCAAGAAGCCTTCCTTTCTGCCGAGAAAGAAGTAAACAAAACTGATCTCAATCCCAATATTGACTTTTTCGTCCATGTTCATGCTCAGCTTGGTAGTATTATATTAGTAAATGGGGAACAAAATGAGGCCTACATTCCTGCAATTCAGCACGTCCGAAGAAGAGAGACTATAGCAATGACTCCAGCCAATTGCTTTATTGCTTTAAAGCATCTTGTTCAAAAGACCTCTTTCGATCACGATACAAGTAATACCGAAACAGATAACACAACGGTCTTAGACACCATCAAACAAATTACAGGAACAACTACAAAACCCATTGTAGGTTCTAGTGGTCTTTCTATTCAATATGCAATCATGATGGGGCTTATTCACAATGCCCTAGAACAACATAAAGGAAAGGCAATCAAAATTATTGTTCCTCCAAATTGTTATGGCGGAACAAATGATCAGGCAAGGCGAGTTGCTGCTTGCATTGATAATGTTGAAGTCTTAGATTTACCTGTTGATAGTGGCAACGACATGGTGAAAAGTATTGATATCGTTTTGGAAAAAATTGCTACTGAAGATGCCGTACCTTATATAATCGCTGAAATCCCAACCAACCCAAGAGTTGAAGTACCAAACCTTATACAACTAAAAGAGGTTTTAGGCAAAGAGCGTAAAACAGCTACTGGTAAGGTAGCTATAGATCCTGTTTTTATTTTAGATCAAACTTTTTGTCCTAATGTACACTTCTTAGGCGATGATGAAATACTCTCAACCATCAGAAGTATTTCATATGCTAGTGGATCAAAATTCCCTAGTGGTGGTCTTTGTACAGCAGGTTACTGTGTCGGAAATAAACAATCGGAATCGTTGATGAAACAAATAGAAATGCATTTAAAACTTTGCGACAATGGAGCCACCAATCATCAAATGGCAATATTAGCAAAACAATTGCCTTCTATGAAACAAAGAATCAATAAAGCTTATCAGAATACACGTGAATTTGTCAACTTCATTAAAGATACCTTACCTGAGGCAAAAATCAACTTTGTTTCAGAAGAATTGGCAGCAAAGGGTTTTACTCCATCCGTTTTTTCATTAGACCTTCCGACAAAAGGAGATACGGATGAAGAAAAAGAAACGTATAAAAGAGCCTTAAATCTTAAACTAATCGATTTAATGATTACCGAAATTCCCAACGAAAGTAAGCACTGTGTCAGCTATGGTCAATTAAAAGGATGTTACTGGACCGTTCCTGCAACATCGACTCAGGGAACAACTAAAGAAAGTGACAAAGACTATATTGCCCGTGTAGCACTTTCTCCTAATATGGATATTGAACGCCATAAAAAAGTCTTTTTAAATTTTGCTGACAAAATTGTGAACGCTAAAGTCGAGCTTAGTAATGGGCGAAAAATAAGTTGATCATTTTAAAAGTTAATTATAATTAATTGAAAACGAAAACAAAAAAATTTCTATTAAGTCTGGCTCTTTCATTATTCGTAACGGCATTGTTTGCCCAAACCTGTGATTGCAATGCTCATTATGAATGGGCAAAGGAAGTTTTTGAAACAAATGATGCAGGCTTTCCAGATGCTTTGCAAAAAAAAGGACAAGATGCTTATAAACTACATAACACTTTAATCAAAAAAGAAATTAACGCTATTTCAGATTTGCATCAATGCATAAAAATATTACGAAAATGGGTGTACTTTTTTAGAAAAAATCATGTAGATATTGTAAATATTAATACACCTCCTAATAGTAAAGATGTCAGATCTCATACAGTTGATTTGGATGATTTTAAAAAATATCTTTCCGATAAAAAGACACATGACCTAGAGGGAATTTGGGACTTTGCAGGTAAAGAGATACTGTTCAAAAAAGTAAATAATCAATATTTAGGAATTGTAAATAAATCAACCGATACCGTTTGGAAAAAACATGAAGTTCAGTTTATAATTAATGAAGATGGGAAAGGTGATTTTTTTAATTGGGAAAAAAGCAAATGGCATTTAAAAAAATATGAATTATTATCAAAAGATTTACTTAAGATCAACAGTAACCTTTACTTAAGAAGAACTTTCTTGCATACAGAAAAAAATAGCAAAAAAATAGAACAATTTATAACTCAATTAGACGCAGATACGCCTTCAGCGAATAAAATAAATAACGATACTTATTACATCAGAATTCCTTCTTTTGATCCTAGTCAAAAAAACAAAATAGATAGTATTATTCTGCTCCATAAAAATCAAGTTATACGTACTAAAAATCTAATTATAGATATTCGGTCAAATGGTGGAGGTGCAGATAAGTCCTATCAAGAATTACTACCAATCATATATACTAATCCGATTAGGAAAGCTGGATTTGAATTTTTATCAACAGAACTAAACAACCAAAGAACATTAGATTTTATAAAAGGTTCTATTGGAGAGTTGAATGAAGATGAACTTCAAGAATACAAATCAAATTACAATATATTATCAGAAAATCTTGGCGAATACGTTAATTTTGAAAAACCAGAAAAAGTAAAAACAATTCTTTTGGATGAAGTTTATGTTTATCCTGAAAAAGTTGCAATTTTAGTAGATGATGAAGTTGCTAGCTCTGCAGAAGAATTTTTGTTAGCTTCAAAACAAAGTAGAAAAGTGAAAATTTATGGCATACCTACAATGGGAGCTTTAGATGCTTCGAACCAATACTATACTCTATCTCCCGACAAAGAAGTTATTCTTGTATATACGCTCTCCAGAAGAATAAATAATATGCCGATTGATGATATTGGAATTCAGCCAGATGTCTTTTTAGATAAATCAATACCTAGATATGAATGGATAGAATTTGTCACAGATAGTTTTAAAAACCCATAGTGAAACCTAGACAAAATAAGTTACTTTTGGTCCAAGTACTTATTAACGTTAATTAATTTACACTAAGCTAAAACAATACAAGTCCACCATCCTCTCCACAACCAGGCCCTAGCCTAACTACTTGGTCGGCGGATTCAATCAAGGTACTATTATGTTCAATAAAAAGTACTGTATCACCTTGATCAACTAGCGTTTGAAAAACGCTAATTAATTGTAAAACATCAAAATAATGAAGCCCTGTACTCGGTTCATCGAAGAGATACAAGGTCGCACCATTTCGTTTTTCCATCATTGATTTGGCTAGTTTCAAACGCTGGGCTTCTCCTCCAGATAAAGTATCTACAGCTTGCCCCAACAAGATATGACCCACTCCTACTCTACTGAGGACATCCAGTTTTTCTACAAGAATTCCAGCATCAAAAAACTCAATTGCCTCTTGCACCGTCATACGCAACACATCACCAATAGAACGCCCCTTAAATTTACAGGCTAAGATATTTTCATTATAACGCATTCCATTACAGCCATCACAGTTTAGCCAGATATCACTCATAAAATCCATACTTGTTTTTAGCTTTCCATTGCCGCTACAAGTAGCACATTTACCCTGTTTGTTTTGATAAGAAAAATTAGCTTTCTTCAATCCATTTTTTTGAGCGAATGCAGTTGTAGAAAAAATCTTTTTTATCTGTTCCATTATTCCAGTATACGAAACAGGTGTACTCCACCTACTCTGTTTCAATAGCTCTTGATCAATAAGCAACACCTCTTCAAACTGATCCATTCCTGTCAAAGAAGTACAATTTACCAAGCGACTTTGCAAGCAAGAACGATACAAGACCTCTTTAATCAAACTTGATTTTCCACTACCCGAAACACCTGTAATGGCGATTAGCTGACGGGAATAAAAATTGACATCAATATGCTTCAAATTGTTGGCATAGGCACCACCCACACCAAAGGGTCTCCCTTTTATTCCTGCTCGCTTAACTGGAGCAATTCGCTCAGCTTGCAATAATTGGTAGGTAACAGAATGTTTTGCTTTAGCAATATCGTTGATCTTCCCTTGGTAGATCACTTCGCCCCCTAGCCGACCAGCCCCAGGTCCCATCTCTATCAGATAATCGGCACTACGAATAAAAAAAGGATCATGCTCTACAACCACCACCGTATTTCCATTGGCTACAATATTTTTTAAAGCGCCAGACAAAACGGCTACTTGCTTTTCATCCAAGCCAATTGTGGGTTCATCCAAAACATAGGTAACACCAAACAAATGCGTTGACAATTGACCTGCCAGCGTAACCCGTTGTCGTTCGCCTCCAGAAAGAGTGCGTACAGATCTATCCAAATTCAAATAGCCCAGACCTAGATCAACAATTGTCTTCAACGTTTTTTTTACTGCGGGTAAAACAACTTTACTTATCGCCAAAACAACCGTATCGAGTTGATCATCTATATCCTCCAATAATTCGAGCCCCGACACAATGCTCAATTGAGAAAACTCATGAATATCTTTTCCAATAAATTTCGTTTTTAACAATTCGGATTTCAAGCGGCTTCCTCTACATGTTGGACATACCACTTCATGCAATAATGCTTCTAAATGTTTACTATTTTTGTTATGTCGTTTCCGCTGATATTCGGCATCAATATAAGGACAGAATCCGAGCCACTTAGCACTTAAGGATTGTGTCCCCTTTCTTGATTTTGTATTAAACTCCCAAGTGACATCCCAAAGTGCATCTCCCGCACCATACAATATCACCTCCTTTTGTTCATCTTCCAGTTCCTGCCACGGACGATCAATATTCCATTTTTTTTGCTTAGCGACTTCCTTTAATGTAGCCATGAATTGACCATTAACATCAGCATAATAAGCTACAGCCTTATTGGTAGAGATAGCGCCTTCAAAGATGGATTTCTCTTGCGCAACGATCACCTTATCAGGATCGCATGTATCTTGCAGACCAAGCCCTTCACAGGCAAGACAGGCACCAAGATGATGGTTGAATGAAAAATGTTGAGCAGTGTAAATTGCTCCTTCCTCTTGGGCAATTCTCGAATACAATAATCGAAAAGCATCATACACACCTGACAAGGTACCAACCGTTGATCGCTTCGAAGGTGCTCCGCCTTTTCTGTTAATCCCTATTGCTGGACCCAAACCAGCGAAAGATGCTATTTCAGCAGCACTGTTTTGTTGAAGAAAACTTCTGTTGTAAGTAGATAAAGATTCTGTGAAACGGGCATTAGACTCAGCAAACAAGGTATCGTATACCAAGCTTGACTTTCCACTTCCTGAAAGTCCCGTTACTACAGTCAACTGATTTTTTGGAATACGAACATTAATGTTTTTAAGCCCATGCGTCGTCACTCCATTCAATACAATCTCCTTCTGGACAAGCGTAATTGGGATTTCCTTTTTGACTTCATCACTTGTATTTTTAGACATTACTTTTGGGATTCCTTGATAAACGAGCTTCCCTCCTTCCTGACCACCTTTGGGACCAAGTTCAATATGCCAATCGCTCCAAGCAATGACCGCTTCGTTTTGTTCGATACAAACAATGGTATTCCCTTTCTCGGTAATGCTGTCAAACAATTGAACGAGCGTTTCAATATCATCGTGATGGAGTCCAATACTTGGCTCAATGATTACATATAAGGTATCTCCTGTATCTTTTTTCTGTAGTTGATTGGCGATCTTAATGCGCTGCGCTTCGCCTCCCGAAAGTGTAGTGGAAGATTGTCCGAGTCTTAAATATCCGAGTCCTATATCTTGTAATATTTTGAGACCTGCCAATATCTTTTTCTGATCACCAAAAAAGACAATCGCTTCATTAATGGATAATTGATAACAATCTGCAATAGACAATCCTTTGTACGTTATTTGCAGTGTACTTGCGTTAAATCGTTGACCATTACAGATACCACAAACCAAATCCACATTACCCAAAAAGTGCATACCTATCTGTGTTTTTCCTGCACCTTGGCAGCCTTCGCATCGCCCTCCTTTATTGTTGAATGAAAATCGAGATTTGGTAAATCCTTGTATTTTTGAATCGGGCAAATTTGCATAGAGATCACGAATATGATCTGACAGCCCTAAATAGGTGGCAGGATTACTGCGTGGTGTTTTTCCTATCGGTGAATGATCTATAAAAATTAGTTTATTTATAGCGGCAAGATTTTCATGACCAGCTAGTTTAGCAGCTTCACCAACTTCAATCCCCAACTGCTGTTGAACGATCTTGAGCAAGGTGCCTTTTACTAAAGTTGATTTGCCAACACCTGACCGCCCACTAACGACATTGAGTTTTCCTAGTTTAAATTCAACATCAATATTTTTCAGGTTTCGTGTATGGCATCCAATCAATCGAATCGACTTGTCTTCTTTTTTTACGGATGCCCTTCTAGCCCTCTCTTTTAAAAATGTAATTGCTCGATATGTTGGACTCACTTCTTTCAATTCCGCCTCTTGCTGAAATGCTGAAAATGCTCCATTAAAAATCAATTCTCCACCATTCACTCCAGCTTGTGGACCAATCTCTATGATATGGTCTGCACTCTTTATCGTGTCCAAGTCATGCTCCACAACTATAACTGTATTTCCTTTTTTAACAAGTTCTTTAAAATGATAAATCAAGCGTTCGTTTTCTTCTTTATGCAAACCGATAGACGGCTCATCAAAAACATAAAGTACATCACTCAAAGGAACTAAAATTTGATTGGCCACACGAATGCGTTGAATCTCACTTGCACGAAGCGATTTCGAAGAACGATCTATCCTTAGATGCCCCAATCCTAAATCCTCCAATAGATCAACTTGCGCTACAATTCGTTCTATAATTTCACGTCCTACTATTTTCCAAGTATTTGATTGAATCCACGCTTTCAATTCGTTCAATTCTAAGCAAACTATTTCTGCTATTGATTTTCCATGAACGCTAACAGCTAAAGCATCGGCATTCAAGCGAGTTCCATTACACACTTGGCAGGTCAACGAATATACATACTTGAGAATATTGGCATTTCGATCTCGCCGAAGAATATCAGACATAATCGGAATCATTCCTTTGTAATGTCCTTCTTCCCGAGGCTTAGCCTTTATGCCTTTCCACTTCAACCGTGATTCTAGAGAATGCTTTCCAAAAGGTACTTTAATTTTATTGCTTCCATACAGAACAACCTTACGTTGGGCAGCCGTCAATTCATTCCACGGAATATCAACACTAAAGCCCTCCGCTTCACATACCTGATTCAGCACATCAATAGTTACCTGTGAATACATGATATAACCATTTGGTAATGTTGGTGCCAATGCACCGTCTCTTATTGATTTTTCTGGAAAACGAATAAGGCGCTTTAAGTCTATTTGTTCTTCTTTTCCAATGCCATTGCAATGATTACACTTTCCTATTGGGGAATTGAACGAAAAAAGAGCACGTGAAAGCTTACTAGGCTTCGTTGTCGTACCTGTTCTAGCAAACAACAAACGCAACAAATCGTAAATATCCGATAAAGTACCAACTGTAGATCGTGCATGCATTCCGGCAGTCCCTTGTCCTATGGCAATAACTGGCGAAAGTCCTTCTATTTCATCTACATCAGGACGATTCAATTTTCCCATAAACTGTCGTGCAAATGAAGGTAGTGTCTCAAAATATCTGCGCTGTCCTTCTTTGGCAATGACCTCAAATACAAGGCTCGATTTTCCTGACCCTGATATTCCTGTGACTACTATAAGTTTGTTGTGCGGAATACGCAGGGAAATGTTCTTCAGATTGTTAGTTCTTGCTCCTTGAATTTCTATTGCTGCTGTTCTTGAAATCATCTGGTAAAATTAATGAAATAATGCACAAAGGGTTTATGAATTTTAAAAAAGTCGGTACCTAAAGCCTCCACATCTTTTCCAGCGATTTTATCTTTTTGATTGGATTATTCTTTTTTGCAAAATTGTCAGAGTATCTTTTAAAATTTTGTGAACTGATTTTAAAACATACTCTCTATGATTCAATAAATATTTCAAAATAGGCAAATCAAAATGGAACATTTATTTAGTTTTCATCCCTTATTCATCTAGTTTACTCTATCTTTACATAAAAATAGAAACAAGCCAATGCAACTATTAAAAACCCATTATCATCCTGAAATAAAAAGCTTAGAAAATAAAACCATTTTCACACGACTAGCCACTAGAAGTATAGCTGTTCAAGGCAATAGCATATTACTAATGTATACCGAAAGATATGAAGACTACAGTCTTCCAGGTGGAGGCTTAGATTTGGACGAAGATAAAATCCAAGGCATGATGCGAGAGCTTAGTGAAGAAACAGGAGCCCAAAATATTAAAAACATAAAAGCCTTTGGCTCTTACGAAGAATACCGACCATGGTATAAACCAGATTTTGACATTCAACACATGATTTCCTATTGCTATACTTGTGAGATCAACAAAGAGCTTGGAAACGCAAATTTGGAAGCCTATGAAATAAAGAATGGCATGAAAGCCATATGGGTTGATATTCAGGAAGCCATAAAACATAATAAACAAACTATGGCGACCAGTCATAAAAAAGGAATGTCTATCGAACGAGAAACTTTTTTATTAGAACTTATAGTTAGTACTCTGTAAGTAATGGTCAAATAATAACTTCCCGATTTGTGGTTGGCACTTTTGAGTTGCAGCCCCGACCGCTAGCGGTTCATTTCGTTGAAAAGGTTTCCAAAATCTTTTCTGCTTTGCACCACTGCATTCATGTTGAAAAGCCTCGTGATAGCTAGTGCAAACTAGGCTAATCCCTTGTCTAAACTCAAAATTCCCTAGCCAAAATACGGAACTTATTTTTCGGCCTTCACTTAGTAGTTCGTTTAATTCGTTCGATATTTGGCAGACTCCTTTATTACTACTATTTTCGCCACTCAAAAAAAGGAGTCGTATTATGTCTACAATTAATAATTTAAAAATAGGTGTCCTTGGTGGCGGACAGTTGGGCAAGATGTTTTGTATTGCTGCTAGTAATCTTCATCTAAATACCTATATTTTAGATCGCTCTGCTGACTTCCCTGCGGGTACAGTCTGTAGCAAATTTATCGAAGGCAATTTCAAAGATTATGATGATGTTTATCGTTTTGGTCAGCAGGTAGATGTATTGACGATTGAGATAGAGCATGTCAATACAGATGCTTTATTGCAATTGGAAAAAGAGGGAAAGCAGATACACCCAAGTCCGAGTGCCTTAAACATCATCAAGGATAAGGGCTTGCAAAAGCAATTCTATAAAGAGCACCAATTGCCTACTTCATCATTCGAACTTTATGATTCAAAGGAAGCCATACTAGATGCTGTAAATACTGGTAAATTGAGTTTGCCTTTTGTTCAAAAATCGAGAACAGCAGGCTACGATGGTAAAGGAGTAGTTGTGATAAAGACAATGGAAGATCTCGATAAAGTTTTAGCCACAGCGTCGGTAGTAGAGCCATTAGTTGCGATCCAAAAAGAATTGGCTGTTATCGCTGCACGTAGTCCGAAGGGAGAAGTAAAAACATTTCCTGTTGTTGAGATGGAATTTAATCCGACTGCAAATCTAGTTGAATATCTTTTTTGTCCTGCCAACATTTCTGAATCACAGGATAAAGCCTTACATCAGTTGGCTGCTCAAATCATCGAGACTTACGATATTTGTGGGCTACTTGCTATTGAGTTTTTTCTTACTACAGAAAATGAAGTATTGATCAATGAGGTAGCTCCTCGTCCGCATAATAGTGGGCACCACACTATAGATAGTGCGCATACTTCGCAATATGAACAGCACCTTAGAGCAATCTTAAATTTGCCTTTGGGAAATACCGAAAACTTACAAGCTGCTGTAATGGTTAACTTGTTAGGCGAAGATGGATTTAAAGGGGCTGCACAGTACACAGGCTTAGAAGATTGTTTGAAAATTGATGGTGCGCATCTTCATCTTTATGGAAAGGCAGAAACAAAACCTTTCAGAAAAATGGGACACGCAACGGTAGTTGATACCGATTTGCAAAGTGCAAAACGAAAAGCTATCCATATAAAAGAAACTTTAAAAATAATTGCATCTGAATCAAAGTGATCCTATCACTTTTGCTGACGAAAAAATGATTTTTTGGCTCTTTGACAATTTTTGCAAAAAAGAAAAACTCAAGCCAAAAGATAAAATCGCTGGTCGTAGTTTTAAACTATGACCCAATATTTGCGCCGTTTTTAACGGCATCTTTTGCATGATACTAAACGCTAGAAAGGTAGTTGCCCTATCTAAAATGCAAAAATTGTCAAAGAGCCGATTTTTTTAGCTTGGTCAAAAAAAAGATAGACCGTATCTTAGAGATACACTCTATTTTTAAACGCATCATTTAGAATTTTAAACAGATGAAACGTCCATGATTAAGGTATAAACCTGTCTGCGACAGGCAGGCACACAAAGGAATGTTTAAAACGAATCATTCTTTTAGCATCGTGCTAAAGGTGCTGTTAGAAACAGCGAAATATAAAAGCGTAGTTGCAAACTACGCTTAG
>JAHDIP010000154.1 GCA_020630735.1 Saprospiraceae bacterium | reverse complement strand
ACGTTTCATCCCTTAGTTACCTCCGTCGCTGCCTCCTTCATCTTCATTATCTGCTTTTATTTCTTCCTCTTTTACAGGTGGAGCATCTTCAGGGATCTTTATTTGTTCTTGATTTAAAACTTCTTCAAGCAATGCATCTTCTTCAATAATTTGCTTAAGGCTTTTATTTTCTAAAGGATCGACATCCGAAATACCAACAATTTTCAGTTCGGTACGTCTGTTTAGTTGGTGATTTGCTTCACTACACTTTACACCATTTCTGCATCCATTCACCAATTTTGTTTCCCCATATCCTTTACCAAAAATATTGTCACTACTCACGTCACCATTTTCGATAATATATGCAACAGCTGCCCTTGCCCTAGATTCTGAAAGATTAAGGTTGTATTCGTCTCTACCTCTCGAATCGGTATGCGATCCAAGTTCAACAGTTACCCCTGGATTATCTTTTAAGACGCCGATGAGTTTATCTAATTCGATTGCTGCATCATCTCGAATATAGGATTCATTAAAATCGTAGTAAATATTTTCCAATGTAATTGTCTTGTTTAGTTCTAATGGTTCTAGCTCCACATTTGCCAAGAAAGTTCCAAGAGAGTTTCCTTTTGTCAAAACATCTACTACATTAGGTTCTACACTCCCAAGTCCGTCAAAGCAAAGAATACAACCGGCAACATTTACATAAGCTTCAATTCGTTTATTGAAAAATCCTTTCCGACGAATCATAATGGTGTAATGATTGCCTTGTAAAAAATTAAATTTAAATGTTGGATGCGGATAGTTTTTTAGAACAAGTTCTTCCTTTCGAAGCGTATTGTTGTAAACTTCAATTCGGGCACTATCAATTGCATTTACCGTTTGAGTAGGATCAAGTCTAGCTTCAGCAATTGTTACATCAAAGACATAACCTGGCTGGCGTTCGAGTGGAACTTTTACAAAAACTTTTCCACCATCTTCTGCACCTTTGGTAGAAACAGCTTGTTCCCTACTCAAAAAATTCTTACGACTTATAAGCATACGGTAATCTTTACCTGATTCGACCTCTATTTTAAATTTACCTTCTCTATCAGAACGAGCAACACCAATAGTATCTCCTTTTACATCTACTACCTGAATCATTACCTTTCTAACGTAACCACTATTATTTTCCTCAAAGGTGTATCCTTCGATGACAACTTGAGCAGATAAAGACAAACTTAATAACATCGAACTGCTCAATAGTAGTAATAATTGTATATTTTTCATTTGTTAGCAGTTTAAAATTTGGCTTATTCGGAATATAGTTGCATACTCCATGAGCCTATATAATTGATTATTTAATATTGACTTTGTTTAAAAATGAGCTTCATTCTATAAATCAATTCTTTAGTAAAGGAAGTTCAGAACAAATTACTCAAACAATTTTATACTTTTAAAACACTATTTTGACTCTTCCTGCTGTCTAATAGTCGTTAAATTAAAGTTAAACCAAAATATATTTTTATTTATCTGAACATATAATTAATTCATTATCAATACTTAAAAAAATAAAACACTGATAATATATCAAGAAAATATGGAGAGTTTTGCATTTATTTAAGTGTAAAGTTACACATAATTAAAGAAGTTTATTACATAAAAATGGTTGCATCCTTTAAGAAGCTCTCAAAAATTAGTGTTGAAGTCACTTACTTAGATCCCAAATCATTGAAAATCAATTTGCCGAATGCCCAAACATACAATAAATGCTAAATAAAGTTTATCAGAAGGAACTGAAGCTAAGGATAATTTTTCACCCTAAAAATCAAGCACTTACAACTAATTATGAAATAGATTCTTAAGCAAGGTTATAAATAAAACTACTTTTATTTAGCTGCTCAGACAACCAATTAGCTACTTCTTGCATTTACCTAGTAAGTAATAATATGAACCAGGAGCAAGAAGACATATCATACATCAAAGAAGCGTTAAAAGGAAATCAAAAAGCGTTTCACCAGTTGTACCTAAAGTACAAGCAAAGCCTCTTTATGGTATGCTTAAGATATGCTAAAGACAAATCAACTGCGCAAGATTATCTTCAAGAAAGCTTCATTACTATTTTTAAAAATCTAAATTATTATGATCCTACAAAAGGTGCATTCGAGTCATGGGCAAAGCGGGTAACTATTAATGCCTGTTTGATGGACATCAGAAAAAAACCACTCTATTCGATTAGTATTAGCCACGCCGAACAAATGGAGTCTACAGAAATCAATGTCCTTTCAGATATGTCGTTAAAAGAAATGTTAGCAATGATTCAAGAATTGCCACAAGGGTATAAAACGATTTTTAACATGTATGTCATCGATGGTTTTTCTCATAGAGAAATAGCAGAAGAGTTGCAAATTAGCATCAATACGTCTAAAACTCAATTAAGAAAAGCTCGATTACTTTTGCAAAAAAAAATTCTTTCGAATAGTCAACTATATCAACAACATCATGGATAGATTCGATGAAATATGGAAGAATCGTTTCAATGATAGTAAACCACCTATCGAAACATGGAACACACCAGATGATGACTTGGTGTGGAAGGGGATCGTGCCGCATATTGAGCCGAAGAAAAAGCGTCGCCCTCTAATGTGGTTATGGTGGTCGCTAGGTATCCTGATTTCCTTGATGCTTGTTTTTTTCGCTTATCAAAGTAGCTCTAGCAACTATGTTAGCGAGATTAATCAAAAAGAATTACTTCAACCCAATACTAATAGTATTTCAAAAAAACCAAATGAATCTATCAAGCCTTTACAAGAAGAAAAAACAACAGAACAAATAGCCGGCTCTTCTTTACAAAATGAATTAACAATTCCCCGAGCAAAGTTACCATCACAAGCAACAAAAAATATAACAAAAACAATTGGTGAAAATAAAGTGATTCCTAGTTATTTAGCTACTCAAAAAACATCAAACAAGCCCGTTAGTTTCCCGCTTATTGGGAAACCAATGGCTTCGAAAATACTATTAAGTACGGAAAATAAAAAAGAAGAAAAAACCGAACTGATAACATCAACTCATCAGACTAAGTCAAAGATAGAAAAGCAATATCCTTTACTTCCTATCTTATCTTTTGAGGTAAAAGAAGCGAAGCAGCAAGAATCTCTAAAATTGGCAACAATAGACATTATAAAAGGTAACAAAATATTCTCAGTCGATGCGACCATAGGTTTTGTTTATTGGAAACACCGTATTAGTAATAAATACATTTCTGATCTTACGCCTTTTGAATTTAATTATAAAAACAATATTGGTTGGCAAAGCGGAGTAAAGGTTGCCTTTTCTATCAACAATTTTTTACAAGCTTATGGCGGTCTTCAATATGAGCAAATACAAATCTTTTCTGGACATAATTCGTTATTAAATTATAATCTTTCTACCGAACAAAACTCTAGCAATGATTACACTCAAAGTCTTGCGACACCTTATGGGCTTTCAGGTGCGACGTTTAGACTGAATAGAAGCCGTGATGTTGGTTCATCAAGTGTCGATTTTTTAGTTGATTTTGAGTCGAAACATTTGATTAAAAATTGGACAGCTCCAATAGGTTTAAGAATAATACCTTTAGAAAATAGGAATCGTTTCCAACCTTCGGCAACCATTGGATTTGGATTTAACTACCTATCAAGTATTACCAATCAAATTCAACAAATTGAATCGCATCATGATGCCTTTCATTTTAATACGGATGGAACAAGCACTTTTGAAAATCCTTCTATCAATCAATGGCATTATGATTTTCGTCTAGGTATTAATCTTCATTATCAATTAAATTTGAGTACTCAATTACAACTAAATTATAACTGGGCCAAAGGAATAAACGCTATTTACCAACAAGAAGAATACAACACAAAAATTAATCGTCATTATTTATCTTTCGGGATCAATAAGGCATTTAGAAATAAATAGAATACATAAAACGTATGAAGTTTACATGAGTTATCACAAGACTCAAAGCTAAACTATACCGTGCATCGTGAGTTTTTTCTATAGCTCAACATGCATATTTCACAACAAATCAAAATCTATAAAATTATTTTAACTGCTTGCATTTACATGCTAAGTACAGGCTCTTATTAATACTACATCTATATCTACCAGTAGCAGTTGTAGCATTAAATGGATTCTCAACTACTTTAATCGTTTGGCAATCTGAAAACCATTTGGTTTCTGTATAGTACGAAAAACAGACATAGATAATCATCAATTGCACATGGTTATCTCTAGCTAACTATGCTATAAATTCTGCTAGACTCTTTTTAATAAATTTTAAAAAAAACATCATGCAAAAAATTATTATCCTCAACTTTTTTTTATTTCTGAGCACCTTCTCATTTGCTCAAACTGTCGTTGACATCATCGTCGATAGTCCAAACCATACTACCCTAGAAGCAGCGGTGATTGCTGCAGAGCTAGATGGTACTCTAAGTAGTTCAACTGGAATTACCGTATTTGCACCAACCGATGCCGCTTTTAATTTATTACCTGATGGAACAGTCGATGCACTTTTACAAGATCCTACTGGCGACTTAGCTAAAATCTTATTATACCACGTTGTAGGTGCCGAAGTGCCTTCTACTAGTTTGAGTGATGGGCAAATAGCGACAACTTTACTAGGTCAAAATATTGATATTACTATTGACGCTAATGGTGTATTCATCAACAATGCACAAGTGACGGTAGCTGATATTCCTGCAAGCAATGGAATTGTGCATGTTCTTGATGCAGTTCTTTTACCTCCTGCTTCTACGGTTGTTGATGTAATTGTCAATAGTCCTGATCATACAATTTTAGAAGCTGCTGTTGTCGCTGCAGAATTGGCTGATGACTTAAGTGGAGATGGTCCGTTTACTGTTTTTGCTCCGACTGATGCTGCTTTTAATCTGTTACCTACTGGAACGGTAGACGCTCTATTACAAGATCCTACTGGTGACTTAGCTAAAATTTTATTGTACCATGTTGTTGGCGGTGAAGTCCCTTCTACTAGTTTGAGTAATGGACAATCAGCGACTACTCTATTAGGTCAAAACATTGAAGTTACTATTGATGCTAACGGTGTGTTCATAAACAATGCTCAAGTTGTCGTCGCTGATATAATTACCTTTAATGGAATTGTGCATGTTCTTGATGCAGTTATTCTTCCACCTGCTTCTACGGTTGTTGATGTAATTGTCAATAGTCCTGATCATACAATTTTAGAAGCTGCTGTTGTCGCTGCGGAATTAGCTGATGACTTAAGTGGAGATGGTCCGTTCACTGTTTTCGCTCCGACTGATGCCGCTTTTGATTTGTTACCTGCTGGAACGGTAGACGCTCTATTACAAGATCCTACTGGTGATTTAGCTCAGATCTTATTGTACCATGTATTAGGTGCTGAAGTATTATCTTCTGATTTAACAAATGGGCAAACAGCTATGACCTTACAAGGGCAAGATGTTAGTGTAATGATTGATGCCAATGGTGTATTTATTAATGATGCACAGGTAATTGTAGCAGATATTCGTACGTTTAATGGCGTTGTGCATGTTATTGATGCCGTTATTCTTCCTAACTTAACGAGTGTAAAAGGCTTAGATAAAATCAACCTACAAATTGCTCCAAATCCAACAACTGATTTTATTACAATAAATCTACCATCAGAAATGATCAATACTCAAGTATCCGCTCAGATTTTCGATCTCCAAGGACGTAGCGTACAAAATTGGAACATGAATAATACTAGAGAAACGATTGATGTAACAGCATTACCGACAGGTAATTATTTCTTGTTGTTGAAAAACGAAAGTCAATACGCGCTAAGTAAAGTTGTAATTAAATAAATATTCTGTTTGTAGCTCGTCGTAAGCTATAAAGCGTTTATTTTCAAGATAAAAGCACTTGATTTATTTTATGTACTCTGTGAATTAAGAAAGGGCGATAATTAGTTTTATCGCCCTTATTTTATGTGAAGTTGCTGTAAAATTTCAATTATAATCGTTGCTTAATAAAGCGAATTGGAGTATGCTTATTTGTCGTATCAAATAAGATATGGTACAAGCCACTCGGTAATTGATCGATATCAACAGGTACTTGGTTGTAACCTTTTTCTAAGCTCACCTCTTGCATGCCTTTTACTCTACCAGTAAGATCGTAAATTGTAAAACCAATAGTCGTTGCTTCTTTGGCACTGATCATCAAGTAAAGTTCATTAACTGCTGGATTAGGAAAAACAGCACTTAAGTTTAACTCCTTTTGTTGGTCTGAAATAATCAACGAATTATTTGGTGTACTAAAAGAAGAAGGGAAAACAACAACTGTTGCTTCGTCATCTTCATTGGCTTGACAATTAGCTTGACCAATGCAAGTCCAGTTATTTGGCGTAGAATCTAAGTCTGTGCCGTCCATTGTTTTTACTTGTGCAAAAACAGTAAAAGGACTTCCTGTAGTCATGGTAAACAATCTCAACTCCAAAACTTCCAAACCACCTGCAGGAATATTTCCGATTTCCCAACTGCCATCCCAAGGATAATATGCTCCTTCAGAAGTTACATCACTAGCATGTACCATTCCATCAGGAATTGGAAAATCTACTGTAACACCTGTAGCATCTAAGTTACCAGTATTGGTAATTGTAAGTGTATAGTTTACAAAATCAAAAATAGTATATTGCGTTTCTACTACACTTAAATTCAGTTCTAAATCTGCACCATTGGAAGCAATACTTCCATAAGTAACAGTAAGCACATTTGATAGATCATTTCCATTTCCATCAATATCAAAAGTTACACCTGAAGGAACGGTAATGGTGACTAACCCAAAATTGTATGGTGAGATCGTTACACTATAATTTTGACCACTACCTGTAAATCCATAACTAATTCCATTCGATACTAAGATATCACCTAATGTAAATCCAGTTACATTTTCACTAACGGTTATCGTCACTGTAAATGTTCCATTCACTTGGCTTGGAGCGGATAAAGTTACCACTGGATTATCATTTGTTCCTCCTCCACTATTGCCATTATTTGGTAAAATGGTAACGACTGCTTCATCATCCTCATTTGCGTTTGGAGCAAAGCCATTATTTGGCGTAGAGTCAATATCGTTTTCGTTTGCCTGAACTACTTGTGCAAAATTAGTAAATGGACCGTTGGCATTCATCGTAAACAAATCTAGGTTTAATGTAGCACTACTATTTGGTGCTATAGTTCCTATGACCCAACTTCCAGTCCAAGAAAAATAATCTCCATTCGTTGTACTTTGACTAGAATGCACCATTCCATCAGGAATAGGGAAACTCACTTCTACTCCAGTAGCAGTCGTATTACTCGTATTGCTAACAATTAAAGTATACCCTACTGTTTCAAAAATATCAAATGTTGAATTATCGACACTTAGGTTTAAGGCTAAATCTATGTTTCCTGAACCGCCTCCATTGGTAGAATAATTTACAACCAAAGTATTAGATGCCGTATTTCCGTTTCCTGCATTATCCGTTGTCGTATTAGAAGGCAATAAAATAGTACTTGTCCCAGCCACTGATGGCGTTAAAGTAAAACTATAAAAACTACCTGCCCCTGAAAGATTAGAAGCAGTACCATTTGTAATCGTAAGATCACTCAAACTGAATCCATTTATATCTTCAGTAAAATTGACATTGACGACAAAAGGTCCTGTAACATTTGTAGTTCCAGTTGTCAATGAAACAGCTGGCGGTGTGGTGTCAGTTGTCCCTCCATTTGTAGAACCAATAATTATAGTCGCTGCTGCTTCATCATCCTCAATCGGATTTGGCGATATACCATTGCCAGGAGTCGAATCGGCATCAAGTGGACTTGCAGCAGTTACTTGTGCGTAAGCTGTTATAGTCGCATTATCTACAAGTGTGTATAAAGTCAAATTCATTGTTGCACTTTGTCCAACAGCTAAAGTTGGAATTTCCCATTGTCTAGAAAACACATTAAAAACGCCAAATGAAGTATTTGCATCCACCCAAACAAGACCTGTAGGAAAGGGAAAATCTACTACAATATTTGAAGCAGCATCAGCTCCAGTATTCGTTGCCGTTAAGGTAAAGGTGACATTATTGTATAAACTTGGTTGAGTATTATCAACGGTCATATTTAAAGCAATATCGGTGCTCCCACTACTCATTCCTTCATAATTAACCACTAAGGTATTAGAGATCGTATTTTCATTTCCTGCCAAATCATTTGTTGTATTAGCTGGTAGAAAAACGGAAACAGTTCCTAGCATCGTTGGAGTAATCGTAAAGCTATAATTTTGTCCCATGCCCGTTAAGTTGCTAATGCTTCCATTATTAATAGAAAAGTCTGATGAAGCAAGACCAAAAACGGGTTCATCAAAATTCACATTTACAGTAAAAGAACCTGATACTGTCGTATTAGGAGTAGACAAGAAAACTGCAGGAGGGGTATTATCAGGTTGGGTTGTCGAATAGTTAATCATTAGCGTATTTGAAACAAGGCTTCCATTCGACGCTGCATCTACTGTACTGTTAGCAGGAAGCGTGATATTGATAATTCCAATTGTAATTGGTGTTACTGTAAGCGTATAATTAGCACCAAAACCACTTAAATTAGAAAGTGTTCCATTACTTACTGTAAAATCTGCAAGTGACAATCCTGTAACAGGCTCACTGAAATTAATGCTAATTTGAAAAGGAGCACTTACAATCGGGTTGCTTGTAGTCAATGTAACTGTAGGTGCTGTAGTATCTACACCAGCAGTATCATCATCATTCACATCACGTAAAAATATTGGTCTTCCTGTTAAGGCAACACCTTGCGAAGAAATCACTTGATTAAATTGTGATTGAGCATAATTCCACTCTTTTTTATTGAGTTGGTTGATATTAAAATTAGCAGGAAAAGAATACGTTGCAAAAGCATTTTCAGACATATCAATAGTTGTCTTTGCCCAAAGCATATAGGTATATTTTCCGTTGCTATCTCTAAATGCTCCACCACGAATGTTGGATGGCAGGTTCATCGCACTTGTTCGAACAGGATCTAATACAGTTTCAAATAATTGATCGGAAGTTGTTTTGTACGCCACTCCTTCTGGATTGACGACTTGGGAGTAAGAAGGTGTACCATCTAACTTTTGGTATAAGCCGAAAAGATTAAATTCATTATAAGCATTCGCTTCTGTCGTTTCATCACCGAGGTTGAACACGTGCATCTGACGAATGTCATTTTCCATGCAAGCAACTACTGCTTTCATAATAAAATTAATCTGTGCTTCTTGCGAACCAATGTATTCTCCAAATTGACGACGAGGTAAATTTATTTCTGTAATGATCCATTCTTTTTCAGGATATGTATTTCCATCAAATCCATAATTGCCTAAAACTTCTTGCCATAATCCTTGACGTCGAGGAATACCATCTGCCGCAGCATCAGAATGTCGTTGGAAAACAAAATTATTAATGGAGCTATCCCAATATTTTAATGCTCCATCAAAATGCGGATAAGAGTGAAAACCCATAACATCAAAATAAGCACCACCTCCATGAGGATGCTCAGGAGTAACAGATCCGTCTATTGGATTATCTGTATTTCTTAAAATCGCATCTATAAAACTTTGGTAGCCTACTCCCGCAATGGCAACATACGAATCAGGATCATAAGTCTTAATAATTTCCCAACTGATACGCAGCATTCTTACATAGTGATAAATCGGAGCACGCAATTTATAGTCGCAAGGATTCGGATCATTTTCCCACCAGTTGCCAGGTTCACCTGGAGGTAACCAACCTGTAGCATAGGTATAATCAAAACCTGGTTCGTTCCAAATTTCCCAAAACTTGATATAATCTTTGTAAAGCGTTACAGTTTTGTACAAATAGAGTGCATAGTAATTGTCATCATTTACAGGTGTTCCATTTTCACCATTATCCCAAATCGGTAAATACATACCGCCAAATAATTCAGAAAATTCTCCAGGACAGTACTCGGTTAAATCTCGATGCCAATCGACAGGAAAACCAACAATACAAGTATTATCTTTAAGGCCAAGATTATCATAATGTTGGAAAGTAGGTACTCGAAGGTCATAGCCGTAAATATCTAATACTGTTTCATACAAAGCTGGCCGGATTGCCTTTACTCCTACTCCTTGAATTCCTAAAGCAGGATTACCAGCAGCTATATCTGCAAGTTCAGCATCATCCCATGGAGGATTGTACCCTAGGTTTGCTCCAGGTCTAAAATAACCTGTATATGGTTGCACCACATCTTTAGCTGTATACGTAACTTGAGAATAAGCTATTAGGCAAACTAATAGCAAGATAAGGGTAGTTAATACCTTCTTCATAGTTGTTTGTTTTTTGATATCGGTTGGCGGGACATGTAAATTTAATAATTAATTATAAGTTTTTTCTACAATTGAAGAGAATTATCTCTAGGATCTTGTATATTTTTTGATGAGAAAGATAAAATTTTTATATCCCATTTATTCTACGAATTTGTACAATAGAAATGTTCCTGCTTATTGAATAGCAAATGACTAAACACATAATATTTATTTATAACAAAAATATAGTTTTTACTAATTGATTTTTTTCGGAATTTATCGCATGACATATTTTTAAATACCAAATTTTATTGCATACATTTACGTGTATTAATTATCATAAAATATTTCTTAACGAACTAAATTTGTAAAACTATGACAAAATTATTCAAAGCAAGTGCCTTATTTCTAATGTTAATCGGTACTTCTGTTTCAGTCTCAGCTCAAGACTTAATAGATTGGGGTGTTAGAGTACAAGGAGAAAAAACTAAAACAAAAGTTGATGTAACTACTTCTCAGGTTAATGTATATAATACATATGGTGAAGTTGTTTTATCTCGTAAAGTTATTGGGACACCAATGACCTCTCAACTAAATTTCCCAGAATTGCGTTCTGGTAGCTATCTAATTGTTGTTCAGTATGCTGACGTACAAAAAGTAGTTAAATTCATCAAGAAGTAATTATTGAGAATTAAAGTAAAAGAAAGAAGTTGTAAAAGACTTCCATGTACGATATGCGAGATGCTTTTAGCATCTCGCTTTTCATTAAATAGAAGTGATACCATAAATAATTTTGTTGTGTACTATAATCAAAAATCAACACTATGGATATTAAAATAAGACCTTTGACTAAAGATTTAAAAGACGATTATTTGTTTTTCTTTGATAATATTATTTTCGAAGAAAATCCTGATAGGGCAAAGTGTTATTGTTACGACTATCATTTCACTGGAGATGTAGAAACATGTACTCGTGAAACAAGTCGTTCTTCGGTAATCAATCTTATCAATGAGAATATGCTGACAGGTTATTTGGTTTTTGACAATGATAAACCAATCGGATGGTGTAATGCAAATAATAGATTAAACTATCAAAGATTACTAAAAGACTATGATTATGTTGATAATCCTGATGATAAGGTTTGTTCAATTGTTTGTTTTTTAATACATCCTGATTATAGAAGACAAGGGATTGCTCAACAGATTCTTGAAAAAATTATTATGGATTATTCAAATAAAGATTATGATTATTTTGAAGCGTATCCCAAAAAAAAAGAATTATCGTGTGAAGGAAATTTTAAAGGACCATTGGAATTATATAAAAGATTCGATTTCAAGATAACTAAAGAGTATGATGATTATTATGTAATGAGAAAAATAAATAAATAATTTTTTAATTTATTTCGCTAAAAAAATAGTCAACTTTTGTACAAAAAAATTATTCATCTTTTCCAACAAAACTCACACAGTTTCCACAATTATATAGACATGATCAAGTAATACATCCCTGATATAGAAAAATATTGCGATGTTTCCCATGTCACAAATAGCTCTATTTAGCATGACCTCAATTTCATATATATTCAATTATTTTTCTCTTCTATTGCAGCCTCTCCAGACCTCATTTAGAGTGTTATAACACGTACACATGTAGCTCAAAAAATCTACATAACATATTGTACTACAAGACCTTTTAAATTCAATTAAATTTAATTGTTTTTATTTAGATATATACATATTTTCAATGTGTAAGAATTTAATTTTCTTGAAAACATAGTTTAGTTTTTTTTTGACATCTTTTTTTATCGTATACCAAATAATATTTCTTAATTTTACACTGCTGTAATACCCTTTCATTATTTTTATTAACTATTTTCTAACTAACCAAAAATTTAGTAAACTATGACACAGTTTTTCAAAGCAACCGCTTTGTTGCTATTGTTGTGTAGTACCTCTATCCATCTTACAGCTCAAGATTTAGTAGATTGGGGCACGAGAGAAGCACAAACAGAAGACACTAACAAAAATGGTGTAATCAACAACATTCAGTTCAAAGCGAAGCAACCGGCTATTCAAGAAGCTCAAAATATCTTGAGAAGCCAACTACACATGAATGACGCAGATAAATTAGTTCTTGCCAAGAAAATTAAAGATCATTTAGGGTTTACACACGACAAGTACCAACAATATCACAATGGTATTAAGGTAGAATTTGGAACTTATACTGTTCACTCAAAGAACGGGAAGATTCAAACAATGAATGGAGATTACTTTCCTACAGAAGGAATTAATATTGCACCGACTCTTTCAGAAGATCAAGCTTTAGCTGCGGCACTTAGTCACATAAATGCTGATAGTTATATGTGGGAATCTGCTTTCAATGAGCAGTTTGCTATTGATAATGAAGAAAAAGGTACTTATTTACCAGAAGGCGAATTAGTAATTGTAAAACAATTTTTAGTTAAAGGACAACGTCCTGATTTAGCATATAAATTTAATATCTATGCCGAGTCTCCACTTAGCCGTGATGATATATATGTAAATGCTCACACAGGTGCTATTGTTTTCAAAAATGCAATCATTAAGCACTGTTTTCATGATGATGCTGAGCACAATCACAATCACACTTCATTAGTAGCTGAATTTGGTACTACTTTACCAATCTTAGTTTCTGGTACGGCTGCTACTCGTTATAGTGGTTCCAAGTCTATCGAAACGAGTACGACTACTGGTGGTTACCGTTTACGTGATAACACGCGTGGTGGTGGTATCAATACTTATGATATGAACACAGGAACAAACTACGGAAGTGCACAAGACTTTGTAGATAATGATAATAACTGGACTGCTGGCGAATGGAACAATAGTGCTAAAGATAATGCTGCCTTAGATGCTCACTGGGGTTCTGAAATGACATACGATTATTTCATCCAACAACACAACAGAAATAGTTATAATGGTAATGGTGCTGCGATTAATAGTTACGTTCACTATAGCTCAAACTATGATAACGCTTTCTGGGATGGTTCTAGAATGACATACGGTGATGGTAATACTTTTGATGCTTTAACTTCTTTGGATGTTGCAGCTCACGAGATTGGTCACGGTGTATGTTCTTCTACTGCAAACTTAGTATACTCTTATGAGTCTGGTGCATTAAACGAAGCATTCTCTGATATCTGGGCTGCTTGTGTTGAAGACGTGATGGCTCCTGGAGAAAAGCAACCTTACCTTATTGGTGAAGACATAGGACCTGGTGGAAGCCCACTTCGTAATATGATTAATCCAAATGCTGAAGGTCAACCTGATACTTACCTTGGTGACCAATGGTATACTGGTTCTGGTGATAATGGTGGTGTACACTACAATAGTGGTGTTTTAAATCACTGTTTCTATATTCTTGCTGTTGGTGAGTCTGGTACAAATGATAATGGTGACAGCTATGCTGTACCTGGTATCGGTATCATCAAAGCTGGTAAAATTTTCTACCGTGCTGAAGCTGTTTACTTAAGTGCAAACTCTCAGTATGCTGATGCTCGTACTGCTTGTATCCAATCTGCTGCTGATTTATATGGTGCTAGTTCTGATGAAGTTTGTAGCACAACTAATGCTTTCCATGCTACAGGTGTTGGTGCTGCTTCTTCTTGTGCTCCTCCTGCTTGTGATGATGGTATTCAAAATGGTGACGAAACTGGCGTAGATTGTGGTGGTGCTAACTGTGCTGACTGTCCTCCATGTACTAACGTAAACGTTTCAATTACACTTGATAATTACCCTGAAGAAACTAGCTGGACTATTTCTTCTGGAGGTACGACTTATGCTTCTGGTGGAACTTATGGTAGCCAACCTGATGGTTCTACTGTTTCTATTGATGCTTGTTTAGTTGATGGATGTTACGATTTCACAATCAATGATGCTTATGGTGACGGTATTTGCTGTTCTTATGGAAATGGTTCTTATACGGTTACAGATGCTAACGGTAATGTTTTAGCTTCAGGTGGTTCTTTTGCATCTTCTGAAACAACAAACTTCTGCTTAGATAGTGGTGGTCCAGACCCAGTTCTTGGATGTACAGATGCTTCTGCTCATAACTATGATCCTGCTGCAACTCAAGACGATGGTTCTTGTGAAACTTGTTCTGATAATGTTCAGAATGGTGACGAAACTGGTGTAGATTGTGGTGGTGCTTTATGTGCTGCTTGTCCTCCAGATCCAGTTCCTGGTTGTACAGATGCTTCTGCTCACAACTACGATCCTAATGCGACTCAAGACGACGGTTCTTGTGAAACATGTTCTGATAATGTTCAGAATGGTGACGAAACTGGTGTAGATTGTGGTGGCGCTTTATGTGCTGCTTGTCCTCCAGATCCGATTCCTGGTTGTACTGATGCTTCTGCTCACAACTACGATCCTAATGCAACTGAAGATGATGGTTCTTGCGAAACATGTTCTGATGGTGTTCAAAATGGTGATGAATCTGGTGTTGACTGTGGTGGTGCTTTATGTTCCGCTTGTAACACGGGTGGTTGTACTGATGTAACAATCAACAGCAATGACTTCGAAGCTGGTTGGGGAATTTGGAATGACGGTGGATCAGATTGTGCTAGAGTAAGTAGTACTACTTATGCCAATAGTGGTTCTGTAAGTGTTCGTTTAAGAGACAACTCTGGTAATGCTTCTTCTATGACAACTGACGCATTAAACTTATCTAACTTCGAAGATATCACTATTGATTACTCAATGTATGCTAGAAGTATGGAAAACAACGAAGATTACTTTATTGAAATTAATACTGGCGGTGGCTGGGTAACTGTAGCAAACTATGCTAGAGGTGTACACTTCAATAATAATACTCGTTATAACGATGCTGTTACAGTAACAGGACCATTCTCTACTTCAACGACTATTCGTTTCCGTTGTGATGCGTCTGGTAATAACGATCAAGTTTATATTGATGATGTTGTTTTAACTGGTTGTCAAAATCAGTCAATCGCAGGTTTTGGTGCTGGCTCTGACAAAGATGCTGACATTAAAGATGCTGCTGCTGCAACTGAATTCAACATTTTCCCTAACCCAACAAGAGATATCTTGAATGTAGCTTACACGGCTACTGAGGAGAATGTAACAATCAATGTATACAACACTCTTGGTCAAGTTGTATTGACACAACAAGCAATTGGCGGTACTAATACTGCTCAACTTGAGCTTGCTAACTTACGTGCTGGTAACTACTTCATCGCTATCCAAAATGGTGAAGAGCAATTGGTTCAAAAGTTTGTAAAGTATTAATAGTTTTGTCTATTAATTAGAGATTAATTCTCTTAACTATATTATGCGAGGCGC
>JAHDIP010000153.1 GCA_020630735.1 Saprospiraceae bacterium | reverse complement strand
GTTTAAGCCTTAATGATGGACGTTTCATCCGTTTATTTTTTACAGAAACCCTAATCTTTTATTGAACTAGAAATATTAGGTTACACTTTATATAACGTAGTTTTTTTGATTTTGGTTGATTTAGGTGAGGATATATTAAATGAAAATAAAAATGAATGCCTTAGACATTCATTTTTATTTTCATTAAGTATTTACATTAATTGGCTACTTAATCTTCTAAACGCACAACATTAGAAATACCATCTAGCTTTTTAAGATTGATAATAGCGAGATTCAATTGATCTTTATTGGCAACGAGTAAACTAACTCGCCCTTCAAAATAACCTTCATTTCCATCAATATAAAAAGAACGGATATTAAGCCCTAGCTTTGTTGAAATATTATTGGATAAACGTTCGATAACGCCAGGACCATCGTCTACTCCAGTGATTAATAAGTTTGCGATGAAAGATGTATTGGTTGTCGATGCCCATTCTGCTTTCATAATACGGTAACCATAGTTAGCCATCATATGTGTAGCATTTGGACAGGAAGTCCGATGTATTTTTAGTCCTGCAGTAGCAGTAAGGTAAGCAAAGATTCCATCACCCAAAACAGGGTTACAACAAGTAGCTAGAGAATAATTATAACTATCTCCAGGCTCACCAGCAATCAATAACTGTGGCCGCCCTTTAATATTTTTCTTTTTACGAGGTTTGACTTCCTGAATTGTTTGAGGCTCGACAGCTGGCTCTTCTTCAGGAATACGAACGAGCTTTCCACCTTCTACAGTGAAAATATTTTTGAGATCAGATAAGCTGATACGTTCTTTGGCAATTTCGAAATATAGATCTATTCTAGATTTTAAGCGATAATATTTTGCAAGTATTTCTACATTTTCTTCGAAGTCAATTTTTAGATGTTGAAACTTTCGTTCAATAGCTTCTTTTCCAGTAATACCTTGCCTACGCTTTTCTTCACGCATGGCAGAACGAATCTTAGAACGAGCTCTACCCGTTACCACCATTTTTAGCCAGTTCTCTGTAGGCTTTTGGTTTTTATTGGTTGTGATGTGCAGTTGGTCACCATTTTGCAATTTGTAACCCATCGGTACCAGTTTGTTGTTGACCTTTATTGCGGTACAATGATAGCCAATATCTGTATGTATGCTAAAAGCAAAATCTAGAGCTGTTGCACCTTTAGGTAAAATTTTCAAATCACCTTTAGGGGTATACACATATACTTCCTCTTTAAAGAGATTCGTTTTGAAATCATTTAGAAATTCGATAGCATCACTATCTTCATTATCCAAAATCTCACGCACACTATCCAACCATATGCTATAAACATTTTGTTGATTAGAGACACCTTTATATTTCCAGTGGGCAGCATAGCCACATTCTGCAATCTCGTCCATTCGTTCACTACGAATTTGGACTTCAACATATCGACCACCTGGGCCAATTACAGTAGTATGCAACGATTCATAGCCATTCGATTTAGGTGTTGTTACCCAGTCTTTTAGGCGCTCTGGAATAGGTGTGTGTACATCTGTTACAATCGAATAAACTTGCCAACAGACTTGTTTTTCTTTTTTCTTAGGAACATCTACGATAATTCGAATAGCGAATAAATCATATATTTCTTCGAAGGCAACTTTCTTCGTCTTTATTTTATTCCAAATTGAATAAATTGACTTAGATCTACCCGTAATGCGGTAATCAATGCCTGTTTCTTTCAGACTATCTTGTAAAGGTGCGATAAAGTTTTTGACATAAGTTATTCGTTCTTGGTCAGTTGCTTTTAATTTCGCTTCGATATCTTGATAGGCTTCGGTATGTGTAATTTTCATACACAAGTCTTCAAACTCCGTTTTGATTTTATATAGACCAAGTCGATGAGCCAAGGGGGAGTAGATATAACTCGTTTCGGCAGCAATTTTTAACTGCTTATGCCGTGGCATCGAACCAAGAGTACGCATGTTGTGCAAACGGTCTGCCATCTTTATCAAGACAACACGAACATCTTCAACTAAGGTACTTAATACTTTTTTGAAGTTTTCTGCTTGCGGGCTAGCGATATAAGTATCTTGTTCGTCAATTTTGTTGTAAAGTCCATCTAGTTTAGTAAGACCATCTACAATTTTTCCAGCACGAGGCCCAAACTGATCGATAACTTCTTTAAGTGTTACGTCTGTGTCTTCAACTACATCATGTAATAAGGCACAAACGATAGCCGTAGCTCCGAGTCCTATTTCTTCAGCACAAATTTGTGCAACGGCGATAGGGTGCATGACATAAGGCTCACCCGATTTACGACGTTGCTTGCTGTGTGCATCTACTGCAAGCTCATAGGCCATACGGATTTGCTCTCTATCAGTATCATCAATAGAGATTTTGGATTTAGGTCCTTCTAAAAAATTGACGAGTTGCTCATAATCTTTATGGATGAGTACTTTTTCCTCGTCACTTACTGCAATTACTACTTTTTGCATAATGTCTCTCTCTTTTAAAATTACGAAGACTTCTATGGCAATTCGTAAACAATATTCGAGATAAAAAATGTAAAATATACGATTTTTTACCAAAAAAATATAGCACTTGCACGGAATAGGTAATGGTATAAAACCGTTCTATTATGGCGCAAAAAAATGTATATCTTGCTAGATATCGGCTTGAAAAGTTGCTGAATTGATTTGTTAGATACTTTAAAAAAAGCAGGTTTTTTGGTGTTGGTTTTTATCGATTTAAAAAGCTTAGAAGTTAAAGCATTAGAAATCAATAATTTGTGATTTATTCTTTTATACAAAAATAATAATAATAACACCTTTTAGCATTAAAAGGTTGCTATTTATTTTTGTTTTAATTTTTTCGGATATTAACTGGTGTTTTTTAGAAAAAAGACATTATCTTTGCAACGCTTTTGAGGAAAGGTATCAGTAAAAAAAAATTTAGAAGTAAATTTTCCTTTTCATTATAGGATAAAGCCTATACTTAAAAAGTACTGCGGGTGTGATGGAATTGGTAGACATGCTAGACTTAGGATCTAGTGCCGCGAGGCGTGGGGGTTCGAGTCCCTCCACCCGCACATCGAAAAGTAATAAAAGAGGAATTGTTTTCCTCTTTTATGCTTTTCTAAAAATAATGGGCATTCAGTTATTTTTTAGCTGTTGAAGGGTTTTGATGAAGCAACCATGCCAATGCCTTTAGTCAAATACTCACCTCTCATTATATCTATTCACTTTTCAATTCTTTCTATATGCCTATTGTCAGAGAAGATGTTGACAATTTAAATTCTATAGTCACCATAACACTTACCACTGCTGATTATGAACCAAAATTAAAATCAGAACTTTCTAAATACAGAAATAAAGTCCAACTGAAAGGCTTTAGAAAGGGGAAAACTCCTGTAGGCATCATCAAAAAGATGTATGGCAAAGGTATTCTTGTTGAAGTGATTAACGAAGTTTTAAACACTCAGCTGGAAGATTATATGAAAGAAGAGAATATTTCTATTCTTGGACAACCATTACCTGTTGAGGAGCAAGAACAACTTGAATTCGATATTAATAACCTATCTGATTTTACATTTAAATTCGAACTTGGTTTGACGCCAGAGTTCGATCTTAATGGTGTTTCTGCCGATAATAAATTTGATCGTTATGATGTAGAGGTAGCGGATGAGGTGCTTACTAAAGAATTGGATAACGGACGAGAGCGTGTAGGCAAAAATGAATTGGTAGACGATAATATTCAAGCAGAAGATATTATTTCGTTCAATGCAGAGGAGCTAGATGGCGATGCAGTGAAGAAAGATGGTTGGGCTACTACGTTTAGTGTAGCTGTTCCTGATATGGCAGATGAAGACTTGAAAAAAGAACTGTTTACCAAAAAGAAAGGAGATAAAGTTCGCTTTAATATCTATAATCTTGAAAAGGATAAGGATGCAGAATTTGTAAAGAAGTATCTTTTAATGGTAACGGATAGCGATGGCGATGTTGAAATTGGTGAAGAGTTTGAAGCTACTATTAATACTGTCACTCGTAAAGGATTGGCTGATTTAGATGAAGAATTTTTCAATAAATATTTTGGAGAAGGGAAAGTATCTAATACAGAAGAAGCAAAAGCCATTATTGAAAAAGATATAATGACATTCTATAACAAACAAGCAGATGCACTTCTATTTAGAGATTTCCAAAAAGACTTGATCGAAAAGAATCCGATTGATTTACCAGAAGCATTTCTTAAAAAATGGTTAAACGCTTCTAATGAAGAAGCTTCAATGGAAGATATCGAAGAAGGCTTTGATGGTTTTGCTAAAGATTTGCGCTGGTCGCTTATCCGTGGAAAACTAACCAAACAGTTTGATGTAAAAGTAGAAGAAGATGAATTATTTTCCCAAGTAAAGGAAAATATAAAGCAAGTTTATGGTAACTATATCGACGAATTAGTCGTATTAAATACTGCTAATCGAATGATGCAGGATAGAAAATATGTCGATGGTGTTTTTCAAGAAATATTAGCGGATAAGTTATTTGGTGCAGTAAGAGGTGTCGTAACAGTAAATGATAAGAAGATAAATTCAAAGGATTTTGATGCTGTTTTGGAAGAAGTGCGCAAAGAATCAATGCCTCCAGCTCCTGAAAATGCAGATGCAACTACTGAACAAAACGAAGAAGTAGCAGAAAATGTAGAAGAAGGATAGTTTATTCGTCGATAGTTTATGGTCATACATCCAAAAGAAAAACATCGAAAGAACGAAATTTAAGTTATTGCGTTTATTATAGTGCGAATTGGGGGTTAGCTTTCCAATTCGCATTTTATCTATAAAAGAGTTAGTTTTAAACTGATTTTGATAGTTTTACCTGAAAACAAGATACACTCAAAAAAAGTTTATAAAAAACTCCAATCACACATTTCATACACAAAAAAGATATTAATATGTTTCACAAAAATGAGTTCATGAAATATGCTACGAAGCATCTTGGCATGAGCAGTATGCACCTTGAAAAATATATTGGTCAGACAACCCCTACAACTTTCCCAAATCCTCAGGCGAGTACGAATCCAAATTTAGAAGATTTTACAACAGCAATCATTGACGAACGTATCAAAAACGTTTTTCCAATGGACGTATTTTCTCGTTTGATGATGGATCGTATCATCTTTATGGGTGTTCCAGTAAATGATTATGTGGCAAATGTAATTCAAGCACAATTACTTTTCTTAGAATCAGATGATCCTAAGAGAGATGTGCAAATGTTTATCAATAGCCCAGGTGGTTCGGTTACTGCAGGTATGGGAATTTACGATACAATGCAGTATGTTTCTCCTGATGTTAATACTATATGTACTGGTATGGCAGCATCTATGGGGGCAGTACTTTTAGCCGCTGGTGCTAAAAACAAACGTACAGCTTTATATCACAGTCGTGTAATGATTCACCAACCATTAGGTGGCATGCAAGGACAGGTTTCTGATATGGAAATCTCTTACCACTTAATTAAAGATATGCAAAAAGAATTGTATAATATTCTTGCTGATCATACAGGACAAGATTATGATACAATTCTGAAAGATTGTGATCGTGATAATTGGATGACGTCTAAGCAAGCTAAAGATTATGGCTTGGTAGATGAAGTTCTAGAAAGAAATAATCCAAGAAAAGAAGAAGTATAATACGGATTCTTTTTGAAGAATAAAGAAGGTAAGCAATAGCTGTAAATTGTTGTTATATGAAAAATGCAACAAATTCCAGCACATTGCTTACCTTTGTGCTTTATTGAAAGAAGTTGTTTTACCCAAACAATTTTTCAAAGAAACTTCATTCTAATAACTAGCATTTATAGTTATTTAAAAAAATTAAATGCAATGCGTAGAAAAAATAGTTATCGTTGTTCATTTTGCGGTAGAGATAAATCAGAAGCTTTGATCCTCATTGCAGGTATTGATGGGCATATCTGTGAAGTTTGTGTTGAACAAGCAGACGAAATTATACAGGAAGAATTGTACTCAGGGGAGAAAGAAAAAAAGGTAGAAGGAGAAGTAACACTTCCAGAAACAGTTACTCCAAAACAATTAAAAACACATCTTGATGAATACGTAATTGGTCAAGATGACGCCAAGAAATTTTTATCTGTTGCTGTTTATAATCACTACAAGCGTTTACGCCAAAAGCAGTCAGATATTGAAATAGAAAAATCAAATGTATTATTTGTTGGACGAACGGGGACAGGAAAAACGTTATTAGCAAAAACGATTGCTAAATTTCTCAATGTGCCATTTTCTATTGTAGATGCTACCGTATTTACTGAAGCGGGTTATGTAGGCGAAGACGTTGAAAGCATTCTTAGTCGTTTATTACAAGTATGTGATTATAATGTAGAAAATGCTCAAAAAGGTATCGTTTATATTGATGAAATAGACAAAATTGCTCGTAAAACAGACAATCCTTCTATCACACGTGATGTGTCTGGCGAAGGTGTGCAACAAGCAATGCTAAAAATGCTCGAAGGTACTGATGTAAATGTGCCACCTCAAGGCGGTCGTAAACATCCAGAGCAAAAAATGGTAAAAATTAATACTCAAAATATTTTATTCATTTGTGGTGGCGCTTTCGATGGTATCGAAAAACATATTGCCAAACGAATGAATACCCAAGTTATTGGCTTTAACAAAAAAGAAGTGGAGCGTGTAGATGATGAAAATATTCTTCGATATATTAATCATCAAGACTTAAAAAGTTATGGTCTTATACCTGAACTTATTGGTCGTCTGCCAGTACTTACCTACCTCGAGCCACTCGATCTTGATGCACTAAAGAATATTTTGACTAAGCCTAAAAATGCACTCGTTAAACAGTATGAAAAATTGTTTGATTTAGAAGGCGTCAAACTAACTTTTACAGAAGATGCAATCGACTTTATTGCTTCAAAAGCTTTGGAATATAAACTAGGAGCAAGGGGACTACGTTCGATCTGTGAAGCAATAATGACAGATGCTATGTTTGAACTGCCTTCGGACAAGAGCATAAAAACATTTGAAGTAACAAGTTCTTATGCTAAAGAAAAACTAAATCTTTCTAAATTGAGTAAACTACGAGTTGCTTAAAGTATACTAAAACCAGAACAGATTCTTAAACAGTACATAAAAAACTCCTGTATCGCTTTTGCGTACAGGAGTTTTTTTATGTACTGTTTTTAATAGACAGATAAACGATTAATGAAAATTATAACAACAAACGCAAAAAACATTGTTCATAAGCGTTTAAGCAGCTTTTTATTTTCATTTAAACTGTTATAACTATCCGCCTACTTCAAACGTAAGTTTAAGATTTACTCTAAACTCTGTTACTTTATCACCTTTTACAACAGCACTTTGGCTCTGTACAAATACAGACTTAATGTTCTTTACAGATTTAGAAGCTTTTTTTACAGCTTTTCTTGTAGCATCTTCCCAGCTTTTTTCTGAGTTAGCTAACACTTCGATGACTTTCATTACTGCCATTTCATTATTATTTATTGATTAGAAAATAGTGTTTCAAATTATTAATGTGCGTTCATTGAACGCACACAATTAAGCAAATTTCATTTAAATATTTTTATTTTCAATTTGCTGCCAGTTCTTTTACCTTCGCAAAGAGTTTGTCCTCATCTCCAGTCGAGTACTTACGTTTATGATAAACGATTTCTCCATTACCATCTAATAAAAAGGTCTGTGGCAAACCATTTAAGCCACCAGGCATTACCAAACGAAATTCTCTATTTACATCGTTGTATGTTTTCCAAGGCCATTCACTTTCATTTACTCGCTTAACGAAGTTTTCATAATTTTTTTCGAAGTCAGTAGAGATAGCAAAAAGATTAAAATCTGCTTCCTCTTTCCAACCCGCAAATTTCTTTTCGATAGCCTGCATTTCTATTCGACAAGGGTAGCAAGTCGTCAACCAAAACAAAAGAATAGTTGGTTTTCCATTTGATTTAAGTAATTGATCTGATTTGAAAACCTCTCTTTCTGCTGTTTTTAGGTCAATGTCATATGGAAATGTAGCATTCACCTGATTCTTCGGACGTGCCTTATTCACCATATACCGTTGGCGCTGAGCAGGAGGAGTACTATCTCTTTTGGTAGCTGTTTTAGTTGGAGTTGCCACTGTAGCAGCTCCTTTATTGATAGGCGTTTTTGTATCTGTTGTGGTACTATTATTATTGCCATTGCAAGCCCATAATGATAATACCAATGCTAAAAATAATATTCTGTTCATTTGAGAAAATTTGTAAAAATTAATGTGTGTAGTTTATTCTTTATTCAATTTATTCAAGGCGTCTTTTGCTCTAGTAAAGTTGGGCGAAAAATTTAACGCTTGTTGATAATCATTTTTAGCACTTTCGACCTTTCCTAATAATTCAGACGCTACGCCTCTATAATAGTAACCCATAATATGAGTTGGATCTGTTTTTAGTGTCAAATCAAAAAACTGATGCGCTTGAGGTATCGAATCCATATCTAGATAAACTAAACCAATGTTGTAATGCGTTCCAGCATCTTGTGCATCAATTTTTCCTGCTTTTTTATAAAGTGCTATTGCTTCATTATATTTTTTCAATCCCCACAAATAATTAGCCTTTGCACTAATAGCTGATACACTGCCAGGTCCTACACGAATAGCAGTATCAAAATAACGTAATGCAATAGGATTTTTCAACTCTTCAAATAATTGACCAAGATTAATCCAAGCATCCAAAATATCAGGGTCATTATCTACGGCTTTTTGATAGCTATTGATCGCCAACTCTGATTTTCCTAAATCTTTAAAATTGTTGCCCATCATAAAATAGGCCTCGGCATTTTGAGGGTCTATCTTAAGGATACGGTCAACTGTTTTTAAAGATTCATTATTTCGCTTTAAGATCATTTGAAACTCCGAAAGTTTTAGTAAACTCGGAATACGTTCAGGGTGTAGCTTGGCAGTATATTCCATTGTTCGTAAGGCATGAAGCGAGTTATTACTATCCAAATAGGCATCTGCAATTAGATGGAAATAGGCAGCATTTGTCGAATCAATTTTTAGTGCTTCCGTCAAATCCAGAATCGCTTCATCATAAGCACCTGCCTCATAATACACCTCTCCACGTTGTGCATACAAAGTCGGATCATCAGGGGTTTCGATAATTTTTTTCGTTAAAGCATCAATCGTTGGATTTCCCGTAGAGATGGTTCCCATATCTTGTTTTGGTGGTTCCTCCGTACAAGCCGCCAAAAAAAATAACAATAATAGACTTATTGCCGTTAAATATATTGATGAATGTTGTTTCTTATACATATGTTTTAAATTCTAATTTATTGGTTAGTCAAAATGAAAATGAAAAGTTCAAATGAGAGCAAGTACTATTTACAGAATTTAATCTAAACGTTCATTTTCATTTTGACTTTTACTTAATAATGGGGCTACCCAAAGGGTCGCTACGTTTCATAGCTCGCTGTTCGCTCGGCCTGCTTTTCCTTCGGTCAGCAGTCTAGCTACTTCGTCGCTACTATTGCACATCGCTAGCCCGTTTCAGCAAAATTATATATTTTTCAGGAACTTCTTTGGTTAACTGTATATTATAAGTCAGGTTCCTTAATGATTTCTACTCGAAATTAAAACTAAAACGTTAGATGACTATATTTATTCGATTCATTTGTACTTGTTTTTTACTTCATGCAATATCTTTTTTAGGAATTACCCAAAACTGGAATTGGGTACAGCAATATGGTGCTGTCGGAAACGAACAACTTAATGCGATACAAACTGATTCCGCCGATCATATTTTTATTGTTGGTAGTTTTTCTGACGAACTAGTAGCGGGAAATGATATGCTCCAAACGCAAGGAGGTGAAGATGTATTTTTAGCAAAATTAGATGCAACAGGTCAAGCACTTTGGCTGCGGCAAGGCACGAGCAAGGCCGATGATGCAAGTACTGGTTTGACAATAGATAAAGCAGGGAATAGTTATTGGATCGGTAGCTATTGGTTAGAAGCACAATTCGATAGCCTTACTTTAATACCTTCTACAGGGTCAAAAGCCATATTTTTAACAAAATATACCAATGAAGGAGCAATTGAATGGGGAAAAACCATTAGTGGATCGGCTCTAAAAGTTGCTAATGCTATTACGCATGATGATGACGGAAATATTTATCTAGTGGGGCGTTTTTCAGATAGCTTATTTATTGATAATATTACTTTGGCAGCTAACGGAAATTCTGATCTCTTTTTGTGCAAAATAAATTCGAATGGAGCAGTAGTATGGACTAGGCAAGCAGGAACAACTGGAGATATAGAAGCGAAAAGTATGGCAATCAATTCGCAAGAGCAACTTGTAGTAGGAGGGAGATTTAGAGGTACGGTTAGTTTCGCAGCCGATTTTCTAGAAGCTAGTAGTCTCGACGATGATGTTTTTATAGCAACCTTTGATTCAGACGGAAATGCGCTTTGGGGAAGAAATGCAGGTGGGGTCTTAGATGATGATTGTACAGCAATAGCAATAGATGATTTAGATAATATTTTTGCAACGGGTCATTTTGTAGGTGTTATGTCCTTAGCCGATGATATCGAAATAGAATCAGATGGCTTTAACGATAACTTTTTTGTACTACAATATTCTACAGATGGCACACCAATGAATGCAAGATCTTTTGGAAGCGATAATGTGGAATATGGTGAAGCTATAATGATCCGTGATGATTTAGTATTAGTAGCAGGCCACTATCGAGGAACAATGAATATTGATGGTTTTTCAATTAGCGAAGCTGCTAATGATTTTGATGGTTTCCTAGTAGGGTTTAATAATGAACTAGTGGGGCAACTATTAATTCCTATACAAAGTAGTGGCTTTTTATTAGACGAACGCTTAGCTCTTACAAACAATGGTAAAGTTCTAGTAGCAGGAAATTTTGCAGGAAATGCATTGTTCGATGAAGAAGCTCTTCCATCTTTTGGGCAGTTTGATTTTTTTGTGGCAGAACTAGAAGAGTTTATTACTAGCACCAACGATTTTCAAGAGAGACAAATCGAATTCGATATTTTTCCGAACCCTACAAGGTCTTTTTTACACATCAAAACTAATATAAAGAACTTTCAACTTCAATTGCACAACAGCCTTGGTCAACAATTGCATACTTGGAATAATAGTACAGTGATCAATCTAAACGATCTGAAAAGCGGTGTTTATTTTTTGACATTAAAAAATAAACAGGGTACCGTACGAAGCCGAACCCTGTTTATACAATAGACTTAAAGTCTATTACTATCTAGAATAAATTCTAATTTTAGCGACGTAGGAATTTTCCTAACATACCAGCAACATCATCAATAACGCTACCATCACCATCTTGGTCCAATAGACGAGTTAAAAGATTTTGTTCAGCTTGTTTTGTAGGTTGAGACTTAACTGTTCTAGAAAGCATATCACTCAAACCATTGTCATCCAATTGGTTTTGTCTTTTTTGCTTACCTAACATACCCATTACCATAGGAGCAAGCATAACCATAAGTTTACCAGTCCCAGAATTATTAAGACCACTCATGCGAGCAATCATTTCAACAATATTGTTTTGGCTTCCACCTAAAACGTGCTTCAAAATACCAGCACCGTTAAGCATACTTGTATTTTGTTGTGCTTGTTGGTTAGTGCCAGTAAGCATACCAGCTAAATCATCAAGGATACTTCCGTCATGGTCACGATCAAGAGCTGAAGAAAGCGCACTTACGCCACCACCTGAAGCATTCTTATTTAGAGCAGCAATCAAAGTAGAAAAAACACCATTAGCAGCAGTAGCTGTTTGCTGTCTATCAGTACTTCCAATCTGTTGACCAAGCTGATCTAATAATTCATCAGAAAGCTGACCTTGTAGAAGTTCCATTAAATTTGACATAATGTACAATTTTATAATAAAAAAATAGGTTACGAATTAAATAAGTAGTCCGTCAAAATTAAAATTAAAAGCTCAATTATAACACTTGCGGTTTGCACAATATGTTATAAAGAGTTAAGCAGATTTTTATTTTTATTTGTCTGAACACTTTACTTTTAGGCATTCTATACAGAAACCAAAATGGTTTTCGGATTGCCATACCATTGAAACTACTGAGAATCATACCTTAGCTACCCATGATGATCCGAAAACCGAATACTGGTAGGTATAAATTGAGGTATAGAATGTCAGATTTATAGTGTTTGAGTTGGTTCTAATATTTGTTTACGTAAAAAACGTTGCAAGGTGGCTTAATTTATGTAAATAAATTAGGTATATCAAGATCGATATAGATGTATTATACAAAAAATAATGTATTTAAGGCGTTTTTAGTACTTTTTTGTTGTGGATTCATAGTCCAGCTTCCTGGACAATCCTTGCATACACCCGCCGAAATGAGCCAATTGATTGAAAAATCGGCCATCAAATTCCTTTTAGATACCTTAAATCAACCAATTATACCTAAAAATGACCCTGTAATGGATCAAGGTTGGTATGCTATTCGATCTTCAAAAGGCATTCAATTAGACCAACCACTTATTCTGACGAATAAAAAGGCCTTAAAGTATCAGTCAAAAGCCAATAAATGTTTAAAAAGAATGCAATTGGGCAAAGCAAAGAAGTATTTTAAGGCTGCACTAAAAGAAAGTCCCAATAGTATTGTGCTTTTAAAACAGTTGGCTAGTACCTATATTGAAGCAGGAGATGATGAAAGTGCAGAAACGACACTTTTGAAGGCTTTGGACATAAATCCAATAGATTTTCAAGCGCATGAGTTATTGGCTGATATTTACAGAGTAGAAAAAAATAATAAAACTATAAAGCATATTAGCTTTGCGCATTTGTTGAATAGAAATGATGAAAACCTCATCAATAAGTTGCAAGAAATTTATAAAGAGAACAGACTCGTTTATGAAAAATGGAGATTGACTCCTCAGTACGAAGTAAAGAAAATACAAAAAGAATTGGTGAGTATTCGTTCAAATGGAAGTCCTTGGATGGCTTATGGTAGTTGCAAAGCAATATGGAAATATGAAAATGGATACAAAGAAAAGATGGAACACCTAGCTTCAGTCGATATCGAAATGGTAGAAGAAAAGGAATGTCTGCTTAATGCTTTGATCAATTATGAAGGTCTAGAAAACGGTAAAGAAAAATATCCAGCTCTAAAAGCATTAGGACTTGCATTAGAAAACCAATATATTGATGATTATATTTTGTATGAAAAAATAGCAGTCGAAGATCCTTCGATTATGAGCAAATTGTCAGTTGAACAGTTGGAAAAAATTATTGTTTACCTTACAGATATTCGAGCCAAAGAATTACTAGAACAATAACAAAGTATATTTTGTAATGTTAGGTACAACATTGTTTTTTTTCTGATTCGCTAAATAATTTATTCAATTTCTTTGTAATACATATTTGCTTCGGTATATTTACCATACAATTTTTTTACAAGGAATTTATTCCTAAATTAAACATACACTTGATAAGTCCGAGAAAATATAAAGATTCAGAAAGCAATGGTAATGGTGCTGCTACAACCTTTGATATGATTCAACAATGTCAAGACTACATACTTAATTTATTTAATCGATCGCACGATACCCGCTTGCTTTATCACAACTATCAACGGACTACTGAAATAGTGAAAAGGGTAGAACAAATAGCACTAGCCTCTAATGTCGATGAAATAACAAAAGAAGTAGCCATTATAGCAGCATGGTTTAATGATGTAGGTTATTTATATGAATACAATAATCATGTAAATAAAAGCGAAGATATTGCTAGAGAATTTTTAAGTAAAAAAAGTTATCCGCAAGATAAATTGACAAGAGTACTAGGAGCTATAAGAGCAACCAAAGAAGGTGTACAACCAAAAACGACTGAAGAGAAAATGCTATCTGATGCCGATAACGCATTTGGAACTACCAATAATTTTTTCCAAGCTCGTCCATTACTTCGTTTAGAGTGGGAGCTATATACCAATCGACATATTTCGAATCTAGAGTGGGCGCAATTGCAGTTACAATATTTGCTGAGTACAAAGTTTTCAACAGCTTATGCAAAAACGCATTTCGAACCAATCATCGCTCAAAATATCTTAGCTCAAAAAAGAACGCTAGAGAAACAAAAGCTGAAAGGCTTGACAATTATTGACGAACAAGAAGGACAGCTTCGTAAATATCAAAACATCGAGCGTAAGTATCCTGAACGAGCTACTCAAACATTTTTCCGTTCTACTTATCGAACACATATCAACCTGAGTATAATTGCAGATAACAAAGCAAACATCATGATTAGCGTCAATGCTATTCTGATTTCTGTTATTATTTCTTTGTTGTCGTATAAGAATATTGCTGAGACTAATCCAATGGTTTTATTACCTGTTGTTTTATTTTTAGTGACAGGTTTGGCCTCACTTATTTTTGCGGTGCTTTCCATTCGTCCGAAGGTGACCAATGTCAACAAAGAAGGAACGAAGTTAGAAGAAGTAAAAAAGAATCTTGTTTTCTTTGGTAATTTTGTTCAGCTAAACCTAGAACAATACGAAGAAGCAATGGATGCTATGCTCCGTGATGGCGAACTCATGTATGGTAATATGTCGCGCGACCTTTATTTTTTAGGAAAAGTATTGGATAAAAAATATCGCTACTTGACGACTTCTTATAACATTTTTATGCTTGGCTTTGTCGCTACTGTTTTATCTTTCCTTGTTATTATTTTCATGCTCTAATCAATCCTTTGTAAGATTGAAAGAATAACTCCGCTATATTAAAACCATTCTTTTTTACTACTCATAGTTAAAAATTGTAGGCTGATCGTAAATGACTGATTAACTTGAATGTTCATTGGGTATTCAGCCTTCTGAAATCAGGTATTGGTACTCAGTATCGCTCTTGTTTTTAGTTATATCCATCTACTACTAGTAGATAGAAAAGTGACGCATATAAAACTTTTCAGTCAAATGAGAAGAGATAAGCATAAACTTATGTTGAAATAAGCAAGATGTACTCTACTTTTTTAAAATAAAATACCAATCAAATGAGAGGTTTATTGCGTTTTTTAATGATGTTTGGTCCGATGATTTATCGGATGTACAATAAATATTCGGCAAAAAAAAGCCGTGAGCAACAACAACATGCAACTAATCAACAAAGGCTCGAAAATCAACAGGAGCTATCTGCCCCAAAAGATGAAGAATACGTTTAGTCATTGACTAGTAAATATACCTACTGGTATTTAGTTAGGGATTATCAATACTATCTTCCTTTGATTATCAGTAGCTAATCATTTGACAATCCGAAAACCATTTTGGTTTCAGTATAGTATAAACAAAAGCCAATGGGAATTTATTTTTCTCATTGGCTTTTTGTAAAAATATTGTTAAAAATGAGTTCTGTATTTGGAAGTATGTAGAAAATCAAGTATGTTTGTAACAATATACATTCATTTTCTTCTTGAAGAGATTTTTAACTCTATAGATGACTATCATTAAATATTTATTATTGAATTTAAAAAAGCTATACTAAGAAAAAACTAAAATTGTATTTACAATCAAGAAACATAATTGAGATGACTTTTACCCAAGAACTGAAATTGCTATGAAAAATTAAAACGTTCTCATCTTATTTTTTTAGTACAAAAAATGTATTTGTATTTACTCAATTCATTCATAGTGAATGGATAGATACACTGAACGCTGAAAGATTTTAGGATAATCAAAAGTCTAAAATGTTTGTTAATCAAACGATTGCTATTGATGATCTGAAAATCGAAGACCAGTGAGTTATTAGTAACG
>JAHDIP010000434.1 GCA_020630735.1 Saprospiraceae bacterium | reverse complement strand
TTAAATGAATTACATTTGCATAAAATATTACTTCAGCGTAAAAGCTGTTGGATAACGGTTATTAAAATAACTTAAAAAATAATATGAGACTAACGGAAAAAGAGTACTACAAATATTTAGAAATTCATCCAAGATTGATTCATTATGTTGGACAACAATTGAATGTTGTTCCAATTGATACAGCATTTGAAGAATTCATGACTTGGTCTGTTGAAGAAAAATTTCCAGTGCGTAATTTACTTTATGAAAACATCAATTTAGTAGATGATTTTATAAAAGAAAATCCTTCCTTGTCAAATGAAGATATTGAAATTATAAATGGATTTAAAGATTTCCGAGAAGGTAGGTTCACGGTAGTAAAATTAACGAAAAAATATGCTCATTTTTTCGGTGACAAATTTGTATACGCAGTGCATGCACTTAGTGATCCTTTTCAGTATTTTTGGGGAAATAATTTACCTGTAATGATAGAGACTGTTCTGTTACCTTATAAAGGAAAAATTATTTACGATGGTGTTATACAAGCCTATCCTGTACATTTCGGAAAAGGAATACGTAATTCAATTAAAAATGATTATTTGAGAGCAGAACGAAAGTATGGAATTATTACTACTTTGCCTGAAGACGTATCTGTTACAGAAGATTCAAATAGTCTTGAAAAAGAATTGATTGCAATGATGAAAACAAAATCATCAAGGGAACATTACTGGTATGAAATCGAAGATCTTTTAGAGGCAAACCCCAAACTAATGTCTGTTTACATAAAGGAATTGGGAAGAATAAATTCGAGAAAGAAAAAGAAAGAATTAAAAAGCATAGGCATCAAAAAACAGGTTTATGCTATTTATAATGATACCATTGTTACTTCAGGAAATAATCAAAAGGAAGTAGAAAAAAATATTAATGAAATACTGAGTGATCATGATATCAAACAATCTATTTTTTATTTTAAACTATAATTTTGTAGCTGATTAAAAATATAAAATGAACGAAATACCATCCACCTTACTTCATAATCAAGCATATATCAATGGTATTTGGCGAAATGCCTCGAATGGAAAAAGTTTTTCTGTTGTCAATCCATACAACGGAGAAGAAATTGGACAAGTGCCAGATATGGGTGTTGAAGAAACCAAGGAAGCTATTGAAGCAGCGGCGGCGGCATTTCAAACATGGCGAAAAAAGTCGGCAAATAGTCGTGCAAAAATACTTCGCCGTTGGCATCAACTACAATTAGAATATGTTGACGAACTCGCTCAACTTTTAACCATAGAGCAAGGTAAACCTCTAGCAGAAGCAAAAGGAGAAATCAAATATGGTGCTTCCTTTGTGGAGTGGTTTGCAGAAGAAGCTCGTCGGGTCTATGGCGATGTTATTCCTGGTCATGCACGGAATATGAGGATAACAGTTATCAAACAACCTGTAGGTGTAATAGGTGCGATTACGCCTTGGAATTTTCCGAGTGCGATGATTTCTCGAAAAGTTGCTCCTGCATTAGCGGCGGGATGTACAGTTGTATTGAAGCCCGCAGAAGACACACCTCTTTCAGCATTGGCATTAGCAGCACTAGCCGAGCAAGCTGGTTTTCCAAAAGGAGTTTTAAATATTGTTACGACTAAAAATCCTGCTGCTATTGGTCAAGAATTAACGTCTAATTCCTTGGTTCGAAAAATTTCTTTTACAGGTTCTACTAAGGTTGGAAAGTTATTGATGAAACAATGTGCAGATTCTGTAAAGAAAATCTCTTTGGAGTTAGGCGGTAATGCACCCTTTATTGTTTTTGATGATGCGGATGTCGATGCAGCAGTCAACGGAGCTATTGCTGCAAAGTATAGAAATGCTGGGCAAACTTGTGTTTGTGCAAATCGTATCTTTGTACAAGATGCCGTTTATGGTGAATTCGCAGAAAAATTTAGTGCGGCTGTAGCCAAACAACAAATGGGTGATGGTTTAAAAGAAAAAGTAACTATTGGGCCACTGATCAATATAGATGCGCTCGAAAAAGTCAAAGCCATTGTTGCTGATGCTAAAGCCAATGGTGCCTCCATTTTGACTGGCGGAAACATTACTCCAGATACCAAAGGTCATTTTTATGAACCAACCGTTTTGACCAATGTCAATCGAACGATGCAAGTTTTTAAAGAAGAAATTTTTGGACCTATTGCCCCACTCTTTAAATTTGAAACAGAAGAGGAAGTACTCGAATTGGCTAATGATACGTCCTATGGTTTAGCTTCTTATTTTTATGGTAGAGACTATGCTCGTATTTGGCGCGTTGCCGAAGCATTAGAATATGGGATGGTGGGTATTAATACAGGAATGATTTCTACGACCGTTGCTCCTTTTGGAGGAGTAAAGGAAAGTGGCTTTGGTCGAGAAGGCTCGAAGTATGGAATGGATGATTATTTAGACATCAAGTATATGTGTTGGGGCGGAGTTGAGTAATTTTTGCTCACATAAAAAAGTAATTGACTACTAAGCCGATGCTTACAATATCTATACCTA
>JAHDIP010000152.1 GCA_020630735.1 Saprospiraceae bacterium | reverse complement strand
TTCCATCAACGAGTGGTATAGTAGCATCAAAAGTAGTTCCTGACAAACTCCATTCACCTGACTTTGTTTTTTTTACTGGATCATTATTATTGTATACCTTAAAATCAGATTTACGAATAGCTTCACCTCCTTTTACCTTAACAGAAATAGTATATAATTCTGAATCAGAATATACTTTCTCTTCCTTATCAGGATTGGGATTCATCCAAATAATTTGAAGTTTATCATCAATAGTTTGAGTTGAGTTTCTTTTTATATCCTCCGCTGTGATTTTTTCTTCTTCTTGCCATTCTTCTAAAGGGTTCTTAATTATTCCCCATTTACCTCTATATTTGACAATTGCTATTCCACCATTAAAGTTTCTAACACTATCAAAAGTATATCTTATTCGTTCATTTTTTGAATTTACATATTTGAATTTATTCTTTTCTTTTACTATTCGCCAGCCTTCTGAATATTGGGTTTTAGTTTCTTTTACATAATTTAAAACTTCCTCATCCTGAGGGTTTATATAATACTTTTTTTTCTTGTATGTCACTAACGCAATATCTTTATCAAAAGGAGTAACATTATCATACTTTGGTCTTATTATTTCTATACCTTTTCTATTGATATATCCAAACTTACTACCCAATTGTACAATTGCATATTCATTTATAAAGGGCTGAATTTGATTATATTTAAAGTCTAGTATTTGATTTCCATGTTTCTCAATAAGACCGTATTTCCCTTTATTTACAACTATGGCTATTCCTTCATTAAATGGAGAGGCATTATCAAATATTCTATCTATTACTTTCTTTCCTGTTTTATTAATATACTGAACTTTATTATTGATTGTTGCAACAGCCATACCTTCAGAAAAATCACTTAAAAAATCATAAGTAGGAGAAAGAACGACCTCGCCCCTTTTATTAATAAAGCCATACTTACTATTCTGTCTAATCCTTGCAAGCCCCTCATGAAAAGGATCAATTCTTTCATAAACTATATCAATAACTACCTTACCTTTTTCATTTATATATCCAAACATATTATTATTCCGAACCATACATAACCCTTCTCTAAAGGAATAAGCCATATCGTATTTAATATCTATAACTATTATTCCTTTCTTATTAATAAAGCCATATTTACCATTTTTTTTTACTCTTGCATAACCATTGTTAAAAGGAAAAGCTTCATCAAATTGAGGCTTTATAATTACACTTCCATCTTTGTCAATATAGCCCCAATCTCCCCTTTTATTTACTGCAATTAGTCCTTCGGAAGAATCACTTATGTCATGATAATTTTTACTATTTTCATCCATCGGGTTAATAATCCATTCAACATCTACTACTTTCTGAGCAGATGTAATTTGCACAAATAATAAAAAGAAAAGTAAGTTAAACAATCGTTTAAAATTCATAGGATATATTTCTTTTAAAAGCTATTCTAATTGTTTTAATAAACTCTTGGCATCCTCATAAAACTCTTCACCTTCTTTAATGGAATTAAGCAAAGTCTTCGCTTGCTCATTTTCTTTTATTTGGAGATAAGCTAAAGCAAGATACCAACGGCTCGGTGCATCCAATACAGGATCATCGAGTTGATCAATACTTTGTAATAGGTCGATAGCTTGAGTATTTTGTTTATTCATCAAATAAGAGAGTGCTAGATAAAAGCGTGGTACTTCATCTCTAGAAGCTGCTGACTCTAAATAAGAGATCGCTTCTGTGTAATTGCCTGCCTCATAAGCCTTCATGCCTTCACCCAATAAGTTTACTTGACTAGGATCATTGCTGATAATATTTTCGTATGGTTTCGCATACTGATTGGCGAGGGCGGTATAATTTGTAGGTTCATTTGCTTGGTTGAAAAAATAGAGGGAAGCTAGTAAGGCAACCAAACCTATGACAACTGAACTAATGAGTAGTTTGCTAGAACCAGTTCCGCCGCTACCATCGTTTTGAGGTGGTTCTTCTTGTGAGTTGTCATTTTCTAAAGGCGTATTGGCGATTATGTCTTGAAGGATTAAATCTGTTTTTATTTGTTCTTGATTTGTTTTGACGAAGCGAATTTTTTGACGAAAGCGCACTTCTTCGGCTAAAGCTTCATTTTCTAAAAGTAATGCTTCAAAAGCTGCTTTTTCTGTAGCATTGAGTTGGTCTAAAATGTATTGTTGAATACGTTCTTCGTAGGCTTCTAGTTCGTCAAAATTCTTCATCAGGTATTAAGCTTTCGATACATTATCAAATAAATTCTTCAGGCGTTTCCGGCAATCAAAATGTCGTTTTCGGATCGTTGCAGGTTTTTCATTCATCTCCGTTGCAATATCTACAAAAGACATACTTGCATAGTAGTGTAGTTGAATCAGTTCTTTACATTTTTCATCTAACATTTTCAAACAGCGATCAAGTAAACTGACTTCTTCGTTTTGTACAATCTTTTCTTCTACAGACTTGCTGTTATCTGCAATCCAATATTCTTTATCAGTCATACTCGTTTCTTTATCTGAAATTTTCTTTCTGGATCTTAGTTCCTCCAACCAAGAGTATTTAGCAATTTGAAAAATATAGGCTTCGATTTTTCCTTTATCTTCATAAGCTTTATCTTTTAACTTCTGCTTCGTTTTCAGAATAGCAATACGGAACATTTCTTGTCCGTCTTCTTCCGATCCACCTTTTTTGATCACATGTCCGATGATGGAATTACCTACGTTTTGATACAGCCATGTAAATATTGCTCTATCGTCTTTTAAGATTCCATTGACAATTTCAGTATTACTATATGTCATCATTCAGTATTAATATGCTAGAAAAGCGCTCAACGTTACTTTATTTTCAGCTAAACTAAAAAAAATGTAATTCTTTAACGAAATTTGAACGTATTTTCGGAAAATAGGTAACGAAATTACCATTGATGACATATGTAAGTGCTTGGACTAAAATAACGATTAAATAAACAACAAATTTATGCGAATTGTACTATTTCTATTTTCTATACTTTTTATTGCTGCTTGCCATACACCAAAAGTAAGCACTCAAGCTGAAGGAGACATACTTGGAGGAACACGTACGACTTTACCAAGTCCGATCAATGTGAATGCGAGCGATGGTATTTTTGAACAAAAGGTTAGAGTGTTTTGGGATAAAGTACCAATGAGTAATACTTATAAAGTGTGTAGAAGTACGACTAAGAATTTATCGGATTGTATCGAAATAGAAAAAGAAAATAGCAGGAATGCTTTGTATGATTATTTTGTAGAACCAGGTGTATTGTACTACTATTGGATATATGCCATTGATGAAACAGATAATAAAAGTGAAGCTAGTCAATTTGATTCTGGTTTTATTCCTGACAAAAGTCCGATTGCTACCCCTGCTATTTTTAGCCCTTTAGACCTAGTAGCTGCTACCGAAGAAATAGAATTTTCTTGGACAATATTAGAAAGTGTAAGTGCTTATCAATTACAAATTATAAAAGGAAGTAGCGATAACTGGAATTGTACAAATGGCTTTCTTGACAAAAATGAAATCATCATAGATACCTTTCTTTATGCTAATAATTTCTTCTGGGACAATAACTCAATGGAGGGTTTTAGTTGGACAGTGAAAGCAATCAATAGAGAAAAGAGTTCTTATTTCTCTGAATACCAATCGACAATAATTAAAGACGATCTTTTAACTCAAGCCCCTATAACAGATCTTATACTTCGTAATTTAAACGTAGTTCAAAGAAATAAAAAATATACAGCGACTATCAATATTTCTAATCAGCCTAAAGGTGAAGTAAGTTTACTTTATTTTTATTCAACAGATAATAGTTTTGACGAAAAAGACATCTTACTCAGCCAAAAAATAGTTAACAAAAGGAGTAACAAATCAATAGAACACTCTTTTTTATCCAACAAAAAAGACGGTTATATTATTGTTGTCCCTAAAATCAAAAATCATTTAGTGACCAATAAAGCTGTTTATACTAACTTGTAATATAATTTGATTGAACTTACTATATTAAAGGCGAATAATCTTTACAAATCCTTCATCTGTTCTTCGTATCGTTTACGGAGCTTAACGATTTGGTGTAAGGTTTCTGTTCGACTATCCGCAAGGCATTCTCTTACAATAGTATCAGTTGTTTGAATACGTTTTAGGTTTCCGTATTCTTTTTCGAGGCGTTTGATTTCCGCACGTAATTGTCTTAATCCCATCTTTTTTGGTTTTCTCTTGTTTAATTGGCTGGTCGATTGTCTACTTTTTTTGGTAAGGGGGATCGCTAATATATTGAAGCAATTTCTTTGCCAGATGATAACGATTTGAAAATTTTAACAATACTCTTTTTCATCTAATACGTTCCATCTTTTGTACATTTACTGAAAAAACTGTGATCAAATATCAATTCCTTTTTATTCTACTAATAAGCTTTAGTTCTTTATTTGCTAATCCTTCTATTTCTATCAATGCAAGTCAAGATGTACTTCGAGAAACAGTAAGTCGATTAGCCATTGATGATGTCCAACAACTATTGCAAGAAACTTGTCTCTGTATAGTTGATTTAAATAATGAAGAAGCAAGTATTCAATTAGTTTTACAATCTCCTAGCAAACGTACTTCTTGGAGTAACGAAAAAGGTATTCGTCATAAAAAAGATAAAAATGGCATTCCTCATTTTTATTATCCAAGTACTAATTTTGAATGGTCATCAAAGGCTAAAGGTGATGTTATTTTTTTGACTTTACAAGCGGATTCGCCTGAAGGAATTGCGGCAGCCTTATACGCATTGCTACAAGAGAAATTAGGCTTTCGATTTTTTCATCCTCGAAAAATGATTGTCCCCAAATGGAAAGATTGGCCTTTGACCAGCAATTGGAATTGGAAAGGGAAAGAACGCTTTTTGAAACGTGGTTTTCATTTGCATACGATGCACCCAATAGAATTGACGGAGGCTTTATTGGATCATAATTTTCCAAATGGTCAACAGATGATCTTTGAATATATTGATTGGTTGGCACGTAATGGGCAAAATTATTTTGAATTTAATTTACTGAATAGTATTGAACTGGACGAATGGTTGCCTTATGCAAAATCAATCGTTGACTATGCGCATCAACGAGGGATCATTATGGGGATTGATATCTCTTTGCATATGATTCAGCAAAAAGCTTTTATGCTCTATCGAAATGTCCCAGCTTCTTTTAAATCAAAAAGAAAACAAGTTTTAGAAAACCTTAATGGGCTTGCTAAAGTGGGTTGGGATGTGTATAATATTGAATTGTCTTCTACCGAGTATACTAGTGGCAATGCAAAACGAAGAACAAAACTAAAACAACTAATCGTCGATTGGGCTACCGAACAGAATGTCAAAATCATGGGACGGGCGCATGTCGTCAAAAAAGGCGAAGCAGTACTGAATTATCAAGGCGAAAAAGAAGTAACAGATGCGGAACGTGGTGTGATGATTCATACCGTCATGTTTTATGAAATTGCTGAAGAAAAAGCGCCTGTTTATGGTAATGAAAATTTGAAGCATATGTTGTCGCTCATGGATAAAGAACAAGTGCAGCGAGAAACTTGGTACTTTCCCGAATCTGCTTATTGGGTGACGTTCGACAATTCTGTACCGATGCTACTCCTACCCTATTTGTCTGCACGATTGAATGATATTTTGCTAATGGAAGAAAAAGGAATTACTGGGCACCTAACCTTTTCATCTGGATGGGAATGGGGCTATTGGCTGGTTGATTGGTCGATTGCTCGATGGTCGTGGGATTACGAAAAAGAGGTACACCCTACTGATGCGCTCGAATTACTTTTCGAAGATAAAGAAGTTGTAGAGGCATTTAATGAAGTCTTAGATTTACAAAATAACTACCTAAAAGATCAAGAACTCATTCGCTATCTCGTCGCTCAATCTGTCATGGATGAAGTACCTAAAATCTTTAGTAGAGAATTTCATCCACGACCAAAATGGCGGTACAAAGATTTGTATCGAAATGTCGATGCAACTGTTTTAAACCAATTAATGCAAGAGGCTATTTTACCTCTAGAAGAATTGAGTACAGCTAGTAATCAAGTGCTAGAAAAAATGGCTACTTATTCTGTTTCAACAAATCATCAAGTCCCTTTGGATGAATTAAAAGATGCCTTAATTGTGACCAACTTACGCACGAAACATCGACAGCAATGCCTAATGGCAATGTATGAACATCGAACTGCAAAATTGACCAAGAATAAATCAGCGAATGAAAATAATGCACTATTAAAAGCAGCGGCCTTTAGACAAGAAGCACTCGCCATTGTCAAGCAGCGAGAAGCAATCTATGCTTATGATTTGACAATGCTTAGTACTCAACGAAAAGGGCATACAGCCTATCATTTCGGTTATTTATTCCCTGTCTCTAATTTGCATTTTTGGAAACGAGAAGAAGAACAAATCAAACGAAATCGTTGGGGCTTTGGCTTAATGAATATTTGGCACATTCGACGTATCATGGGATTATCGAAATAATACTATTCCACCTTTAATTTAACTAACACACATTCGCTCATGCAATTTTTGAACGAGAGCCGTTTTTAATTTTCTGATTTTTGGCGTTTGCTTTTGACGATTGTAATAATCCATCATTAGTTTAGAGTAATTATTAAACACATCATCTGTTGGTTTTGGACAAGGCAAGAAGTCATAAACTTCATCTTCTGGCAAGTTGAAAAAAGCACCACCTGTTGTATGATTTATTCGATTAAATTCTAATTCATAATTTTTAGCATCTGCTGTAATATCTCCATCTCTAGTATTACAACCGTAGATATGAAGTGTCATATATTTTTCTGTTGAAGGATTGCCCATTTGATGGATCATCGCATTTACAACTTTGACGATCTCTCCATTTGTCAATATCTCTTTTTTAGCAAACCGTAATTCTTCACTTTTATTTTGATAAATAAAATGATGTACGTTTCCGAACACTTGTACAACTCCCCATTGTGTATAACCATGATTATGGATAGACGAATAATGCCCAGGATTCCAAGACATCGCCATCATTTCGAATTTACCCGCATCAAAAATCATTTTCCGACCATATCCATCTTCTATTGGGTGATCAAAATCTGCATATGGCTTTAGATCATCTTCTTGCACATTCGCCTCCTCCACCAATTCTTTTATCCGATGCGCTGTTATTCTTTCTGCCTCATTTATTTCTTTTTCGATTAGTGTTTTAAGTTGTTCTAAATTCTCTGATAATCTTTGCTTTCCCATAATTATTATTTTTTAGATTAGTACTTCATTCAATAAGATATTGCATAATGACAACATCTACCCATTTGTCGTTTTTAAAACCTATATTCTTTTGTGTTCCAACGATGGTATAGCCTAGTTTTTCGTTATATAAAATACTCGTTTCATTGGTCGCAAAAATTTTAGCAATGAGGTGTTTATAATCGAGTTGTCTACAGACTTTGATTAAATATTTTTTCATCATTGTACCATAGCCTTTTCCGATTTTACTCGAAGTAAGATAGACTGCTGTTTCACAAGCAAAACGATAGCCTTCTCGATCACTGTACCGCTTAATAATTCCCCAACCTATATTTATTCCATCTTCCTGTAGCACATATAGTTTTTCACGATTATGAAATTTGGATACCCACCCAGCAATACTATCAGCAGTTTTGATCGATTCTTCCATAGTAGCATTACCTAATCGAATAAACTCATTATAAATATCAGCTACCGACTGGTAATCATTAACAGTAGCTTCTTTAATTTCTACTTTTTTTTCCATAGTACATAATTAAACCATAGCAGCTTCGAGCGTCAATACTTTACCTGGTGTTTGATCTTTTATTTTTTTATGTTCTATCAAATGCGAACCATTCACCCATAGATGTTCTACTCCCGAAGATAATTTTCGAGGAGACAAATAAGTTGCATTCGCTTTCACTTCATTTGGGTTGAGTAATACCAGATCAGCAAAGTAACCTTCTTTTATTAATCCTCTATTTTTAAGTTGAAAAAACTCAGCAGGGAGGTAAGTGATTTTATGAATCGCTTCTTCCCAGTCAAGTAGTTTTTCGTCAATGACATAACGTTGCAAAAATTCGGTAAAGGCTCCATAAGACCTAGGGTGTGGTTGCCCAATTGTTTTAGGTGCATTGATCGGATAACTCCAAGAATCCGTACAAATCATCGAGTGTGTCCATAGCACTGCTGCATCAATATCTGCTTGATCAATGCAATGATAGACGACCCATGTTTCGGTACTGGCTTCCAATATTTTTGCAATAGCTTCCGCCTCAGATAAATTAAATTCTTGAGCAATCGCCGATACATTTTTATTATAATACAATTGCAACTCATCTGAGATAATCAGCATCCGAGACAAATCATAATCTTTTTGTTTAATCCATTCAGCAATAGCTTTTATATGTTCCGTATTGCTCATCTTATTAGTCAACGCTGCTATTCCATCTTGCAATAAATACTTTGGAATGAATGCCCGAAGCTTAGTCGAAACAGCAGTGTATGGATAGACATCACAAGCAGCTTGAAGTGTACTCGTTTTATTAAAAGTTTCGATCTGCTTTAAGACCTTAGGTATTTTGCCCCAGTTCTCTTTTTCAGCAGCTTTTATATGACTTATTAGTACTCGGACATTTGCCTCTTTACCTATGCTAAGTGCTTCTTCTACTGCCTCTTCTACTTTGTCCCTTTCATTACGAATATGCGATGCATAGACTCCGCCTTTTTGTGCAACGACTTTAGCGAGTTCTACAATTTCATCCATTTCTGCAAAACAACCTGGCGCATAAATTAGTCCTGTTGAAAAGCCCAAAGCCCCCTCGTCCATTGCTTTAGCAAGTTCCGTTTTCATGGCTTCTAATTGTTCCGATTTCAGATTATGCCAATCATCCATTTGCCCAACTCTTAAAGTACTATGACCTACTAAGGTTGCAATGTTAAATTGCAAATTATCTTTGATCTGGTCAAAATATTCTCTCATCGTTTCCCACTTAAATGGGAAGCCAATTTCTTTAGATAAACGATTCATAGTTTTATCTAAACCGCTTCCAATAGGTGCAGGAGATGTACCACAGTTTCCGAATATCTCTGTTGTAATTCCCTGATACAATTTATGGTCCGCTGCTTTTGGGAAAAAATAACCAAAGCCTGTAGAAGCATGAGGATCAATAAAACCTGGCGTGAGGATCAAACCTTCAGCATCTATTATTTTTTTTGCTTGAGCTACATCTACCTTTTCTCCTTCATAATCGATACGCACTATTCGTTCGTTATGAATTCCTACATTTCCTTTCCGAGCTTTTTCTTTGCGACCTGTACAGATCAAAGCATTTTTAATATAACAGTCTATCATCATCTCTATAATCAAATTGTAAATTGTTGATTCGCAATAGTATATTTATCTATAAGATCCATTCTGATTTTACAAAACTTCAAATGCTCAATATCTACTAGTCCATTTGTCATCTGAATACTTGGGTGAATAATGTCTTCTAAAAAATAACGATCAGAAGGACTTAAATCATGTGCTCTTGCTTTTGGCAAATAAGAAGCCATTCGAAGGTTAAGTGTTCGCCCAATTCCAGTTTCAAACATTCCTCCTATCCAACAAGGAATATCATGTATAGCACAATACTCAATAATTTCTAAACTCTTCATTATACCACCAACTCGGCCTACTTTCAAATTGACTTCATCCAATACGCCTAAGTGATGAAGTTTCATAAGATCCCCTAGTGATTTTATTTCTTCATCATAACAAATAAACAAACTGGGGTATCTTTTTTTTGCTTTGAGCAATAGGTCGAATCTGTCTGTACCAAAGGGTTGCTCAACCATAGATTGATAGGTCTTTACAAAATAACCTAAGGTATCCAAATCTTGCTCTCTCAAACTTCCATTTGCATCAAAACTAATATAGGCACCTGACTGAAACAACATTGGATTTATAGCATCAAAAAAATCAATTTTTACTTTTGGCGATATTTTAAATTTCAATCTTTTGTAGCCTATCGCTAAAGCATTTTTGACAACCCTTTTCATGTCAACCAAATCCGTATACAAGCCAAGAGAAATACCTACAGGCACTTCAGCCATAGCATCCTTTTCCATCATATCAAATGGAGACTTTCCTGTGTTTTGCTCAATTACTTGCAAAGCCGCCATTTCTACAGCGGCTTTGGTAAAATTCCACCCCTTTATCCTATTTAATAAACAAAGGAGCTCACTAAAAGTTTGTTCTGTTTTTAAGAATGGAATTACAAACTGCTTAACTAAGGATATGGCTCCCTCTATGAATTCATCAGAATAATAAGGATCTGGTCTACAAGAACATTCTCCATATCCCTTTATACCGTTTTGGTCTTCCCACTCTACAATTAAAGCTTCACGAGATTTTCGAACGCCTATACCAGAGATGAATTTCTCCTTTTGTGGTAAATCTAAACGGATTAATCGCATAGACTTGAAAGAGATATGTTGATCACATATTTCTTGTGAATTATTCATTATTTATTTTTTAAATCCCTCTTTATTTCTTTAGTAGTCGAAAGATGTGTCAATTATGAAGTATGGGAGGATAATCGGATTTTTAGACTTATTGGTATTCGGTTTCAACATAGACTCGAATGTTCATTCGGCTGAAACCTTAGAATCAATATAGTTTGAACTCACTGTTTAGTCATTTTATTCTCTATGATATCATAGTAAGAAAGGCTCGTTCTAAATACGCCGTAATTATCTTCAATTAGCAATAATTAAGAGATTTGAACTTAAGTAGTCGAACAGATTTATTCTGTGAATAACTCGAATCATATTTTAGTTTATCACCCAAATAAATTTGTCAGGCTACTTATAGCAAATGTAACATTCTAAACACCGTTCTCCAAATTTTACCACTTCTTATTTTATAAATAACTGGACTTAATCACATTTCTTTTATACCTTTCGGGCTTCAAAAAAAGCAACCGAATGATTCAACTATTTAGCGAAAATCCTTTACTCCTTTTGTTTACAGTAGCAGCCTTAGGTTACTTAATCGGTAGTATCAAAGTGAAAGGCAGTTCTCTAGGAGTAGCAGCCGTTTTGTTTACTGGATTAGCTTTTGGAGCAATTGATCCTGCGCTACAAATTCCCGAAATCATTTTGGTCTTAGGTCTTTCTCTTTTTGTCTATTCTATCGGACTAAGTTCTGGCCCTGCCTTTTTTGAGTCCTATCGCAAAAATGGAATTAAAGACTTTTTATTCATTTTATCAATGCTCATTTTTTCAGGGATTATAGCCACTGCCTTGTGGTTATTATTTGGTTTTTCTGCTGCGACTATTACAGGTGTTTATTCTGGCAGTACAACCAATACTGCAGCCCTTGCAGGAGTTATTGACTATATTAACAATACCGTTTCAAATGGCGAAGCTTCCGTATTGATTCAGCAAACGGTAGTAGGTTATTCGTTCTCTTATCCGATGGGCGTACTTGGTGGTATTATTGCCATTCTTGTAATGGAACGTTTTTTTAACATTGACTACGAACAAGAAAAACAAAGCTTACGAAAAGAGTATCCACTTGAAGAAAAATTAAGTAGTGCCACTGTCGAAATTACAAATGATGAAATTTGTAACATCCAACTTCGTGATTTATTCAATCAGTACGATTGGAATGTCATTTTTGGACGAGTAGTTCATGATGGAAAAATCGAATTAGCCAATTGGAATACTCGCCTAAGCCTTGGCGATACGATAATGTTAGTCGGAAATTATGACGACCTAAATGAAACGATTGAAATACTCGGAAAACGAACATTTACTCCACTAGAATTTGATCGAAAACTGTTTGATGTACGACGAATATTTGTATCCAACTCAATGCTCGTTGGTCGCTCTATCGCTTCACTTAATTTGGATGAAAAATATAATGCTATCGTTACTCGTATACGTAGAGGTGATGTCGAAATGTTGGCTACTGGAAACACAATTTTGCAACTAGGTGATCGTATTCGTTTTATTGCTAGAAGACAAGACTTGCTAGCCTTATCAAAACTTTTCGGTGACTCTTATAGTGCTTCCAGTAAAGTCAATTTATTTTCATTTGGATTGGGAATAGGGCTTGGTTTAATTTTAGGAAACATCGAAATTTCATTTGGGTCAGCCTTCAACTTCAAACTCGGCTATGCAGGCGGTCCTTTAATTGTCGGATTAATTTTGGGTGCCTTACGGCGAACAGGTCCTATCGTTTGGTCGCTACCTTATAGTGCCAATGTAACACTGCAACAGTTTGGTCTGATTTTATTATTGGCAGCCATTGGTGTTCGGTCTGGTCATGCCTTTGTCCAAAGTTTATCTGTAGAAGGAATTTGGATTTTTATCGCTAGTGCCATCATTAGTTTATTGACAGCTATTACCATCTTCTTTGTAGGGTATAAGATTTTCAAAAAACCATTTAGCTTACTCATGGGCATGGTCGCCAATCAACCTGCTATTTTAGATTTTGCTACTGCACGTACAAATAATCGAGTACCCGAATTTGGTTATGCGATGATGTTTCCTATCGCTTTGATAACTAAAATTGTTATTGCGCAGATACTCTTTTTGCTCCTTTCTTAAAAATTAATTCGTTTTACGATTCTTTAAGCTTTAGTTTAAATCATTGACATTTTCTTCTATTTTTAATATCTTTCTTCTCCTTCTAGGTAATTGCATAAAGCTAACTAAAACAAAAATAAAATGAACATTCTTAAAACATTCATGACACTAGCTTTGTGTCTTTACCTCTTGTGTTCCTTTGCTCAAAACTGTCCAAATAACCTAGTCCAAAATGGTAATTTTGAATCAGGTACACCTACTACAAATCACCAAGATATTAATCTTGCTGACGGTTGGGGAAGTATATGGTCTGGTGGTAGTACAGGAGATTACTATAATACCGGTATGAATTTGCCTGCTAACTTATTAAGTCCACTCCCTGCCAGTAATGAAGACTATGGCGCATTTTGGTGTAATAATAATAGTAATCAAACTTTTCGAGAAGGAATAATGAATACACTTTCTACTCCCATTCCTTCTGATTCAGAACAATATGATCTTTCGTTCAAAATAGCTTGTTTAGGTTTCTACCTTAATAATCCTCCTTTGTGTATTTATGGTGCAAGTACTCCTTCTCTAGCTACTGGACAAACACCAACATCCAATGTACTACTCAATATAGATATGTTTCCTTTAACTGTAGAACTTGGACAAGTTATCATTCCGCCTACTTGTGATGAAAATTTTCAAACCTATAACCTAACGTTCGATGCTTCTATTATCCCAGCAGGCGAATCAATCAATCATATTTTTTTCACTAGATGTGATGACCATAGCAATGGTTTTTTCAGAGTATTTCTAGCTTTAGATGATGTTTGTTTAACACTAAATCAACAACTAGAAGTCAATCTAAATGCTGAAGACCAAATTATTTGTGAAGATGAATGCACGATACTTACTACTGAAGTTAATGGTGCATCTGGAGTATCTGCCTTTAGTTGGGACGATAATAGTTTACCAACAGATGGTTTACCCATTACGATTTGTCCAACCGAAACAACGACGTATAGTGTAACCGTTACAGATGATATGGGTTCCATCGCTACAGATGTTATTACCATAACGGTCAATGAGCTACCTACGACTACCATTAATGCAGCAAGTGATAATTGTGGTAACTGCGAAGGTACTGCACAAGCATTTTCAGTTGGCAATGCTCCATTTACATACAATTGGGATGGTCAAATTGGGGGAAGTTCTGGCACTAGTCAATCAAATCTTTGTGCTGGCACCTATGGTCTTACAGTAAGTGATAATCTAGGTTGTAGTTCTTCATCCACGTTTGAGATTATTGGAGCTACAACTGCCTCGATTGCCATACAGTTAGACAATAATGTTTCTTGTGCTGGAGAAAATAATGGGCAAGCTTCTGTAGAAATCCTATCAGGTGGTACGCCTCCTTTTAACTATAATTGGACGAATGGAGAAACGACTTCAACAGCTAATATGTTACCTGTGGGACAAGCAATAGTTACGATTACCGATGCCAATAATTGCATGTACACCGAGAGTACGATCATTCAAGAACCACTTGAACTTATTAGCGCAATTCAATCAACAAATATCCCTTGCGATGGAATAACACTTGGCTCTGCAGTAGTAAATACTTCAGGTGGCACAGCTCCTTATTTTTACACGTGGAGTAACGGGGCTACTACTAACAATATAGAAAACCTTGATCCCGATACTTATTCCGTTACGATTACCGACACACAAGGTTGTACTAATATTGAAACGATTACGATCACCGAACCAACTCCTATTTCTTTCGATATAACGACTAATAATATTTCTTGTTTTGGTGAAGCAGATGGGCAAATTGAAATTACAAATATTGTAGGTGGTACTACTCCTTACTTCTTCTCTTGGAATAATGGGGAAACGACTCCTAGTATTGAAAACCTTGAAGCTGATTCTTATTCTCTTACCATTACTGATGCGCAAGGTTGTCCCTATAGTTTGAGTGCAATTATAACTGAACCAGCTCCTATTTCCTACGATATAACTACTAGTAACATTTCTTGTTTTGGAGAAAATAATGGGCAAGCTTTTATAGAAGTCCTATCAGGTGGTACGCCTCCTTTTAGCTATGATTGGATGAATGGAGAAACCACTTCAAGTCCTAGTATGTTGCCAGCAGGACAAGTACTTGCAACTATTACTGATGCTAATGGCTGCGAGTATATCGAAAGTATTCTCATAGAAGAACCACTTGAACTAATTAGCTCTATACAATCAACAAATATTTCTTGCGATGGAACGACACTTGGCTCTGCAATCGTAAGTACCTCGGGTGGTACAGCTCCTTACATCTACGCTTGGGATAACGGAGCTACAACTACGAGTATAGAAGATCTTGTTGCCGATACTTACTCTGTTACGATTACAGATGCACAAGGTTGTTCAAACATCTCTATGAGTACCATAACAGAACCGACTCCTATCACTTTCGAGATCAATGCAACTAATATTTCTTGTTTTGGTGAAGCCGATGGACAACTTGAAATTACAAATATTGTAGGAGGTAGCCCGCCTTACCTTATTTCTATTAATGGTAGCCCATTTGTCAATAATACTATATTCCAATATTTAGATGCAATGGATTATGAATTAACGATACAAGATGTGAATGGTTGTGAAAATACGAATACCATCTCTATCAATGAACCTCAACCTTTAGTAGTCAGCTTAGGTGATGATGTTACCATTAATCTTGGAGAAAGTTATGACATTGAAGTTCAACATTCAAATAGTTCTAACTATAACCTAACTTGGTCAAATGAAGACTTTACATGCATAGATAGTATAAATGGAAATTGCGAATACCTTTCTGTTACTCCAACTGATGAGGTGACTTACAGTGTAACAATGATGGATGAAAATGCTTGTACAGCTACGGATGAAATAACGATCTTTATCAATAAAGATCGAAATGTTTTTATACCAAATACCTTTACGCCAAATGGAGACGGTTTTAATGACTTCTTCACTGTTTATGGAAATGATGCTATAAAACAAGTCACCCTTTTACGCATCTTCAGTCGGTGGGGCGATTTTGTTTATGAGAATTCTAATTTCTCTCCCAATGATGAACTAGAAGGTTGGAATGGATTATTTAGAGACAAACCAGTACAATCAGGCATTTATACTTACTATACCTACATCGAATTTATTGATGGAGAAGAAGTCCTTTATAAAGGAGATTTATTAGTAATAGATTGAAAATAAAATGGTTTATGTACATT
>JAHDIP010000433.1 GCA_020630735.1 Saprospiraceae bacterium | reverse complement strand
AAAAAAGGAACTAATTTAATTTACAATGTACTAAGTACTAAAAAATAATGAGATCATTGTGAAAATACTGATAGGTCGCTCCAAAGTGCCCTCATCAGTATCTCGAAAACTACTCATCGGGTCACTTCGGAGTGAACCGATGAAAATCAGCAAAGATGTCTTGATAAAAGAAAATTTTAAACACATGAAACTTCTAGATAAACGACAAATTGAGCAAAAAATCAAACGTCTTTCAATAGAGATTTTAGAACATAACTTTGATGAAGAAACGATTATTTTAGCAGGTATAAACAATCGTGGAATGGTCGTAGCCGAAGAGTTGTTTAGATTGTTGACTGATATAAGCGATAAAAAAGTGACCTTAACTCGCATTAGACTTAGTCCTGCAAATCCTTTGGAGTCACCTGTAGAAATAGATTTACCCTTAAATGATTTTAGAGACAAGGCTATTATCATTGTGGATGATGTGGCTAATACTGGTCGGACACTTTTTTATGCAATAGCCCCTTTACTTGATATTTTGCCCAAAAAAATAGAGATCGCTGTTTTAGTAGATCGGAAACATAAGTTATTTCCAATCAATGTAGATTACGTTGGGTTATCCTTATTTACTACGTTAAAAGAAAATATAGATGTTCGAATTTTAGAAGGGGAAGAACATGCTGTATATTTGACTTAGTAAGTGCTAGTCGCAAAAATAATTTTTAATCGAGGCGCCATGAATTTTTTAGCGTCTAAAACCCCTCGGTGAGAATGTGATGAGAGGTTTGAACTGATAAATATGATGTACGATATAACTATTTTAACAGAGGCGAAATTTGTAGCACCTAGCGAACTAGACGACTTTACTCAAAATGCTTTAGACGAAGATCAATTCCTCAAGACTGCTCTCGAAAAGCGAGGCTTAAAAGTGCATCGAACAAATTGGGATCATCCAACGTTCGATTGGTCAACAACCAAAATGATCATCTGTCGGTCGACTTGGGACTATAGTGATCGGGTAGGGGCATTTTCGAAATGGTTAAAAAAAGTTGCACAACAAACAAAGATCATCAACACACTTGATTTGATGCTTTGGAATATGGATAAACATTACTTGCAAGAATTAATTGATGCAGGTATAAATGTTGCGCCAAGCTTATTTTTAGAAGTTGGAGAAAAACGAAGTTTAGCAACAATATTAGACACGACGAATTGGAAAGAGGCGATCATAAAACCTGTTGTGGCTGCTGGAGCCAGACATACCTATCGAATTAACAAATCAACAGTATCTGAAGTAGAAAGTACATTCAACGAATTAATAGAAAAAGAAGCATTCATTCTTCAAGAATTTCAGTATCGAATATTATTTAAAGGTGAATTATCTTTTATGATGTTTGACGGAAAATATAGCCATGCTGTTTTGAAAAAAGCAAAACAAGGTGACTTTAGAGTTCAGGATGATTGGGGTGGAACGGTTTACGAATATAACCCGACTGAAAAAGAAGTTAATTTTGCAGAAACAGTTATGCAATATTTTGACCCTTCTCCAGTATATGCTCGAGTGGATGTTTTTTGGGATAATAATAACCAGCTTTGCTTAGCCGAAATTGAAATGATTGAACCTGAATTGTGGTTTCGGAATTATCCGAAAGCTGCCGATTTATTAGCCAAGGTAATTGAGCAAAAGCTTAAAGAAATTTAAAAATAAAAGAAGTACATACTAGTTTCAGAAAAAGAAGCGTTCATAAAATATTCCTTGAAGTATTGAAAAAAAATAAACATGAAGATCAAAATTATAATTGCCTTTTTCGCTTGTTTGGTATCTTATACATCAGAGGCTCAAGATTGGAGAAGAGTGTTATTACGCTTTAATAAAGCAGAGTTGCAAAAGTCCTTTACAGAAAAAATAGAAAATGAAATAACAGGCATTAATACGACTGATTTCAAAGATTTTTCAATGGACTTGGTCTACAAGTTTACGAATGAAAGTAAATTTATAAAACGGTTGTCATTAGAATATAAGCGCACAAAACATTTTTTGAAAGAAGAGGAGTTTCCTATTGATGATGCTTTTGATTTTACTGGTCGAATAAATGATATTACTGCGAAATTTGGTTTAGAACGACAATTTACAGTAAGTAAACGTCTATCGGCGTTGGTTTATAGTGATATTAATTTGAACTTTGGAAAATATAAAGGAGAAGAAACAGGTGGCTTAGCTGGAGTCGAAAATTTAATCAAATACTCAAATTACGAAACGGGTTTACGTGTAGGTCTAGGACTTGAATATCGTATTTGGTGGAAAATTATTTTGTCTTTTGAAACGAGTGTACTTGGCTATAAATACTGGAATTCTGAATATGATGAAACGAGTTTGACGGTTAATGTGAATGGTAAAGGAGAAGGTAACGAAGTTTTATTCAACCCATTTACCTTTGGTGTTGGTTGGAAACTGAATAGCAAGAAAAATAAAAATAAAAAATCAAAAAGTAATAAAAACAAAAAATCTAAAAAACGAAGCTAAATGAATTGATGAAAATAATATTAAG
>JAHDIP010000151.1 GCA_020630735.1 Saprospiraceae bacterium | reverse complement strand
TCTATAATATTCACCTCAGGAGTTAAGGCAATTCCAAATTTTTTCTCAACTGATGCTACAATTTTAAAGGCGAGTTTTTTCACTTCTTTGCCTGTAGCTCCGCCATAGTTAACAAGAACAAGTGATTGATTTTTATGGCTTCCTGTATTACCTACTCGCTTGCCTTTCCAGCCACATTGTTCGATGAGCCAACCTGCGGGTACTTTTACTTTTCCGTCTGGTTGGTCATAAAAAACAATATTAGGAAATGCTTTTTGCAACTTCAAAAACTGAGACTTAGTGATGACTGGATTTTTGAAAAAACTACCTGAATTGCCTAGTACTTTTGGGTCAGGTAATTTGCTAGAACGAATTTTTATCACTACATCACTTATATCTTTTATTGTAGGATTATCAATACTCGCTTCTTCAATTATTTTTTTGATAGCTCCATAAGAATCATTAATGGTAGGATATTTAGAAAGTTTCAAGACCACCTTGGTGATAAAATATTTTCCTTTTAGCTTTCGCTTAAAAATACTATCTCGATAGCCGAACTGGCAATCTTCTTTTTTGAAAATTCGCAGCTTTCCTGTGTTCAGATTAATTGCTTCTAATTGATGAAAAACATCTTTTAATTCTACACCATAGGCACCGATATTTTGGATCGGTGCAGCACCTACTGTCCCTGGTATAAGTGATAAATTCTCGACACCACCAAAACCATACTTAATACACCATAAAACGAAGCTATGCCAATTCATACCTCCTCCAACGGAAACATGAATACTCTTTTTATAATTCCGTTTGATATTAATCCCTTGAATATTATTTTTTAGGACGAGTGCATTTACCTTTTTGGTGAGCAACATATTACTTCCACCTCCGAGGATGAATAGTGGCCGTTTTTGATCTGATTTTAAAACTTCTTGAAGCGTTTCAATACTATCAATTTCTACAAAAGCAGCTGCTTTTACATCAATACCAAAAGTATTATAAGGAAGTAAAGAATGGTTGTATTGGATCGTCATTGTCTATTTTATAAAGCTACAAAATCAAAACCCCATAATCCTTTTCTAGTAGACAGTTCTACTGTTGCCCCTTTTTCGAAGCCTGCATAAATATTTTCTGCTAGTCGGATTCGTTCAGGTTTGTTGTTTCGAATAATGAAGATATGAAAACCTTCTGGCAGCATTTCGCCATCTTCAGGAATTCCAAAACGGCTACTTCCATAAATGTTAACTTGAGAGAGTTTGACTTGTTCGACTACTTTTTCGGAGGCTATTTTTCGGTTGGTAAAATGACCAAGAATGGGCATCAAGATCATTGTAAAAATAGAACACAAAACAATGATTACTGTTTTTTCCATGTTTTCTTTCACCTTTTTGCTCAATATATATCCAAGCCCTAATCCAAATAACAAACCTAAGATCAAAAAAGTAAAGACCAATTTTTTGACACCAAAGGTATTGCTAAAATGCATCAGTTCGAAAGAAGCAAAAATAATCGTTGCAAAGACGAGAAGTGTAATTAGAACAACTTTTACGATTTGTTCATTACTTAATTTTATAAATCGATCATTGTATTGCCCCGACGACATTCCTTTAAGAATTTATTGGTTCAAATTGTAGTTTAGCCAAGTTATTATAGATGCCATCTTCTACAACAGAAAGCTCATCATGTGTACCTTGCTCTACGATCTGTCCTTGATCCATTACATAGATACGATCTACTTCTCGGATAGTCGCCAGACGGTGCGCAATGATAATAGACGTTCGACCTTCCATCAATTTATTCAAGGCATCTTGTACTACTCGTTCTGACTCTGCATCTAGAGAAGAGGTCGCTTCGTCTAGTAATAAAATAGAAGGATTCCTCAAAATGGCCCGAGCGATTGCGATACGTTGGCGTTGACCTCCCGAAAGTTTGATACCTCGTTCGCCTACAATCGTCTCCATACCTTCAGGAAAGGAGCTAATAAACTCCCAAGCATTGGACTGCTTCGCTGCTTCAATTATCTCCCTTTCATTAGCGTCAGGTTTTCCGTACAGAATATTTTCTCTTATCGTTCCTCCAAATAATAATACCTCTTGTGGAACAACAGCTATATTGTGTCGGTAAGCCGAAATATCATAATCAAAAATACTTTTGTCATCTACTAAAATATCTCCTTCTTGAATATCATAAAACCGAAGTAGTAATTGAAACATCGTTGACTTTCCTGCGCCACTCGATCCAACTAAGGCAACCTTTTCTCCTTGAGCTATTTTCAAATCAATACCTTTTAGCACAGGTACATCATCTCTGGTTGGATAACGAAAGTGGACATTTTTATATTCGATAGCACCACGTAATTTAGGCGTATTACTATTCGGCTTTTTATCCATATCTACTTCTGTATCTGTTGCCAAAATTTCTCGAAGTCGTTCGGTTGCCCCCACAGCTCCTAGGAGTTGAGTATAAAAATTTCCTAGACTTGCAATTGCTCCCCCCAATATCATCGTATAGGCGACAAAGGCAATCAAATCACCTGAAGTCATATCGCCTCGTTGCACCATTATTGCCGCATTCCAAATAATAAAAAACAAGGCTCCAAAAAGAACACTAACAATATACACCGAAAAGATGGCTCGACCTGAAGCAAACTTCAAGGCCACCTTTACCACGCCATCTACAGCACCACCATAACGAGCTACTTCAAACCATTCGTTAGTAAATGATTTTACGGTATTAATAGACTGCATGGTTTCGCTTAATATCGTATTGGTATCTGCTAATTTTTTTTGTCGTTCTTTGGATAGTTTTCGGATATAACGACCAAAGAAAAATGCACCAACAACGATCAAGGGAAAGCAGGCTAACATGATGAGCGATAAACGTGGCGTTAGTACAGCCAACATAATCAGTCCAAAAACTAAAATGATTAACTGGCGAAGAAATTCTGCTAGCGTAATCGAAAAGGCACTATATAGTTGTTCTACATCAGCAGTAAGACGACTGATCAATTCTCCTACTCTACTTTGTTCATAAAAAATAACAGGTAAGGCAATCAATTTTTGGTACAAGGCTCGGCGCACATCTGCAATACCATTTTCACTTACTTTAGCAAAGAGTGTGACTCTAAAGTAAGACACAAAACCTTGTGCAAATAGTATAGCTACTAATAAATAGCCCGTATCATTTAGTGTAATAGCATATTCTGATTTTCCTTCTGCAATATCCACCATTAGTTTGATCAGATACGGAAAAATCATAAAAACCATGCTCGATAAGAAAAGTAAGATTAGACCTACGAAAAATGACCATTTGTACGGTCGGATATACTCAAATACCTTTATTGCCTCTCGCAAACTCTCTTTACTTAGCTTTGTTTTTTTCTCTTCTTCTTGTTTGTTCAGTGTTGACATATATTTTTCTCCATTTCAGGGTGTAAAAGTACAAGAATCTTAGGAATGCACCCGCTTATTTAGACGATCCTTTTACTAAAACAGATAAAAAGTGAGATATGTTGGGTAAAGTAGGGTAAAAAAAGTTAATTTTTTTGAAACATTTTCATTCACATTCAAAAATGGTATAATATTTGGTATATATGAAAATGTTGTAACCTATTCATTAGAAGCAACTGAACAAAAACAGAAATAAACTATGAAAAAAACGCATAACCACATGTCTATACATTACAGACAACAACTAGACCTAACACCATTATTTTCACTGCTTTTCCACCTATTTTATTCCAAAAAACGATAATATTAAAATAAAAGGTATTCCACTTAACATAAGTGAAATATTCATGAACGATTTATAAACATATCCGAACATTTTATCCTTAAAAAATTTTAATCCTATGATTCAAAAATCGATTTACTTAAAAAAAAGCAACGCCATGAAAAACAAAACTTTTACTCTCTTTGTACTCGCTTGTTTATTCTTTAATACGAGTAGCAATGCGCAACAAATTCTTTGCGGCCCTGATTGCCCTGAGCAATTAAATGTTCCTGAAGCAAATGTAGGGCTCATTTTTCTTTACCAACCTCCTCTCGCAGATTACATTTGCGAATACGATCACACGGGAGCTTGTCTTGGAGGAACAGTTCTCTTTTCTTTACCTGTAGAATTTAGCAATTTTGAAGCATCTTTAGACGAACGTAATGTCGTACTCAAATGGAAAACACTTAGCGAAACAAATAACGAATACTTTGAAGTATTAAGAAGTGCTGACGGCAAGGACTTCCAATCAATTGGTGAAGTAAATGGTCAAGGAACAACTCTTGAAACTACTGAATATGCTTTCGTTGATAAAAATGCTATTGCAGGCGACAATTATTACATGATTCGTCAAGTTGATTTTGATGGAAAGTACACCGTTTCTTTACTACAAACAGTAAATGTTCCTAAAACGAAAAAATTAGAATTAAGTAATATTATTCGTTCAGGAGATGATCTTGATGTGAGTTTTAATGCTGTTGAAGAAGGTTCTTATACCTTACAAGTTTTCAACTTGATGGGACAAGAAGTTACTAGTCAAAGTATTTATGTACAGGAAGGTCAAAACGAAGTACATTTCAATATCCCTACTAAAGGTTTATTTGTATTTACGATTGCTAATGAAGCTGATCGTTTAACTGAAAAAATTATGAAGTAAACATTTTACTTCATTTAAAATACATGGTTTAGAGAACCTCTGGTTCTTGCAGACCTAGCACAAAACTTATGTGCTAGGTCTTTTTAGACTTGTTAATCGTAATCATAATGCGGTTAACAAGTCTTTTTTTGAACTACTTTCCAATTTTGTTTGTTTGTTAAATATCTGTGATGTACTTTTGCAAGACAAGGCCGCGTAGTTCAATGGATAGAATATCAGATTTCGGCTCTGAGGGTTGAAGGTTCGAGTCCTTCCGTGGTCACTAAAAGCACTTTAAGTCTATTGACTTATGGTGCTTTTTTATTTTTAGCACATTATTTATATCATTTTAAGTGCTTGGACAGAAATAAGTTACTTTTTTGACCGAGTACTTACCACCCGAAATCCCTTTCATAATTAAATCTATACTGAAACCAAAATAGTTTTCGGATTACCCTACGATTAGAACTACTGAGCATCAACCATAAGTAATATTCTTAATCTTCCTTCCTAGCAAATTACTTTTTTACAACAAAACTGTTACACTTTCCTTTTTCCGTTTCTATACATATAAAAGAGTAATAATATCACTCATCCAAATAGAAAGAATAGATCTAACCTAAACACTTCTTTTACTTAACATCAAAGGACTAATGTTTTCTCATAAACATAGATAATAATCTTATTTTTTCACTATTAAAATTTCATCAAAATCATGAAATCCTCCAAACCAAATGATTTACTAATCAACAAACACCTCATTAAAATGACAACTAACCTTATCCCCTACTCTTTACTAAAGATGTTTCCTCTAGTAATCGTACTTTTACTAAGTACTTTCTTTTCTACCCCAGTAGACGCACTTGGCGGTAGACGTCCTTCCATCTCCAGTTTTTCGCCTACAGAACGAGCAGAACTAAGAGATATGATGATGGTTTATCTTAGTACAACAGGTGCTGTTGCTTCACATTCAACAACTCCAGGTATCCACAATTACAATGAATATTTTTTGTCGTGGCATCGTGGCTATATTCAAGGGATGGAAGCCTATCTACTCACGCAAGATGGAGGTAGCAAATATGTACCTCTTCCAAAATGGGACCCTACTACAAGTATTCCTAATGAGTTTTATAATGGAACTTCTGTACTTCCTGGCAGACCTTTATTAACCAATCAAAACCCTAATTCAACTGGTTGGTATGATTTCACCCGATTCAATTCTGTACCCAGTATATGCAACTATACTTCTGGTACCTTTAACTATGGTTGCGGCTCCAGAACAGGTAGTGCGATTGATCAATTTGCGAATGATTTGGAATGCGAGCACAATAGTGTCCATGTAGCTATAGGTGGTAGTATGGGTGGAACAACCAATGCACCAGCAGCAGCCATCTTTTGGCTATGGCATTCTTATATAGATGATGTATACTGGGATTATCAATGTGAATGCCAAGGACTATTACCTAGCCCTCCTATTCCTGCAAAAGATTTATACACTAAAGATACGAATAGCGATTATGGTGATGAACCTCACACATTTTATAGCTACGAAAGTCCAGATATTTGGGTAAGAAGAAACCAAGACGTAAGTTTATCTACTCAATACCTTACTGATGCTACTAGACATCAAAATCCAGAATATATTGATCCTATTTTTAATGATCCTAATTATGTGTATGTAAAAGTGCACAATAGAGGATGCGAACCAATGAGTGGCGCCAAACTTAGAGTCTATTTTACAAAGGCATTTGCAGGTGCTGGTCCTTGGCCATCGCATTGGAATAGTTATTATATTGGACCTTTATTATACGGTGATCAGATTACCGATGTGACGAATCCCCCTATGATTCCAACACTTCAACCTGGTGAATCAACGGTGATCGAAGTACCTTGGTATCCGCTTAACCCAGCTGACTTTGGTGAAACGACTTCTCATGTTTGTTTACTGTCTAGAATTATTTCTACCGATGACCCGATGACGTACGAGCCAGCTGGAAGCATAAATATTGCTGACTATACACGAGAGAATAATAATGTGGCTTGGAAAAATGTAGATGTAGAGGATGTCTTTCCTGGAGCTATAAAATTATTAGGACCTGTTATTGTTGGAGGCAACCTTACTCCTACACAAATTAAGCTCAAGTTTAATGCTCCTCCTGCTCCTAATGGCATAGCACTAATGGATATTGGTGAGGTGAGAATTAATATGGCACCTGAATTATATGCCAGATGGGAAGAAGGTGGCTACCAAGGATATGGAATAGAGCCAATTGGAAATAATGCAATCCAATTATTCCAAACGGATGCTTGCATCGAAGGTATTCAAATGAATGCTGAAGAAATTTTTAAAATAGAACCAGGTGTTTTTTTAAATGAACAATTTGATGAAAAAACGACATTCAATTTAAGAATTGAACAAATACATACCGAAGAAACAGGACAAGAAATTTTTGATGGTGGTGAAAATTATATTATCAATTACGGACCGCCTTGTCTTCCTTTTGATCTCGGCGAAGACATTACGATCAACCCTGATGAATGTGTTCAACTAAATGCTTATGATGCAATTTGTAATACTTGTATATATGAATGGTCTCCTGCTGATGGTTTATCTGATCCTACAGCATTCGCCCCTAAGGCTTGTCCAGAAGAAACGACAATATATTCTCTCCTTGTTATAGATGAAGAAAATGGTTGTGAATATAGAGACGAAATTATTGTTTCTGTTGATCCATGTAAAGTAGATACAGAAGGTGATGTTTCTGTTTATACTGGACAATGTGTTCTAATAGGAAATCCTAATCCTGATCCTAATGCAACGTATTACTGGGAACCTTCTGACGGCTTAGAAAATCCTTCCGATCCGTATACTAAAGCATGTGTTCAAGGTACAAGCACTTACGCATTGGTAAAAATTGATGGAAATGGTTGTCAGGCTACAGAAACAGTAACCGTCAACGTTTTAGAACCTTGTGAGTATGTAGAAGAATATCTTGAAATTGATGCTGGTGAATGCATTCCAATAGGTACTGATTTGATGTTTATGATGATGTCTGTTGACTGGACATCTGAAACAGAAGTAATAGAAACACCAAATATGATGATGATAGATATCTGTCCTATACAAGATGCTCAGTATCGATTGACGATTCATGATTTAATGATGGATTGTAGTTACCATTTTGTGTATAATGTTACGGTAAATGCTCCTCCTTCTTGTTTGCCTCCTACCGACATTACCTCTATGGTATTAAGTGGAAATGCAGCTCGAATAAGTTGGACTGCTGCAGCCGATGCTGTAAAATATAGAGTACGATATCGTCCTGTTGGTGGTGTCTGGACAGAGGTTCAAACAGGTGGTGTAGAAACATTCCGTTTCTTGAATGGCTTGACTCCTAATACGACTTATCAATATCAAGTAAAGACAAATTGTACTACCCTCAATTCAGTTTGGTCAAGCACTTATTCCTTCACTACGCTTATGGATATATGTGATTACCCAGCATCTTCTACCGTTACGAATATTACGGGTACTAGTGCAAGGGTTAGTTGGTCAACCAATACTGGCGATGAAAAGTATAAAGTAAAATACAAGGCAAAAGTACCAGGTAGTGTTTGGAATACGGATACTTATAACACCAATGTTCTCAACGTTATTAATTTAACTCCAAATACTACATACAAGTACAAACTAAAAACAAAATGTGCTGCTAGTTGGACAAACTGGAGTCCGAATTATGAGTTTACTACTGCTACTAGTTTAGAAGAAATGAATACACTACTTCGTTCTTCACAAGACATTCAACTTTACCCTAATCCAGTAAAAGATATCCTCAATATTGTTCTTCCTTCCGAAAACATTAGCGAGTTATCAATCAATAACATTAATGGACAAACAGTAAAGACACTTCGTACCGAGAATAATGAGTTACAGGTAAATATTGCCGTTCTTCCTGCAGGTATATACTACGTCAACGTTATTACAACAGATCAACAATCTATTATAAAGAAATTTGTGAAGACGAACTAGTATACATTAACAGAAGTTAATTAAAAATTATATTACAATGTACTAGTAAATTATTGAAAGTTGAGTAAAAAAGACAGCCCGAAAATACTATAATTTTCGGGTTGTTCTTTTTAGGCAAAAAGAGAGCCGATCAAAAAGATCGGCTCATATATCGATTAGGGATAATCATCCATATCTGGGGAAGGATGACGAAAGGACGTTTTAATACGTCCGATTCAGCACAAAAGGTTTTGTAATAGGCTTATAGCCTTCTACCTTAATACTGATTGTGTACATCCCATTCACTTGATTAGTTAAATCAAATCGAATAGGATATTCTGGGATAGCCTCTAACGCTAAGTCATCGATTTTCTGGCCAGAATAATTGTAAATTACTATTGTTGCAGCTTTTCCTACATAAGGTGTTAAATTAACAAATATGTTTCCTCTCGAAGGGTTTGGAAAAAGACTAAAGTTAGTAATATCTATCGTAAAAACAACTTTTTGAACATTAGTATAATGAATCGAACCATCTTTTCGAACTTCTTTTATTCGATAATGATTTTCTCCTAATAATGGTTCTCCATCTATTTGTTGATAACGGATAAGAGCGTTACTTTGTTCATTCGTACTCGTTACTTCCATATAGTCATAATAATGCTCCCCATTATTTGATCGCTCTATCAAATACCGTTCACTTTTATCATTAGTATTGGTTGCCCATTCTATACTTACCATTCTACCCATTTTTTGAGTTGCTAAATACAAGATAGATTGGTCTCCTATTTCTAAATTTGAGCCTACTTGTATCGGCTCTAAAATATCGCATATAGGTTGCCACGAAGCATCAAACGGTTTGACACTTACATAATACGTGCCTCCTGATAAGTCACTTGCTGTAAATGTTGTCCCACAATCATCCAAACATCCATCAACAGTTGCCCATGAACTATTGAATATTTTTATGTTCATGTGTGGGAAACTTTCGAGACCACTTATCGAAATACTATTTGTAGTGTTACTTATCGCAATGTTACTGCAATTACCTCCTCCTGTTGTTGTTCCTTGACAAGTACAACCGTCTGCTTGGATAACGTCATTCGTCGTATTTGGATTTCCATCATTACAAGTCGATCCGACAGTCGTTGGTAAATTTGGATTGTTGTCATCACAATCATTCGCTGCACAATAACCGTCGTTATCATTATCGGTACAGCCACCACCGCCGACTTGTATGGTTTCTAAAAGATCACAATCAGGCTGCCAATTTACATCAAAAGATTTGACACTTACGTAGTAAGTTCCATCAGCTAAATTATTTGTAGAAAAAGGACTACCACAATTATCCACACAACTTTCAACCGTTGCCCAAGAGCTATTAAATACTGTTATACTTATGTGTGGAAAGTTTCCAATTCCTTCAACGACAATCGTACTTCCATCTGCTGAGACAACAATATCAGAACAACTTCCGCCACCTACTGGCGTTCCTTGACAAGTACAACCATTTGCTTGAATGACATCATTAGATGTATTTGGATTTCCGTCATTACAAGCCGATCCAACAGTCGTTGGTAAGTTTGGATTATTATCATTGCAATCATCTGCTGCACAAAAACCGTCATTATCATTATCTGTACAACCGCCGCCACCTACTTGTATATTCGTTTCTAAAATATCACAAATACCAACCCATGCAGCAGAGTAAGTTCGGGCAATAACTTGGTAGGAACCATCAGCCAAAGCAGGAGTTGTATAAGTAGCACCACAATCGTCAAAACAACTTTCGACGACTACCCAAGCACTATTAAAAATTTGAACATTGACATGATCAAAGCCTGTTAAATTGCTTACAGAAATCGTGCTTCCTGATGTCGTTATTTGAATATCAGCACAATCTCCACCACCAATTGGTGTACCCTGACAAGTACAACCGTCTGCTTGAATGACATCGTTATTCGTATTTGCGTTGCCATCATTACATGCCGAGCCAACTGTTGCTGGCAAGTTTGGATTATTATCATCGCAATCATCTGCTACACAAAAACCGTCATTATCATTATCCGTACAACCGCCACCACCTACTTGGATAGTTTCAAAAATGTCGCATTCTGGTTGCCAGTTCATATCAAATGATTTGACACTTACGAAGTAAGAACCATTAGCCAAGCTTATTGAAGAAAACGAACTACCACAATCACCCACACAATTATCAACTGTTCCCCACGAACTATTAAACACAGTTATGTTCATATTCGGGTAGGCACTAAACCCACCTACTATTATCGTACTTCCATCTGCAGAGATAGAAATATCTGAACAGCTTCCACCACCAATCGGCGTACCTTCGCAAGTACAACCATCGGCTAAGATGACATCGTTTTCGGTATTGGCATTTCCATCATTACAAGTCGTACCAGGTGTTGTTGGTAAATTAGGATTATTATCATTGCAATCATCTGCTGCACAAAAACCATCATTATCATTGTCTGTACAAGAAGAATAATCAACCGTAAGTGTATTCGATGCGGTATTACCATTATTGGCAATATCAAATACTCCATTCGCATTTACCTTTACCGTTACCGCTCCACTTGCTGTTGGACTTACCGTAAATGAGTAATAGGTTCCACTTCCTACTAAGTTTGATGAGGCTCCATTTGTCACAGCAATATCGTTTAACGCAAAACCTGTTACGGGCTCACTAAAGGTCGCATAGACCGTGAACGGTTCACTTACACTATTACTAGCTGTACTCAAAATAACAGATGGCGATACATTATCTGTTGGTGCATCAGGATTGAAAACATAGAAGCTTTGCTCAACAGCTACAGCAGGTGCATAAGTTTCATTACCACTTTGAATTGCTCGAATTGTCACTTCACCAACTCCTGTTAATTGTACTTCATTACCAACAATTAGTGCTGGACCATCAACAACAAAAAATTGAACATCTAAACCAGAACTTGCTGTTGCTGATATCGTAAAATCAGGATCACCCAATTCTTTATCTGCCAAAGCATTAAACGCAATCGTTTGATTTGTCTCTGCACAATCTGGAAAAATGTCTTTATAAAATGTATTACTTAATCCTTGTGGATCTGTAATGGTCAATCGGATTCGATACCAGTAGGTTGTACCATCGCAACCAATTGGAGAAAGAACCGCTGTAGATGTTGGACTAGTGACAACTGGCTCCTCATGATGATGATTGTTATGAAATAAGGACACTTGCCATTCATAACTCAAGGCACTATTTGGACTTTCGTTATCAGCTACACTTGCACTAAGCGATAGATTTGCACCTGTTGTAGAATTGAAAGTATTGATCCCATCAACACTTGTAAAAATAATTATCGGTGCCGTATTATTTAGCGAAATCGTAAACGTTGTTTCTCCAGTATCGCCTTCGTTATCTGTTACCGTCAACGTGACTGTATAATTAATTGGGTTATTAGTGCTTGGTGTAAAACCATGAACAGGATATGGATCTGTTGAAGTAGAACCATCACCAAAATCCCAGTTGTATGACAAGTTACCACCATCAGGATCATAAGATTGCCCACCATTGAACGAGATCGTTTGTGGACCTGCTCCCGAATAAGAACTTGCAGTTGCAATTGCAATTGGATCAAAACTTTGCGAACCAGTATAGCTCACTTTTCGAATCTCACTTGGATACTTGACATAATATAATGCTCCTTCGATAGGATGTGTTGCCAGACCAACAATAGAACCTCCATTATCAATAAAGTTTTTGACTTCTACAGGTTGGTCATTTTCATCAAACACAAAATTACGAATCCATTTGCCACCATAATCAGCATGAAAATAGGTATTCTGGTATTCTTCAGGAAAGTCAGTACCAGTGTACCAAGTACCTCCTGTAGAAGCATTCCCTGGAAAGGAAGGACCAGGCACTTCACTAGAGCCAATGTTATAAATCGTCCCATTAACAGAAGCCCTTGGAGTTCCTGTTCTCCAATCGACTTTTGCCAGCTCATGAGAAGACGGAGCATAAGTACTATTATTGTAGCCAGGTTGATGTGTCATGCCTTCGTACTTCGGCCAACCAAAGTTTTGCCCTGGCGCATTAATGACATTTAACTCCTCTCCTTTTGTCCAACCAACATCTCCAAAATAAAATGACCCTGGATCAGCATCTTCAGGAAAATGACTCCCCGTGCCTGGCCGCTTACACATCTTATATGGATTACGCACACCTAATGACCATGTACGAGAATTTGCCGAACGAGGATTTGCTGCTTGATAAAAAGGATTGGAAGGAACGCCATCTCCTGTCTCAGGATCAATACGTAAAATTTTTCCATTATGAGAACTTAATAGTTGACAACGATAAGCACCGATATTATGATTTGCTGGAATAATTCCATCATCAATCGCTTGTTGATAATAAGTCTCTGAAGCTGAACCTTGATCGACAGAACTATAGCTTGCTCCATCACCAAAACAGGCCAACAAGGTTCCATCTGTTCCAAAAACCAAAGAACCGATACCATGCGACTGATGCAAACTAGGCATTCCTGTTCCAGGTGTTTCGCCTACTAAAACTTGTCGGCTATCATAATCCGTTGTTGAATAGTTAGAAGAAGCTTCAGCAGTATATCGAGTAATTCGCCCAATAGTTGCATCAAAATATTCATTGGTTCCCGAATCGTAATTGTTAGTTCCGAAATATAATAAATGGTGACGGTCAACTAAATAATTGAGATAAAAACGACCATTAGAAAGGAAGTTTGGGTCAAGTGCAAAACCAAGAAGACCGAAGTCTCTCCAGTTGCCGACCTCCTCTCGAATATCAATTAAAGGATTGGGTAATTTGTTTCCATCTTGATCAACAATCCAAACCATTCCTCTTTTTTCCCAGACATACATACGTCCATTATCATCGAAGGTCATTCCGACAGCGTTGCTCCAGCTTCCTACATATAGTTCGTCTGTAAAGCCTGTAGGTTGGGTAAATGCAGTTGCGGCGAAACTTACACATATAACTAGTGTTAGTAACACCTTATTACAAAAATTCATAGTTTTAATTTAGTACTAAAATAATGTTCGGTAAGTGGGTTTAAATTGGTGCAGAGGAATTGATAAAAAGCGAGGGTCAAATAATTCTACTGCAATTTACAATATAAAAAGCATACTTTCCAATCCAAAAAGTTATTTTTTGACGGTATAATAAACAACAATAATATGAATTCATATTTTAGTTTTTCTTGGCTTTTTATTTATCTTCATTCCCATATAAACTATCCATTATGTCAAATAAAGATTTAGAAGCTTACTGGAAAACCAATATTCGATATGTACTTATACTCCTATCAATTTGGTTTTTAGTTTCCTACGTATTCGGAATTTTCCTAGTTGACCAACTAAACAGCATACGTATTGGTGGTTTCAAATTAGGTTTTTGGTTTGCCCAACAGGGTGCGATTTATGTTTTTGTCGTCCTCATTTTTGTCTATGTTTATTTGATGAATAAATTGGATAAACAGTATGGTGTCGATGAGGAATGAGATCGCTGCGCTGCGAGAGGTGTGACCGTTCCTTCGGAACTGCGAGAAGCGAGACACTCTATATCGTACATCTCGCTTCTCGCAGTCTCCATTTATGGAGACGGTCTCACCTCTCGCAGCTTCGTGGAAGCGATCTTACTTTAACAATAAAAACTAACAACAATGAGTGTTCAATACTGGACTTTTTTAATCGTAGGACTTACATTCGCCTTATATATTGCCATCGCTATTTGGGCAAGAGCAGGTACGACAAAAGAATTTTATGTGGCAGGTGGTGATGTACATCCACTCGCTAATGGTATGGCTACTGCTGCCGATTGGATGTCTGCTGCTTCGTTCATTTCAATGGCAGGACTGATTTCTTTTATGGGATATGATGGAGCAGTTTATCTGATGGGCTGGACTGGTGGTTATGTATTACTCGCTTTATTGCTAGCTCCCTATTTGCGGAAGTTTGGAAAATTTACTGTACCTGATTTTATTGGTGATCGTTATTATTCCAATATTGCTCGGACGGTTGCAGTGATCTGTGCGGTGATTGTTTCCTTTACTTATGTGGCTGGACAGATGCGTGGGGTTGGTGTTGTTTTCTCTCGATTTTTGGAAGTACCAATTAATACAGGTGTCTTTATCGGAATGGCTTTGGTCTTCATCTATGCAGTCCTTGGAGGAATGAAAGGAATTACCTACACACAAGTTGCTCAATATTGCATTCTCATTTTTGCCTATATGGTTCCTGCTATTTTTATTTCTATTGCTATGACGGGGAATGTCATTCCACAGTTTGGTTTTGGTGGAACGGTAGCGGATGGCTCTGGCGTTTATCTTCTCGACAAACTCGATGGTTTACAACAAGAGTTGGGTTTTAGTGCCTATACGGAAGGGAGCAAATCTATGATTGATGTCTTTGCGATTACCTTCGCTTTAATGGTTGGTACAGCAGGACTACCTCATGTAATTGTTCGTTTTTTTACAGTACCTAAAGTTAGGGATGCTCGAAAGTCGGCTGGTTATGCTTTGGTGTTTATTGCAATTTTGTATACCACTGCACCAGCTATTGCTGTCTTCGCTCGTACCAATTTAATCAATACCGTCAGCAATACAGAATATGCTATGATGCCCGAATGGTTTTCAAAATGGGAAGAAACTGGGCTCATCAAGTTTGAAGATAAAAATAACGATGGGCGCATTCAATATGTCGCTGATAAAGACGCAAATGAATTGACCATCGACCGTGATATTATGGTACTCGCCAATCCTGAAATTGCAGGCTTACCGAATTGGGTGATTGCCTTAGTGGCGGCTGGTGGATTGGCTGCCGCCCTATCTACTGCTGCTGGTTTACTCTTAGTGATTTCGACTTCTATTTCTCACGATTTGATCAAGATGCAAATCAAACCTGACATTTCGGATAAAGGCGAATTATTGTCTGCTCGTATCGGTGCGATCTTCGCTGTTTTGGTTGCTGGTTATTTTGGTATTAATCCACCAGGTTTTGTGGCTGCTACGGTAGCATTGGCATTTGGTTTAGCTGCCGCTTCTTTTTTCCCTGCTATCATACTCGGCATTTTTGATAAACGCATGAATCGAGAAGGTGCGATTTCTGGAATGGTGGTTGGCATCTCCTTGATGCTTTTTTATATGATCAAATATAAACTCCAAGGTTTTGGTGGTGGCACAAAAGAAGATTGGTGGTTCGGTATTTCACCTGAAGGCTTTGGGACAATTGCGATGGTAGTCAACTTAGTTGTCTCGCTCATTGTTTCTCGCTTAACGCCTCCACCGCCAAAAGAGGTGCAAGAAATTGTGGACAATATTCG
>JAHDIP010000150.1 GCA_020630735.1 Saprospiraceae bacterium | reverse complement strand
CTCAAAAAATGCCTCGACTAGCAACAAAATTTCTATCCCCAAATCGGAAACTAATTATTCATCCATTACTAAACTATTTTGAGTAGTCTAATGTTGCGATCTCTTTTGCTTATATTTTAGCTAAATAGTATGTTTAATCACAATAATATGACGCTAAAATCATATTATCATTTCCCGAGAGACGTACAAATATACAGAATAGTGGATTAAGCACTAGTTTTTGACCCTCATTTTTACACGATAACTCATAGAGAACAGTAGTAATCAAGGCTTTCGAGTATGGTTTTGGGGTCAGAAATCTGGTTAATTAACGGATTTCCAATAGATTGGAGCATGGTAAAGTTAATCTGATCATTTTCATTTTTTTTGTCTTTTGTCATCAAATCAAGCAAATCAGGATAAGATGTTTTATCAATTATTCTTTTTCCATAAATATGGAGAATAAAATGGGTAATTTCCTTCAAACTTTCTTCAGGAAGATTCGTTTGCTTATATGATAAATACGATTCGCAAATCATTCCAATTGCAATAGCTTCGCCATGCAAAAGCGGATGAGAACTTTCGAGGGCATGACTTTCTACTGCATGCCCAATAGTATGACCAAAATTGAGGATTTTTCTCCAGCCTTTTTCGAATGGATCTTCTTCAACAACTGTCTTTTTGATCCCTAAAGAGGGGACTAAAATGCTTGACCAATCGACCGTATTTAGATCTTCGATTGTCATTAAATTTTTCCATTGAATTTCATCTGCTATGAGGCTATGTTTGATAATTTCAGCGAGACCACTTCTGACTTCCTCTATTGGAAGTGTTTTCAAGAAAACAGGATCAATACAAACAGCTTGTGGATTTTTAAATAAGCCAATGCAGTTTTTGATAGTCTGAAAATCAATCCCTAATTTACCCCCGATAGAAGCGTCCACTTGCGATAGTAAGGTTGTTGGAATTTGAACGAAATCAATTCCTCGTTTAAATGTAGCAGCACAAAAGCCTCCCATATCTCCGATAACACCTCCACCCAAATTTAGAGCAAGCGATTGCCGATCTATACCATGAGCCAATAGTTGTTCCCAGATATATTGACAAGTTGCAAAATGCTTATGTTGTTCTCCAGCTTTTATTTCAATAACTAAAAGTTTTTGTTCAAGTTGTAATTGTTGTTGAAGAATAGGCAAACAATGTTGCCTAGTATTTTCGTCTACTAATACGACAACTTTAGAGTAGTTCTTTTTTCCAATTACTTGTTTTAAGTCATTCCAAAAATTGGTGATATAGATATTGTAATCTGTTAGTTGTATAGTTTTCGCTGACATTATTGTGGTTGAGAGAATTGCTTCTATTTTAAATAAAAAGATTTTACTTCATCTACAAGTTCAAGGCTCCACGCTTTTGGTTTATCATTAAACAGGGCTTTAGTTTGTTGCCAAGTATCTTGAAAGAAAGGCGACTGTCGATAACGATTTAAGGCTGCTTCGTTTTCCCAAAAACTATAGGTAAAAAATACATTCGAATGTTGTTTATCTCTCAACAACTCCAAATGATAACAGCCTTCAAAATTGCTGATATTGACTTTACTTCTTTCAAATACAGCTAAGAAATTTTCTACTTCTTCATGTCTGAAAGATAATCTTACGATTCGTTTTATCATAAAAAATCTATTTGTACAGTGTCGTCGATATTGAGCCCAAGCATACTTGCCGCTTTGCCCATATTGATAGCAATTTCTAGATAGTCTGCAGAATTGAAAAGGCATAATGGTTCACCAACAGGTACATCATAATACTGCTTTCTAATCTTGGTTAATGGTTTATTACGTTTGAAACTAATGGCATATTTTCGTTTATTCTGCTCACGTTCAAATAATTCTCGATTAATATTTACGATGACATTTTCATAATTATCGATATGAATAATAGAGCCTTTGATTTGTTTTTTACTAACGATAGGTTGTATGCTTATCCGCTCCTCAATAGCTTCTATTGGAAGACCTACTTCATTGAAAGGCCTGCCACTTGTAATATGTCCTACGGCTTTAGCAAATACTTCTTTCAGAGGAAAGGTGCTTTTTTCGATATAGTCGAGTTCATAAATAGATTCAGGCTTTTTATCAAATAGAAGCGAGAAAAGTCCATTGTCTGGTCCGATAAAGAAATGACCATTTTCACGAATAGCAAGAAAGCTTTTATGCTTGGCATAAAAATTATTGATGCTTATAATATGTATCGTTCCTTCTGGAAAACTGCTATACGCATTTTTTAAAACGAAAGCTGCTTGAACGATATCATAATTTTTAACGTTATGGCTAATATCAACTATATTAACCTGTTCGTTTAGACTTAAAATCGCCCCTTTTAGCATAGCTGCATAGTAGTCTGTAAGACCAAAATCAGATGTAATTGTTACGATAGGCATAAAGATTGTATTTAGAATTTTAATAGCGAACTAGTAATAAAAGATGTTTTTCTTTAATATTTAGTTATTTTCTTTCGGAAAAGACTCTAAATAAGTTAATTTTAACGCAAAATAACAAAGTTTCTAACTTTTAGGAATTGTAAAGAACGAAATTGAGCTTTTAAAGCTATTCCTTAAAATTAGAATACGTAAAAAAATAAATAGATTTGATATTAAGCGAAATAATCCTAACAATAGAAGATATTGATCCTGTTGAACTATACGGTGAGAAAAATGTGAAGTTAAACCTCTTAAGGAAGGCATTTCCTGATTTAACGATCACTTCTCGTGGTAACAACTTAAAATTGGTTGGGGAGAAAAAAATGGCTCAAAATGCCAAAGGCAAATTTGAAATGATGGTTCGAATGCTCAAAGAACATAAAGAACTGAGTATTCAAACGGTTGAAGACCTTCTTAATGGAGGAAATCCTTTTGCCAACAAATTAAGCAATGGTAATAGTAACGCTGCTTTATTGTATGGTAGAAATGGTCGTGCAATCAAAGCTAAAACAATCAATCAGAAACGATTAATTGATACCTCTGATCAAAATGATATTGTTTTTGCCTTAGGCCCAGCAGGAACTGGTAAAACCTATACTGCTGTAGCACTTGCTGTACGTGCCTTAAAAAATCGAACCGTAAAGAAAATCATATTGACTCGTCCTGCCGTAGAAGCTGGCGAAAGTCTAGGTTTTTTACCTGGTGATTTGAAAGATAAAGTTGATCCTTATCTACGCCCATTATATGACGCATTAGATGATATGCTACCACTTGAAAAATTGAACTTTTTCATGACGAATCGTGTGATCGAAGTAGCTCCTTTAGCCTATATGCGTGGTCGTACTTTAGACAATGCTTTTATTATTTTGGATGAAGCTCAAAATGCTACACCTACTCAATTAAAAATGTTTTTGACACGTATTGGACCTTCAGCAAAATGTATTATTACAGGTGACCTTTCTCAAATTGACTTACCTAGAAACCAAAAATCTGGTTTGGTAAAAGCAATTCGAATATTGACAGATATTGGCGGTATCGGTACAGTTCATCTAACTGCCGAAGATGTTGTGCGTCACCGATTGGTTAAAGAAATTATTATCGCTTACGATAAGGCGGATAAAAAAGAAAACGAACGATGGGAGGCTGAACGAAAAGAACGAGAAGCCGAACGTGCTAGAGGCAAGGCAGCTAGTAATGGAAAAGAAGGACAAGCGCCTAGTTAAAAAATTAAAATCTTGAATGCAGTTTTTTTACTTCATTGCATTTGATCGAAGAAAAATACTAGCCTTGTAGGCTATTTGACGATACTAAGTCCAATAAACAAAAACAAAACATGACATCCAAAGTAACTTACACGGGCGGATTGCGCACATCTGCTGTACACCTAAAATCGGGGAACACCATCATAACTGATGCTCCTACAGATAATAGAGGGAAAGGTGAAGCCTTTTCTCCAACTGATATTTTTGCGACTTCTTTGGCTAGTTGTGCCTTAACTATAATGGGGATCAAAGCTGCTGATAAAGATATAGATATAGAAGGAGCAAGTGCAGAGGTTACAAAAATTATGGCTTCTAATCCTCGTCGTATTGCTCGAATAGAAATCAATATTTCGATGCCCGCAAATAACTACTCTGATATTGAAAAAAAGCTATTAGAAGCTGCTGCACATGGTTGTCCTGTAGGTCAAAGTATTCACCCTGATCTGGAAGAGGTGATAACTATAAAATGGTGATATATGTCAAATCACCTAACTTACCAAATTCGAAAAGCTAATCGAACAATAAAAGGTAAACTTACTTTAGATGGTTCTAAAAGTATAAGTAATCGAGTGCTTATTATTCGAGCATTGTGTGATGAAGATTTTCCGATCAACTATTTATCAACATCAAGAGATACAGAAACATTAAATGAATTGCTCCAAACAAAGGAAGCAATATTTGATGCTGGAGCTGCAGGGACGACATTCCGATTCATGACAGCTTTTCTGGCATTACAAAAAGGGACGCAAGTTTTAACAGGGTCCGAACGAATGAAGCAACGACCAATTGCTGTTTTAGTCGATGCTCTTCGCCAATTAGGAGCATCTATTGACTACCTTGAAAAGGAAGGTTATCCTCCACTCAAAATTAATGCTCCTACTTCTTTTGGTGCATCTAATAAGCTCACAATTGCGGCAAATGTTAGTAGTCAATATATTTCGGCTTTATTAATGATTGCTCCAACATTGCCGAATGGTTTAGCATTGCATTTGGATGGAAAAATTGTTTCTCGCCCATATATCGAAATGACTTTACGCTTGATGGAATATTTTGGTATTGAGCATGAATGGAATGGAAACGATATTACCATTATACCTCAAAAATATCAAGCAAAAGCATTCGATGTTGAAGCGGATTGGTCTGCTGCATCTTATTATTATGCAATGGCTGCTTTTGCAGACGAGCTTGATTTGTATTTGGATGGACTTGGTCAGCTACAATTACAAGGTGATGCTGTACTTACTGAAATGATGAACCATTTTGGAGTACAAACTACCTTTACCAAAACAGGTATTCATCTTACTAAAACAAAACTATCCAAAGAAAAATTTGAATGGGATTTTATTCGTTGCCCAGACATTGCACAAACCCTAGCAGTTGTTTGTGCTGGTAAAGGCGTAGAAGGTATTTTTACTGGATTGGAAACATTGCGAATAAAAGAAACAGATCGTATTCTGGCTTTACAAAACGAATTAGCAAAAGTACAATGTACTTTTAATGCCATTGATCATAAAAACGATAAAGAGTTTTTTAGTGTAAATGGCATAGCCAAACTTACTCAACCTATATTCCCTACCTATGAAGATCATAGAATGGCAATGGCTTTTGCTCCACTCTCCATGCTTGGTACAATACAGATAGAAGAACCAAAAGTCGTGGGAAAGTCGTATCCTAATTTTTGGAAGGATATTCAAACACTTGGATTTGAAATAGAAGAAATATAAACATGAGTTATCCCGAATTTTAAAAAATAAAATCACTATGTATAAACGATTACTACTCCCTATTGTATGCTTTTTTTCTATCGTAATGCTCAATGCCCAAGATATAAATGGAAGCTATGACTATGATGGAACAACACGCAATTACATCCTCCATATTCCTACAACTTACGATGCACAAACACCTACACCCTTGGTACTTGCCTTGCATGGTTTAGGAGATATGATTTCAAATTTCTCGAATGTAGGATTAAGTGCTTTGAGTGATACAGAGAACTTTATTGTCGTCTACCCGCAAGCACTAGATTCACCGCTTGGTGCCGCTTGGAATAATGGTGCAAGTTCTTTTGGTATCACCTTAAACGGAACTGTAGATGATGTTGGTTTCTTATCCTCATTGATAGATACTATTGCAACTTCATATACTGTAGATATGACTAGAGTATATTCTACTGGTTTCTCTATGGGTAGTATTATGACTCATCGTTTAGCTTGTGAATTGAACCATCGACTTGCTGCTGTAGCTGGAGTCGCTGGTCCTATGTCAGATGTAGTCGCTGCCGATTGTAACCTAGAGCGTCCGATACCTGTGATGCATATGCATGGCACCGAAGATGCTACACTTAATTATGATGATGGAAGTTTTAATGGCATTGGGGCTGGCTTAATGGGTGCAGAAGAAGCTATTACATTTTGGGTAGATAAAAATGGCTGCCCAACTGATCCTGTCATTACTTCTTTGCCAGACTCTGCTAATGATGGCTATACAGTAGAAACACAACAATATTCGACTTGTAATGATGATACAGAAGTGCTTTTATACAAAATCTATAATGGTCCACATACTTGGTTGCAAGGAAATAATGATGTAGATGCTAATGTCGAAATTTGGGAATTTTTCAAAAAATATCAATTAGATGAGTTACCAACAAGTTTACCAACAATTGCCAACAAAAAGAAGCAATTACTTCTTTTCCCTAACCCTGTTGCACAGGAATTAACGATAAAATTAGACGATGCGAAAGCAGAATGGATCTCTATCTATAATGCGACTGGTCAATTAGTAAAAACCATTGCCGTTACTAACGAGTTACTAACACTAGATGTTACTCAATTGCCAACAGGCTTCTATACTGCTTCTGTCATTACGACAACACAAGAGCGGATTAGTCAATCTTTTGTAAAAGAATAACTTTCTCTTTCAGTATAATTCTCCAAAAGAAAAAAGCTCGTCATTTATAAGTAATGACGAGCTTTTTTCTTTATTCCAATTGTTCTTCAAATCGTTTTTTTTCCTTTCCAAAAGACAAGAATGTATAACTATCTTCTAGTAATTTTATTTTTGCCAACTGTTGCTTTACAAACATTTGATGAGCTTCAGATCCTTTATTAAACGGTCGATGTTTAGACGCTAGAATGATTTTTTCTATTTTTTGATTTAGTTCTTTCGTTTTAGGATCAAAAAAAGTATTGTCAAAAGCTTTCCAAATAAAATCAATAGCTGTCCTATTAGGATGAATCATATCCGCTTCGTAAAAACGATAATCACGCAAGTCATCTACTACTAATTCGTAAGAAGGAAAGTAATGGACAAAGTCTAAGGTTTTGCACAACTCATCTAAGGATAAAAGTAAGGTTGCTTTGCTTCGTTGGTTTTCAACTAGACCATCTCTGATATGGCGAATCGGGCTAACGGTTGTAATAATCTCTAATTCTGGATTTTCATTTTTTAATTGTTTAAAAACACTTGTCAATTGCTGAACGATTTCATTTATAGAAAGACGCTTGCGTTCGAAGTCTTGGTTTGGAAGTTTATGGCAGTTGGCAACAACTTCTCCTGTTTTTTTATACACAAAAACATTAGCAGTACCTAAAGTAATGATTAGTCGATCACATTTTTTCAAAAAAGCCCTCCCCTCTTCCATCGCTTCATTAATCCCTTGAAGCGTTTTTTCTTGATCCAGCTTTGAAAAAGATCCATGATGATAAAAACTATGCCAACGCTCTTGATGAAAAAATAAATCGTTTTCAGTAAAAAAATAACCAGATAAAAGATAATCTATTGTTTGTTGAATAGAAATAGGATTGTACAAAATTCCGAATGGATTGAGCAGGGTTTTAAATTTGGTATCAATAAGTCGTTGCCCCATATGTTCTGCGAAACAGGAACCAATACAAAGCGTACCATTTTGGTGCTGTATTGAAAAACTAGATTGCTCAATAGTAAGGTCTGTCCGAAATGTTTGCATTGTATAAATTTTAAAAATATATACTGTAAGGCTGTACTTTTATCATACAAAAATATTAATTTCCCTATTAGTTATGTTGAAATAACAAATACAATCACTTTGGATCGCATTTTTACATTTAAAAAATTACTAAAAAATAGCTTTACATATAGCTTAACATGGGATTATTTGATAAACTCTTTGGTAGTAGCAATAGGATACAGCAACCTAATATTCAGTTTGGACGTTACAGCGATTCGCACAAAGAAAGTGAAAAGTATGAGTATTGGGAAAAATCCTTAAAAAAGTTTGATGAGAAAGAATATCTCCAAGCTTATCAAGACTTTTTTAGTTATCTAAAAGACGAGCAAGAAGCCAATGTTCGATGCTGGTTAGAAGGAACTCAACTACACTTTGAACTTTTTCAGGGTTCTAAAAAAATTACTGGCATAGCCAACCAAAAGCAAGTAAAAGCAGAGGCAAGAGTAGCAAAAGCGAATGAACTCAAAGAAAATTTCATGAAGCGCTTATTGGCACAAAATCACGATTTACAATATAGTCGCTTTGCTCTAGATGAAGACAATCACATCATTATTTCATTTGACACCTATACCTTAGATGGTTCTCCATACAAACTATATTATGCCTTAAAAGAATTAGCCTCCCAAGCAGATAAAATGGATGATTTGTTGATTGACGAATTTGACTGTTTAAGTGCAATCGAAACGGGGCATATAAGAGAGTTACCAGAGTTAGAAAAAAAAATAAAACACGCCTACATTGTCAAAGAAATTCAGAAAGCCGTAGATACTATTGATAATAGCAAACTCAACTTTAATCAATACCCTGGAGCAGCAGCTTATATCTGGTTACACCTCAATTACAAACTCGATTTTTTGACTCGACCTGAAGGTTTTATGATGGAAGCACTGGAACGAGCACACCGTCTTTATTTTGCAAAGGATGATAAATCGACGCTCAAAAAAAATGAAATTCTCCGAAATGAATTTATCGAATTGCTTCAGCGTCCAGCAAATGAATACTTTAAGGAAATGTATTCAGTTACAACTACTTTTGGTATTACTAGCCCAGTAAGCCACGACCGAGTTATTGCTTTTATTGATGGTGAGTTGGACAATATGGATTGGTACTATGATAATGGCTATCACGATGTAGCACTAGCTATACCAGGCTACATCGTTGGTTTTTGTCTTTTTAATTATGCCGTACCAAAGCCTGATAAAGATTATTTTTTGCTGTTTTATGAAATAACAGAATCGGCTTATTTTAAAACACTGGGCTTTTCTCCACAATATTACAATCCTTCTACAAAGACCTTTGACCGTAAGGGAATAAAACGGAGGATAAAACAAATCGCTGAAAAAAATAGTAAGCAATTTGTCGAACTTCATCCAGATACCAGTTATTTGGTCTATAGTTCATTAGCAAGTTTTGCTAAATCATATTTGCAAATGATTCGTGCCTTAAACACCTTTTCAAAATTAGATTAAGCGATGGATTTTTTAATACAAGTGACTACACCCTATTACACAGGGACAGGTTTTTATATAAAAAAATATGATCTCATCGTTACTAGCGAACTATTGGTAAGAGGTAACCATGAAGTAGTTATAGAAGGTACGGGTATCTCAATGCAAACAAGTAAAGTATTGTATACCGATGCTTTGTATGACATTGCTCTACTCAAAGCCCCCAAAGGAGTTCAAATTTCTGATCTAGCCATTAATACAACAGTAGAAAAAGGCACCTCAATAAAAGCCTTTGGTCATGAACCTAATCAAGCCTTCTCTAGTACAAAAGGCATCGTTATAGACGCTTACTTTCAGGCCAATGATATTAATTATATCGAATTTTATATAGAATCAGATGCTTGTGATAATTGTGCCCCCGTCTTAGATGACAAAAACCAACTTATTGGAGTTAATACAAATGAATTGCACCAAAGCGGTAGTACTGCCTATGCTTTTCCAAGTAAGTATTTATTGGAAATCATCGAGGCTTTTAAAGATGGTGATGGACAATTGGCAACTCGATGTGTCAACTGTACGAGTATTATTTTTGAACACCATGACAACCACGGTTTGTGCCCCGATTGTAATGAGAAAATAAGCTTCCCGTCTGCTGAAGGTGCCTATGAACCAACAGGTATTTCGAATACCATTGAAGCCCTTTTAAAGCAATCGGGCTACGATATTTCTCTCAGCCGAAGAGGTCCCAACAACTGGGAAATTAGTAAAGGAAGTGCTACTATAGACATCTTTTATTACGAAAAAGCTGGCTTGATTATTGGAGATGCCTACCTGTGTCAACTCCCCTTAGATAATTTTCATTTACTTTATGAATATCTGTTAAAACAAAATTATAGTATTGAAGGGCTAACCTTGAGTATTAAAGGACAAGACATTGTCCTATCTTTAATAATTTATGACCGTTATTTAAATATGGATACGGGCATGAAATTATTCAATTACTTGTTTGAAAAAGCAGATTTTTATGATAATGTCCTTGTAGAACAATACGGAGCAAGGTGGAATTCTTAGATTAGGTAACATATTAATGTTCTATTTAATATAGATCGTATTCCAAATAATTGGCTATAAAATTGCGATATTCAATTTAATTAAGCTGGCTCTCATCATTGATACTAGAGCTATATTTCAGCTGGTCTCAAAGAGGAATCAGCTAGATTATGTCTTGTATTGTCCTAAAAACTCTATTTCAATGAAATAGTAATACTGTAGAAGTTATGCCAAAATAGTTTTATTAGGAAAAAAAGGGATTTATTTTCCAATCGAGGCTCGCACGAAACCTAATAGCCTTAGCTATTGAGGTGAGTACGAAGCGAAAAATGGGAAGAAAGACCGTTTTTTAACCATAAAAATAAAAGCCATATCTCAGCAATTTTTTCAGTCAAAAGGAGTTTTTATATGGTAAAAATAGAATAGAGTGTATTTTTAACGCAAAAAAAATATAGTAAAAGCTGCTTATTGCAATCTTTTAGTTATATTTGATATACACCTATGCAATTTTTATGTTAAGCTTCGCTTAATACTTTGAAACCTTATTAGAATAAAAATAATAGAAGAGGCAGCGTTTTTCAATTTTGCTGCATCTAACAACTATAGATAGGGCTTTCGGCAAAGATATTGAGCTACAAAATAAAAAAAATAATATTTTTTTTATTATCTTTACTTTCTATACTGTTACGGCATATTCATTAAAAAAGGGAGTTACTCCCGCTATTTTGGTATTTTTTTTTGTAACATGATTTCAAATTTACCTATTCATGAAAAGCTTGAAACAACTACTTTTTATTTTTCTTGCGGCTTTCTGTTCATTGACACTAAGCGCACAGGATATACACTTTTCGCAGTTTTATAACTCGCCACTTAATCTGAATCCAGCATTAACGGGGGTTATGAATTGTAATATCCGTTTAGTTGGTAATTTCAGAAACCAATGGTCAAGTGTTTTAAAGTCTAATGCATATAATACATATTCCGTATCGTATGATCAACGAATTCCTTCAGGAAGAAGTGATTATTTTGGTGTAGGTGGTACTTTTTGGGGTGACAAAGCTGGTCAAACAGAGTTTGCTACACTTCAAGGTCGTTTATCTCTTTCTTATAGTAAGAAAATGGGTGGATATCGCCGGAAAGCGCATTATTTAGTAATGGGTGCCGATGCTGGTCTTTCTCAGCGTAGTATCAATTTCTTAAATGCTCAATATGGTACGCAGCATAATGGTGAAGGTCAATACGACCCTACGTTACCTACGTACGAAAACTTCGATAGAGATAATTTCTTATTCGCTGATTTAGCTGCTGGTTTATTATGGTTCTCTGTACTTGATGAAGATAATAACTTCTACTTCGGTGCAGCTTACAACCACTTAAATAGAGCTAATCAATCATTTGATTCAGAAGAATTTCAACCTTTATATAGCAAATTTACTTTCCACGCAGGTGGTGAGTTTTTAGTAACGGAGCGTTTGGCGCTTAAGCCAGGTTTAATTGTTCTAATGCAAGGAAAATCATTTGAGCTAAATGGTGGTCTTTCTGCTAAATTTAAACTAGGCGGTAACAGACGAGTTTATCAGGCATTCCAATTAGGTGCATGGTTACGTTTGGCTAACCGTTTAGAAGAAGGTATTCACTCTGATGCCTTTATCGTTTCTGCACACTTCGATTATGAAGAGTTTACTATTGGATTTAGCTACGATATTAATATATCTGACTTGCGTCCTGCTAGTAACTCGAATGGTGCATTCGAATTCGCTTTAATTTACAAGATTTGTGGACCAGAAAAACGTAACGTTTACTGTCCAAACTTCTAAACTTATATTTGAATATTTATTTCACAAAAAAGACTGTCCGATTTGGGCAGTCTTTTTTGTTTGAATAAGAGATACAAAACAACTTAATCAAATTTTTAGATCATCTGAAACCAAAAAACAGCTTCAAATATTACTCATTTAAAAGAAGTCTTTTTCTACGATTTTTTAAAAAGATAGAGAAAATTAGTAACTTACAGGTTAATTACATCTATGAGAAGCTAAATTTCCCATTCAAAAACAATCAACTTCATTTTTTTGAAGGGATTATTTAATTGTGGAAACGTTTTAGTAAAAAAAATCAGAACTATGTTTGGAATGAAAAAGAAGGAGTCGACCCCAAAAGGTAATGGTATTATTCCATCATCTACGTCACATTCGCTAAATAGCCTTGTTGTCGGAACAGTTGTAGAAGGAAGTATAAAAACAGAAAGCGACATACGAATAGATGGAACCTTAAAAGGTACACTCAACTGTGATTCAAAAGTAATAATTGGCCCTACAGGCATTATTGAGGGAGAAGTAAAATGTGCCAACGCTGTTATCGAAGGTAAATTCGAAGGTGTATTAAGTGTACAAGGTCTATTAACAATAAGAGAAACAGCTCATATTTCAGGAGATGTTGCTACTGATAAATTAATCATTCAATCTGGTGCAGTATTTAATGTTGCCTGCAAAATGGGAACAGCATCAAATGGTCATTTAGAACCAGGAAAAGCTAAATCTATTGTCACAAGCGGATCAAAAGCCGGGCAAAAAGCCCTCGCAGGAAACTAGAAAATCTAGTCCTAACGATATTCTCAAATATTCTGGAATGGCTTTTCAGATGGCTTTTATCATTTTGATAGGAGTCTTTCTTGGTAAACAGCTTGATAGTTATTTAGGTATGGAAAGACCACTAATGACAATGCTTGGTGCTATTATTTTTATTTTTATTGCGTTTTACATCAGCCTTAAAGACCTAATTTTTCCTAAAAAATGAACCAACGTAGCTTTTTTACTCAGCTAAGTATACTATCGGTCTTCGTTGGTGTTTTACTTCTACTACTAAATACTATACCTGCTATTCATCCTTATCAAGGTATCTCTTGGATCTCTTGTTCATTTTTTATTTTACTGAGTATCGTTATGTATTTAGCTGGGCAAAAAGCAGCAAAAAGTAGAAATAAAAATAACTTTTCGAGGGTTGTGTTTGGATTTATAGGAATAAAAATGATGCTTTCGGTAGCACTTGTCTTTGTCTATTCAGAAACAGTACGCCCTACATCTGGTCATTTTTTGGTTCCTTTTTTTGTTACTTACCTGCTTTACACTATTTTTGAAACCCATTTTATGATGAAAATCGGTCAGGTTAATACATCTGTTGATACATAAATTCTAATTCTAATGAATACTTTACCAGAAAACATCTTTTCCGTAACCATAAATGAGGACGTTTACGAACTCAATACTACTGATATCGACCAATTAGATGTACAATCTGCTGATGCGAATAGCTTTCACCTCTTAAAAAATAACAAATCGTACCACATTAGTATCGAAGAAGCTAACTACAGAGACAAAAGCTTTACGCTAAATGTTAATGGTACTAAATACGTTGTCGATGTTGCAGACCATTTTGATCGGCTGGTCAACCAACTAGGTCTATCTATTGTATCCTCTCAAAAAGTAAACGACATTAAGGCTCCTATGCCAGGTTTAGTATTAGATATTCCTGCAAAAACTGGACAAGAAGTCAAGAAAGGAGATGCTTTGCTTATCTTAGAAGCCATGAAAATGGAAAATATTATAAAGTCTGCAGGTGATGGTATCGTTAAGTCAATTCTAGTCAAAAAGGGTACCGCTGTAGATAAAGGAGAATTATTAATAGAAATGGAGTAATTATACCTACATCTCTTCTCCCAAAATATATAGATTTGGACAAATTTTTGTAGTTCGTTTAGTTCACATACTATCCGAAAACGAATGTTATCATTTCTTAGTTGCATCCTAATAGGAACATTTGTACTCACTATTGTTATGGCGTTTAAGGTATACTCCTTAAACACAGAAAGTTCTATCCATAAAATATCAGCCATTTCGATTAGTACTATTGCAATTACAGCATTTGTTGAATATGAAATTTTGCGTACTACAAGTGTTGATCAAGTAGACTATTTAGGTAACTTTCATTCAGTAGCCAATATAATAGTCATTTATCTAAGTGTATTGGCTAGTCGTATTTTTAGAGGTTCATTAAAAAATGGACTGTCTTCGTTTTGGGAAGGATTCTTTTTCAGTATTTATACTATATGTGCTATCTCCTTAGTAATTGTACAGTTACATACAAGCGATCTATTAGTTTCACATAGTTTAAACGAGGGAATATGGGAATATAAAATTGATCCTAACCATCAAATTAATATTGCATTTACAGGATGGATATTATGTTCAGTTGTTATGGTTAGTGTTTTTTATTGGCAAAATTATTTTGAAACTAAAACGAAAAAAAAGAAAAATTTACTTTTTTGGTTGGCTATCGTTTTCTCCATTATTCCTCCCTTTATGGCCTATGAGTTTAACTATTTACCAGATAGTTCGGGTAGCAACTATAATATATCTCCGATAATGTTTTCTTGTGTACTTGTGCTCACCTGGGTACATACCAATTTTAAACTATTCGAAATAAGTCCTATAGCCGCTATGGATAATATTTTGGATTCGATGAGTAACCTCGTCATTATTACCGATCCAAATTTCAATATCAAATATGTAAATAATGCCACACTGACAGAGCTTCCTTTTTCAAAAGCTAGTTTGTTGAATATGACGCTCCATTCTTTTGCAAACGAGTTACAAATAAATGACCTTGACTATCTAATTGAACAAATCACAAACCTTACAGACAAAGAATTATTTGATTACGAAGTTTCTATTCCATTGGATGAAAAACAATATTATAATTTTACCATCTCTCCCGTTTTCAATGTACAAAAAATAAAAACAGGCTATCTACTCATTGCTAATAATCTGACCGATTACAAACGAGCTGAAGTAAAGCTAATAGAGTACAATCATGAACTCGAACGATCAAATGACGAACTTGAACGATTTGCCTACATTGCTTCTCATGATTTGAAAACACCTTTACGTAATGTAGTTAGTTTTCTAAACTTGATTCAACGTAAAACAAAAAAATATGAAGATAAGTCATTGAATGAATATATTGATATTGCCGTTTCAGGAGCAACGCAAATGAATCGTTTAATTAAAGATGTTTTAGAAATATCAAGAATCAATGCGAATGAACTGAGGAAAGAACCGATAGATCTTAATGATACCATCTTTTATATTAGCAATATTTTGCAAAAACAAATGATTGCTAGCGATGCTAGTATTCAGTCAGATTACTTACCTACTATCGAAGCAGACCAAACTCAAATCAAACAACTTTTTCAAAACCTAATCGAAAACGGTATTAAGTATAATAAAAATGAGCAACCTGCTATTAAAATTATTTACGAAGAACAAGAGCATCATCATCTCTTTCAGATAAAAGATAATGGCATCGGTATTCAAAAAGATTATCACAAAAAAGTTTTTGAAATGTTCAAACGGCTACACACTTTATCTGATTATGAAGGTACAGGCATTGGATTGGCTATTTGTAAAAAAATCACCACTCTGTATGGTGGCAAAATATGGTTGCAATCTGAACAAGGTGAAGGTAGTAGTTTTTTCTTTACATTAAAGAAAGCATCTTAGTAACGAACAAATAATAAGTTAGACTTTTGAAGATAAAGATTTTGATTCAATACTAGTAGACCAACCCATAAATTCTGCTATACCCAAGTATTTGTAAATTTCAACATCTACTTCGTTACAAAAAGACTCACTATGCTATGGCATAGCTCTGTTTTTTGTTCCTTGTTTATGCTAAAATTTTCGGCATCTTAATATAGCGAAACTTATGGTTTAGTCTACTAGGCAT
>JAHDIP010000149.1 GCA_020630735.1 Saprospiraceae bacterium | reverse complement strand
TTTAGTGCAGAACCAGGAGTGACGACATCATACGACATTTTAGCTAATGATGACTTCTTACCAGGAGCGAATACAACAATTACGGACTTAGGTTCAGGTGATGCTATAGGTATAGTAGTATTTGATCCAATGACTGGCGAGATCGACTATACTCCACTTCCAAGTGAATTGGGTACTACTATAACAATAGATTACCAAGTCTGTAATACAGCTTCAACACCATTAGTGTGTGAAACGGCTACGATTACAATTACAATTCCTATTTGTCCAGATCCAACAGATACAGATGGCGATGGCTTGACGGATTGTGAAGAGACGACTGGAATAGACGATCCATCAACTGTAGGAATACCTGATGGCTTTACTGATCCAAACAATGGATGTGATCCAATCACTGCTCCTAATAATAGTAACTTCGATTCTGATGGAGATGGCTTGACTGATTGTGAAGAGATAACTGGTATGGATGATCCAGATACACCTAATGTACCAATTCTGGATGGCGATGGTATAACCTCTGACCCATTTAATGCTTGTGATCCTTTATTGAATTCAGATATTACAGCCGATATGGATGGCGATGGATTATCTGATTGTGAAGAAGCAACAGGAGTAGATGATCCAAGAACGATAGCTGTTCAACCAGCAGGAGATATATCTGATCCAACGGATGCTTGTGATCCATTAGGAAGTACATTAGCCACGGCAGATTGTGATGGAGATGGTGTTCTAAATGGTGACGAAATAGCGGATGGTACAGACCCTGATGATCCATGTGATTATAATCCTGCAAACCAGGATTTAACTATAGTGATGGAAACTTGGGAAGTAGAAGATTGCGATGGAGATGGTGTTCTAAATGGGAATGAAATTCTAGACGGATCAAATCCGAATGATATTTGTGATTACCGATCAATTAATCAAGATATTACATTAATAAGTGCTGCTTGGAATTCTACAGATTGTGATGGAGATGGAGTTTCAAATGGTCAGGAAATTATTGATGAAACAGATCCATTCGATTCATGTGAACTCATAGTTGAAAACCAAGATTCTACTCCTTCTACTGGATGGAATTCTGCAGATTGTGATGGTGATGGAATTACTAATGGAACAGAAGTAACTGATGGAACAGATCTTTTAGATATCTGTGATCCTCTTAGTCCTATTGCTAACCCGAATACAACTTATACTTTAAATCCAGATTGTAGTGCATCCGAATTACAGTTATTAGGAAACATTACAACTGGTGTAGGTGCAATTCAAACGATTAGTTGGGTAGGACCAAATGGATTTACATCTCCTGATGAAGATCCAATTATAAATGGAGTAACTTCTGCTTATAATGGAACTTATACATTAACTATACTAGATGTAAATGGGTGTACAAGTGTTGGTGATGTTTATATCAATAATATTGTTGATCCGATACAGGTTCCTCAAATTGATGGAGAAGGATCTGTTTGTGAAGGAGAACGATTAACGTTAACTGTACCAGTTTATAATGGAGTAGATGTTCAATATAATTGGACGTTCCCTGGTACAGATTCCAATATCTCAGGTCTAGGTACCAATGAGATTACGATCAATCCTTCCTTACCAGAAAACATGGGAGATTACATAGTAGAAGTTACAGTTGATGGTTGCGTCTTGACTTCACCTGCTTATCCTGCAGTCGTTCATACTGCTCCAACTGTAATGGCTACGAATGACGGAACAGAATGTATCTTACCTGATACTGATGTTACCTTGTCGGCAACTCCAAATGGTGGTGTAGGGAATTATACCTACGAATGGTCAGGACCAAGTGGATTTAGCTCTGTTGCTCAAAACCCTGTGATATCAAATGCAGACGTTTTTGACTCAGGAGAATACACTGTAATGATTACAGATGAAAACGGATGTCAAGCAGCAGCATCTATTGATGTTGATGTAACAATAAGTCCATCAGTACCTGTGGTTGCTTTGATTGATCCAGTTTGTGACGGCTCAGGATTTGTTTTAAGTGCTACTGAATATAATGGATTTGATGTTGTCTATGAATGGACAGGACCAAATGGAATGTCTACTTCTAATGGAGATTTCAGTAATGGTGCAACTCTAGTTGTCGAAGAAGCAAGTTCATTATTCGATGGTGACTATCAAGTCTTCGTTTCTGTTGACGGATGTTCATCTCTTCTTTCTGTTCCTACAGGAGTAACTATTTTAGAAAATCCTTCAGCACCAGCAATGATTGCTGATTTCAATGTATGTGAAGGAGATGGATTACTATTGACAACTACGGAGATAGCTGATAACTACTATTGGACGGGACCAAACGGATTTGTTTCAACCCTTCAAAGTCCATCAGTAGCAAGTACTGCAAATTTACTTAATGCTGGAACATATAATTTAGTTGTAGAAATGAATGGTTGTTTATCTGAAACAGGAAGTGTTAATGTTGAAGTAGATGATAAACCATCTAGACCATTATTAATAACACCAATTGCAATTTGTGATGGTGACGATATTGTACTATCTACTGTGAATGATAATGGAGAATCATACCAATGGATTTCACCTTCGAATTCTGCCGATGGTAACTTCGGAACCTTAGGTGATCCGAATAATGTAATTTGGACGACATCCAATACAACCGTAATAACAGAGGCTACGCATCCTCAATTTTATGAAGCAGGTTTATGGACAGTTCAAGTGCTCAATGGTGGAGGATGTTATTCAGAAGTTTCGGTTCCTGTAGAGATGTCTATTCATTCTGCTCCAGTCACACCAATTGCGCAGAATAGTGGTCCAGCTTGTGAAGGTGAATCAGTACAGCTTTTTGCTACAACTATCCAAAATGCTAATTATAGATGGTATGATGGAGATCCTAATGCTTCACCTGCTGTAGGTGATTTGATATCAATGGAGCAAAATCCAATTGTTTCAAATTTATCTATAGGTAATCATAGATTCTATTTAGAAGTAGACGTTAATGGTTGCGAGGCTCCTGAGGTTGCAGAAACAGAAGTAGCTGTGAATCTCATCCCAACCAATATTGCAATTAGTAACTATGGTCCTTACTGCGAAACGGACAACATTCAGTTAGAAGCACCAACAATAGCTGGAGCTACTTACTATTGGACAGGACCAAATGGATTCGTTTCATTTGAAGAAGATCCTATTGTTCCAAGTGCGAATGACCAGAATGAAGGAGTGTATAATTTAGTTGTAGAAGTTAATAACTGTATGTCTTCAAACGTAGTTACTTTTGTACAAGTAAATGAACAACCAGAAACACCATTAGTAACGAACAGCAGTCCAATTTGCATTGGGGGAGATGTTCAATTAGTAGCAAACTCGGTTCCGACAGGTAATAATGTTAGTTATCAGTGGAATGGTCCTAATGGATATGTTTCGACTGAACAAAGTCCAGTACTTACTAATGTTGATGATTTAGATCAAGGAAACTATGTTCTAACCGTTACTGTTGAAGGATGCTCATCTTTAGCATCTGCACCAACATCTGTTATTGTCAATGATATTCTAGCTACGCCAGATGTTTCGAATAATACAAGTGAAACTATTCCAGCCTGTGAAGGAAGTATTGTTCAGTTAGAGACTCCTTATTTACCGAATGCAACATACGAATGGACAGGACCGCTTGGGTTTACTGCTGATGTTTATAACCCTGCGATCTTCGATGCTTCAATAGATAATATAGGAGATTACACTGTACAAGTAACTGTAAATGGTTGTACTACTGAAGCAGGTTTAACGACTGTTTATGTACAAGATATTCCAGACATCCCTATTGCAACTAGTAGCGGTACTATTTGTGAAAATGAAGACCTAACATTGATGGTTGCAAATCCACAAGATGGAGCAAGTTACATTTGGTATGATTCATTGACCAATATGGAAATTGGAATGGGAGCAGAGATTTTGTTTGAAAATGTTAGTGTTGAAATGTCAGGTACATACTATGTTGTTTCTACACTTAGTACTTGTTCAACCGATCCATCTATGATGACTGATGCAGGTGAAGATGCATATGCTGAAGTAGTGATCAACGTTCCATCTCCTGAAGTTGCATATGCAGGCGAAGATCAAGTTATTTGTGAAAATAGTATTGATTTGACTGCTCAAGAAGTTACTATAGGAAATGGATTTTGGACAATGATTGATGAAGATGGAGAAGCTCAAATCATTTCTCCTAATACTGAAGGAACACTTGTTACGGATTTAGAGATTGGTGAAAATGTATTTGTTTGGTCTATAGAAAGTGGCTCTTGTGGTATTACATCTCAAGACGAGATTGTTATTACATACCAGACAGACATAGTTGCTTTAGATGATGAATTTAATACTCCAATTAATACTTCAATAGATTTCTTAGATATACTATCGAATGATATTCAAAATACTGAAGATTTTGAGTTAACAATTATTGGTACAACTGAAAATGGCTCACTTGTAAATTATGGAGATAATACTTATGGGTATATTCCTAATGAAGCATTTGTAGGAACAGAAATTCTAGAATATAGTATTTGCAATATTCATTGTGAAGCCCAATGTGCTGAAGCAACTATAACAATTCAAGTAGGAACAGAGGCTGATTGCGTTGCACCATCTATCATGACGCCTAACGGTGATGGTACAAACGATACATTCATTATTCCTTGTTTAGCAAACTACGAAGGAAGTCAGGTTTGTATCTTCAATAGATGGGGAGATGAAGTTTACAACAATCAAAATTACTTGAACGATTGGGATGGAACATACAAAGGAGAAGATTTACCTGTAGGAACCTACTACTATGTCTTAAAAGTAAATGATGGTCAAGAGACAAATTTAGCAGGATATATCTTTATTCAACGATAATCTTTAATAAAAGATTAAAGGGAGGCACTATCAAAGTGTCTTCCTTTTCAAGCTTTTATTTATCAAAAAATAATAAAATGAAAAAAGTATTTATAGTAGCGGTGTTTTTACAACTTTGTTTAGGAATATCTGCTCAGCAAGAAGCACAGTACACCCAATTCATGTTTAATAAATTAGCGTTGAATCCAGCCTATGCAGGTAGTACCGAAGTGGCATGTGTCTCTTGTTTACACCGAAGTCAATGGGTTGGTTTAGAAGGTGCACCTGTTAGTCAATTACTCAACTTTCAAATACCAATATTTAGTGATCGAGTAGGTTTAGGAGCGTCGGTATCACATGATGTAATCGGTCCTACAAATAGTTGGAAGTTAAGTACAATGTATTCTTATCGCTTACCTGTTTCGAATGGAACACTAGCTATCGGTTTACAAGGTTCATTAAGAAACTATCAAATTAAATGGAGTGAAACGTCAGCTACGCATTCAGGAGATCAATTAATACCTGGAGCAGAGTCAACGAAAGTGATACCAAATTTTGGAGCAGGATTATATTACAATACATCGAAATATTATGTTGGATTATCTGTTCCATCGTTAATAAGAAGTGATTTGAATTTTAATGATGCAACATATTCAAATACAGATTATGGAAGAGAAGAAAGTCATGGTTATTTAATGGCAGGTGTTTTATTTGATTTAAGTAATTCGATAAAATTAAAACCAGCAATATTGATGAAGTATGCTTCAAATACACCTTTTGATATGGACTTGAATCTTAGTTTTATTTTCTTTGAAAAGTTATGGTTGGGAGCTACTTATCGTTTGGGAGGAAACTCAAAAGAGAGTGGTGGATTTGGCGAATCTTTAGATTTTGTTTTACAATATCAATTAGCTAAGGCATTGAAAGCTGGTGTAGCATACGATGTTACTTTGTCAAAGTTAAAAGATTATAATTCTGGCACTTTCGAAGTAATGCTAGAATATTGTATCAATCGAAATGATCAACGGTTAACAAATCCACGCTTCTTTTAATTTATAATAACGATAGACAGCCTTACTAAAAAAGATTATAAAATAAATAGAAAATATTATGCAGAAAATGAAAATAATCACAATTCTTCTAGGAGTAATGTGTCTTGGTTTAACTGCACCGGTTCTTGCACAAAATTCTAAGCAGGCAGATAAGATTTATAATGACTTTGGCTATAAAACAGCAATAGCATTATACGAAAATAAAGACAAGTTAGAATTGGAAGATATGGCGAACATAGCTAATAGTTATCGCTTAGTGCATGATACTGAAAGTTCTGAGATTTGGTATGCCCAAGTCATCGAAAAAAGTGAAAATCCATTACATTTTTTACGGTATGCACAAGTGTTGCAGTGTAATGGAAAGTTCCAAGACGCTAAAAAATACTACTTGATGTATGATGAGAAAATGAGTAGTACAAGTGATGGAGTAGGTGCCGCCAACTATGACAAAAGAGGAAAGTTATTGGCTGCTGCAATAGATCGAATGAATAATTTTAAGCATTCAGAAGTTGTCATGAAAAATGAAACCATGTTAAATACGGAGAAGCTAGATTTTAGTCCAAGCTATTATAGCGATGGTATTATATATGTTTCTACTCGTAAAAAAGCTAAAGGTAAAAAGTCTAAAAAAGAACTAAAAGATAAATGGATTGATGATAATTTTATGACGCTTTACTTTGCACAAAAGAAAGAAGATGGTAGTCTTGAAAACCCAAGTGAATTTTCATTAGATTTAACGACACGCTATCATGAAGGTCCCGTTTCTGTAACCAAAAATGGACAGCGTATCTTTTTTACTAGAAATCATTACAACAAGGGAAAAAGAAAAAATAGTAAAGACGGTGTAATGAAACTTCAGATATATTCAGCTCGAAAAACGAGCGACTCATGGAGTTCACCCGAAGAATTATCATTTAATACAGTTGAATATGAAGAGGCACATCCAAGTATCAATGCAGATGGAACGAGACTTTATTTTGCTTCTGATCGTCCTGGTGGATATGGTGGAATGGATATTTATCTTTCCGAATTTATAGGAGGTAAATGGAGTGCTCCCCAAAATCTTGGAGAGAATGTTAACACAGCTGGTAATGAAGTTTTTCCATACATTCATGATGATGAAACACTTTATTACTCTTCAACAGGTTGGGGCGGATTAGGCGGATTGGATATCTTTTCATCAACAGCAGATTCGTATGGAATTTGGTCACAGGCAGAAAATATAGGAACACCATTTAATTCTAAAAAAGATGATTTTGGGTTTATCATGAACATAGTTGGCACTGAAGGATATCTGACTTCGGCTAGAAGAGGAGGTAAAGGACAAGATGATATTTACAGCTTTTCTATGCCAGTTCTTACGAGTGTACCTGCTGTCATATGTGCCTATGTGGACGGAACAGATACCCGAATTGATGATGTAGAAGTAAGTATCATAGAACGAGAATTGAATAATGCTTCTGCTTCAATGACTGGAATATTAGACGCAAGTCAAAAACAATATTACTTCAATAAAATAGAAAATAATTCTCTGAGTAGTACATCAGGTGATTTTTATAATACAAATGTAGATGGAGAATTTAGACTACGTTTGAAGCCAGATAAAGAGTATGTATTAGTAGCGAAGAAAAACGGATATACGATTGGAAAAGAAGTGTATTCTACTCGAAGTATTGATTTGACTAAGGAAGTTAATTTTTGTATACCAATGGAAAAAATGGACTGCTTGAGTATGCGTGGTTTTGTGAAAAACAAAAAATACGGAAACGGAATTCCAAACTCAATGGTTACAATGACGAATCTGTGTACAGGCGACGATGAAGTATTCCAAGCAGATGAAAAAGGACACTTCAATATTCCTTGTGTGCCCTGTGGTTGCGATTACAAATTCAAAGGGGAGAAGACTAACTTTATCAAAGGACAAAATAAAGCTTCGACAGTAAATCAAAATTGTCAAAATACAGAAGTCATTATGATACAATTGGAGTTGACTCCTGAAGGAATGGAAGAACCCTTTGTCGCTTCGAATTCAACGACAACTGTACCAACAGCGCCCGCTTCATATGGTGGCAAAACAATAGGTGTAGGAACTGTAATAGAATTAGAGCATATCTACTATGATTTTGATCAGTTTTATATCAGAGATGATTCTAAAGATGAATTAGATAATGTCGTAGCCTTAATGCAACGTTATCCGAGTATGAAAATTGAATTATCATCTCATACAGATGCGAGAGGAACAGACCGTTATAACAGGAAACTTTCTCAAAATAGAGCACAAGCTGCAGTTGATTATATCACCTCCAAAGGTATTCAGCCATATCGTTTAGTTGCAAAAGGATATGGAGAAAGCCAACTGCGAAATCAATGTAGTAACCGAAAAGATTGCACTGAAGAAGAACATCAATACAACAGACGTACAGAAATAATGATCTTAGAATTTAACGAACAAGGCGTAGATGTACGCTATCGAAATAATGGACCTGAAACGATTGATAGAGCAGACCCTACTCGTCGATTTATTTGGGATTAAAAAGTATACTTAATTTTTTGATTTGTAAAACTCTGAAGAGTATGGCGAAAGCTGTACTCTTTTTTGTACTTGTCTTTTAGGAAACATTTGTATTAGAAAATAAAAAGACAGACTTGTCTGTTTGTTTATTTGTTTGTATCATTGCATCATGAAAATATCGGCAACGAAGCAAAAGATAATAGAAACTGCTACTACATTATTTTATGCAAATGGCTATAATTTGACTGGGATCAATGAAATTATAGCTGAAGCAGGTATTGCTAAAGCTACTTTGTATAGTCATTTTAAATCCAAAGAGGATATTTGTATTGCTTATTTACAATATAAAAACGAAACCTTTATTGAAGAAATAGGGGAGTATTGCCGATCTAAAAAGAAAGGTAAAGAACAACTTCTAGCAATTTTTGATTTCCTTTCTTCCTTCTTTCAAGACAATGATTTTAATGGTTGTTGGTGTCTGCGGACGATTTCTGAGATACCGAAAGAGAACAAATTAATAAGAGCTGAAATCCAAAAAGAGAAAAAGTTGTTTTTAGAGTTAATTCATCAGCTAATCAGAGAAAATTTTCCAAAACGTTCAACAGCGAAAGTAGATATCTTGGCAAGAGAAATCTATTTATTATACGAAAGTGCTGTAGCTGAAAGTCATTTGCATCAAGCAGATTGGCCTATAGAGTCAGCAACGAAAATAGCCAAAAAGTTAATTTAAATTTTTTTATCCATATACAGACAGACTTGTCTGTCTGTATTAAAAATATAATTATGACAAATTTTAATGGTAAAACAGGAATTATTATTGGAGGTACAAGTGGAATCGGAAAAGCAACCGCTGAACAATTATTAGCAGAAGGTGCAATCGTTTACATAGTAGGACGAAATACGGATAAAGTAAACGATCAAAAAAATCTATTTAAGCATCAAGTAGATATTACAAATCAGGATAGTTTAAATCAATTGATTGCTACAATAGATAGTTTATCAAACATAGATTATCTGGTCAATGCTTCAGGGATTTTTGGACCAAAACCATTTCTAGATCATACCTTAGAAGATTACAATTCTTATTTGGATTTGAATAGAGGCTTCTTTTTCTTGACACAAGCTGTTGCAAGAAAAATGAAAGATACTGGGGGAGGATCTATTGTAAATGTAGGATCTATGTGGGCAAAACAAGCTGTAAAAGCAACACCTTCTTCAGCTTACTCCATGCAAAAAGCGGGCTTACATTCCCTGACACAGCATCTAGCAATGGAGTTGGCAGATCATAATATACGAGTGAATGCAGTTTCTCCAGCAGTAGTAAACACTCCTGTTTACCACGACGTGTTTGGAGGCGAAGCTGAAGCAAAAGAGGCATTAGTTGGTTTCAATGCTTTTCATCCAATTGGTCGAAATGGAACACCTTCGGATATTGCAAACAGCATTGTCTTTTTACTTTCTGATAAAGCTTCTTGGGTGACTGGAGCAATATGGGATACGGACGGAGGAGTTCGTGCTGGTAGAAATTAAGAAAGAATAAATTGTTAAGCGCAGCTTTTGCTGCGCTTAACAATTTATAGAAAATTCTATTTGCACCGTTTTTAATGGTGTCTTTTGCAGGATACTAAACGCTAAAAAAGTAGCTGCCTTATCTAAAATGCAAAAATTGTCAATGAATCAATAATTTGACCTTAACTCTACTACTAAATTTAATAAGAATGCTTATTTTCGCTTTTCATTTTTTAATCCAAGGAATTCATAATGTCAAGCATACTAATAAAAAACACACAACTCGTCAATAGAGGAAAAATAAGCACAGCAGATATATTGATCAAAAATGGTAGAATAGAACGAATCGATTCCACCATTGATGTACAAGCTGATAAAGAAATTGATGGAACAGGAAAACACTGTATACCTGGCATTATCGACGATCAAGTGCATTTCAGAGAACCAGGCTTGACTCACAAATCAGACCTTTATACAGAGCCTAGAGCTGCTGTAGCTGGAGGTGTTACTTCCTTCATGGAAATGCCGAACACCAAACCACCAGCGGTTACACAAGAATTATTGCAAGATAAATACGATATAGCTGCCCAAAAATCATTAGCTAATTATTCCTTTTTTATGGGAGCCTCTAATGATAATATCGAAGAAGTGCTAAAAACGAATCCTAAAAATGTTTGTGGTATAAAAGCTTTCATGGGTTCTAGTACAGGGAATATGCTCGTCGATAATCCTGTAACTCTAGAAGATTTATTTTCTAAAACGCCAATGCTCATTGCAACACATTGCGAAGATGAAGAAACCATTAGAGGTAATGCCGCAGCATACAAAGCGAAATACGGCGAAGAAGTACCAATCGAGTATCACCCAATTATCCGTTCGGTAGAAGGTTGCTTGAAATCTTCATCTTTAGCGATTGATTTAGCTAAAAAACATGGCACTCGTTTACACATTTTGCACATTTCTACAGCCGATGAATTGGCTCTATTTACAAATGCCATTCCTTTAAAAGAAAAAAAGATTACTTCTGAAGTTTGTGTACATCATTTGTATTTTGATAGTAGCCAATATGCTACCTTAGGTACACAAATCAAGTGCAATCCTGCCATAAAAGAAGCAAAACATAAGGCTGCTTTATTCGAAGCTTTACTCGACAATCGTTTAGATATCATTGCAACAGATCATGCGCCACATACTTGGGAAGAAAAACAAGGAACCTATTTCAAAGCTCCTTCAGGTGTCCCTTTAATTCAGCATACCTTAAATGTCATGCTAGGATTTTATCATCAAGGAAAAATTAGTCTCGAACGAATTGTCGAAAAAATGTGTCATGCTCCTGCCGATTGCTTCCGTGTTGATCAACGTGGATATTTGGAAGAAGGCTATTGGGCAGATATCGCTTTGATTGATGTAGAAAAAGAATGGACGGTTCAAAAAGAAAATGTGGAGTACAAATGTGGCTGGTCACCTTTCGAGAATCATACCTTCAAAGGTAGGGTAGAGGCGACAATCGTAAGCGGTCATTTGGCTTATCAGAATGGAGAATTTTTTGAAGACAAAAAAGGAATGCGTTTAGAGTTTTCTCCAGAATTTACAACATAAAAACAAAGAGTGTATCTCTAAGATACGCCCTTTGTAAATTATATATTTTTAATAAACAAACTTACCACATATGAATATCAACAATTCGAAAGTTTTAGTCACAGGCGGAAGTCTTGGAATCGGAAAAGCAACAGCAAAAATGTTAGTAGAGAAAGGAGCAACAGTTGTCATTACGGGAAGAAGTCAAGAACGACTAGATGTAGCCGCAGCAGAAATTGGAGCGATACCTTTAGTCTTTGATGTCTCTGATTTAGATTCCATTCCTTCAAAAGCTGCTGAGTGTTTAGAACTTCTAGGAGGTCAGTTGGATGTATTGGTCAATAATGCAGGTATCGGAGAATTTCCAGTATTAGGAGAAATTACAGCAGCACATTTTCAAAAGGTTTTTAACACCAATGTTTTTGGATTGGCTTTGCTAACCCAAGAGATGATAAAACCAATGAAAACACAGCAGAAAGGTACGATCATCAATATTGCTTCTACTGCAAGTCTGAAAGGGTTTGCTAGAGGTACTGTTTATTCTGCTTCCAAATTTGCAGTTCGATCTATGACACAAACTTGGCAAGCTGAATTAAGGCGTGATAATATCCGAGTATGTCAAGTAAATCCAAGCGAGGTAACAACGGCATTTGCCAATGAAGAACGAGAAGAAAGAGCAAAAGATGCTAAAAAATTAGACCCTAATGATATTGCGCACACCATCATTTCTGTGATCGAAATGGCAGACAAAGGCTTTATTCCTGAGGTAACGGTATGGGCAACTAATCCATTCTAAAATAATATCGACCATTTTTCTAGCATTAAATAACTAGAAAAATGGTCGATAAATAACATTATTTAGTTATTGTTGAGTTTAAAGAATTGACTGTTTTATTTATAAATCACTTCTTTTTTATTAAAAAATGAAACTCTTCTATTGTCAATTTTGAATATTTTAATAACTTTTGTCGTTTTGAGACGTATAATGTGTAAGTGATTGATTTACATAAATTTATGAATTATAAAAGATGTATATGAGTTGAAATCAACTTACACAATATAATTTATTTATATATTTTCAATATTTTGTTTGGAAATTAATAGCAATTTTTTTAAAATTGTGTCGTATTTGTTAAATTGAGTAGGCTTTTTATGTTTGTCAACTACAATTACATCTATATTTACAATTAATGACGTACTCTCTTAACACTTTATTTTCATGCAGTATATTTTCATTGCATTTAATCTTCAAGAGTTTATCGTCCGAAGGCTACCAAATAAGTAATTTCTATTGCCCCAAGAATATCTGAAAGTTTATCTTTCAGGTTGTCACCTAATTTCTTTGTTATTTAATAATCGTTTTTACCTTTTAGCTCTACACATGGATGCTGAAAGACTAGATTATTATTTGAATAATAATTACTACACCAATTTTTTACACCAATTCTTTACACTTTATTTTATCATTAGGCTTAATTCTGAAAGGTTTTTATGAGCAAAAAAAGAAAGTATTTTTATTTCAGTCAAGGTACGCTTGCAACTAATTCCCATAGTTCTTACAGGTGAGGATGAAGGCAGTGCAGTTGTAAAATAACCAAATATCCTGTGGATATATGATGGAATGAATTACAATTGTGGGTGGATATAACTCTGAGTGAGATAAAAAGACGCTTTTGTGCCATACAAAATTCTTTAGAGCATGTTGGGGATTTGTTTTTGATGCGAACGCAGCCAAAATTTGTTTTGAAGTAGGCGTGATGAACGACTTTAGCCGTAGCTAAACGAGTGAAGAACAACGCACTTCAAAACAAATTTTGACAAGTGTAGCGCAAAAGGTAAATCACCAACATGCTCTTAGGTAAAGTCTATTAATCTGTATGCATTTACAGATTGCAAACTTTTATTCTAAAAAATTAAAATCAAAACACATGCTTATGAATTCACCTCTATCACGTTATTTTTCAAAACTATGTAGAAGCATATTACTCCTGTTGTCTTTTTTCTGTTGTCAAACAACTGGTGTCTTTGCACAATCTGCAGTACAGAAAATGGTGCAGGATAAAACAGAGGCTTTCCAAAATGTTACTCCATTTACTCCCCTTAGTATTACTCAAAATAGAGTAGCTCAAGCTGATGAGTCTATTAACGGAACGGTACAATGGATGAATCTCGACTTAGCCTTCAATGAGAGAATTGTTAGTGAAAAGAATGATGTATTAAAATTAACCATCCCCTTTAATAATGAGGAGATGTTAACATTGAAACTTACTAAAGCAAATGTACTTACAGAGTCTTTTTTACTAAACGCAGCTTCCAATAAAAAGAAAGCAATTAAAAATAATGCAGTATTTTATTGGGGAACGGTAGAAGGAATTGAAAATTCTACAGTTGCGATCAATGTTTTTAATAATGAATTATCTGGAACGATAAACATTGGCGAGGAATCTTATACACTTACTAGAGTATTAAATTCTAGTCAGCACATTCTTTATCAAGAAAAAGACTTAGTAGTACAACAAACAGTATCTTGTTTTACAGATGATATTGAACAAGAAGTACAACAACAAATTGATGACCAAGCTCGCCAACTAAATAATCCTGATAATTGTATCAGAATGTATGTGGAGATAGATTATGATTTATACGATCATTTTGGAACAGTCGAAGCTGCATACAATTATGTAGTAGGTGCTTTTAGCCAGGTATCTATTTTGTATGCCAATGAATCTATTAATTTAAAACTAAATCAAGTACTAGTCTGGGATACAGAAGATCCTTATTCAGGACCAGGTACCTCTGGCTACTTAAGTCAGTTTACTTCCGTACTTGGTGGAGATTTTAATGGTGATCTTGCCCACTTAGTTGGTATCAATGGTAGTGGAGGACGAGCTTACATAAATGTAGTTTGTGGTGGAACTACTCGTACTGGTTATAGTGGAATAAATACAACGTATAGCGATGTTCCTACTTACTCATGGACGATAAATGTATTGGCACACGAAATAGGTCATAACTTAGGTTCGCCTCATACGCATGCTTGTAGTTGGAATGGAAACAGTACCCAAATCGATGACTGTGGAAATATCTACATTGCTGATGGTGGTGGTACACCTGGTAGCTGCTACGATGCTGCCAATCAAATTGTTCCTGCCGAAGGAGGTACAATCATGAGTTACTGCCATTTGAATGCAGTAGGTATGAATTTTAATTTAGGTTTTGGTCAACAACCAGGTGATCTTATTCGAGATCGAGTTTATAATGGAGCTTGTCTGACGGCTTGTGATCCATGTCCAGAGTTTGGCGATCCTTGTGATGATGGCGACCCTTGTACCTTCAATGATGCAATAGATTCTTACTGTAATTGTGTTGGTTTTGTAAGTGGTGACGTGGATCAAGATGGAGTATGTGCTGAACAAGATGCCGATGACGAAAATCCTTGTGAACCTAACCCTTGTACCGATTGTACCGTTACCAATATTGCAATTACTTTCGATCAATATCCAGGTGAAACCTCTTGGGAAATATTAGATGATACAGGAGCTGTTGCATTTAGTGGTTCAGGATATTACCAAACTGAAAGTACAGTTATCGTTCAAGTATGTGTTCCTAATGGATGTTTTGATTTTGTTATTTATGATCAATACAATGACGGAATTTGTTGTGAAACAGGTGAAGGTTCATACATTGTAACAGATTATGAAGGTAATACCGTCGCTTCTGGAAATGGAGATTTTACCAGTTCAGAATCTACTAACTTTTGCTACACTAATCCATTCAATGGTTGTACTGCTGGAACGCCTTGTTTTGATGGCGACCCTTGTACCGTAAATGATGTTTTGGATGCCAACTGTGGCTGTTCAGGTATTTTCTATGATGCGGATAATGATGGGATTTGCGATAGTGCAGATGCTTGTCCAGGTTTTGACGATAATATAGATATTAATGGCGACGGTATACCAGATGGATGCGAAGCTTCCACACCTTGCAATAATTGTGCAACTCCAATTACTTCATACCCTCACACAGAAAATTTTGAAGGAACACTTAGCATCTGTCAATTAACGAATGACGATTTTGATTGGGAAGTAAGAACAGGTAGCACGCCTTCTGCAAATACTGGACCTACTGCGGCTCAAGAAGGTTCAAACTATTTCTATACCGAATCTTCTAGTCCAAACTTTCCATCTAAGATTGCTGCTTTCCAAGGAGCTTGTTATGATCTGAGTGGCGCTTCTTCTGCGAGTATCGACTTTTGGTACCATATGTATGGGGCTGCAATGGGTAATCTAAGTTTAGGAATTTCTACCGATAATGGTCTAAATTATACAACAGTATGGTCATTATCTGAAGACCAAGGTACTAGCTGGTTAAATCAAAATATTGACTTGAGTGCCTATGCTGGCTCAGTTATTACTTATCGATTCTTTGCAATTACTGGTTCCTCTTTTACAAGTGATTTTGCTTTAGATCAAATTGTAGTTGATATTGATAACGTTTCTTGTACACCTGGAACTGCTTGTAATGATAACGATGCATGTACAACAGGAGATGTATATGATGCGAA
>JAHDIP010000148.1 GCA_020630735.1 Saprospiraceae bacterium | reverse complement strand
TAGCAACAAAATTTCTATCTCCAAATCGGGAACTTATTATTCACCCATTACTTAGTTTTTAATTTTTCTTTATGTCATCTATAAATTCAAAAATACTAGTTTTTGCAAATAGTAAATTAGGAAAAAAAGTTGATAGAGGAGAATGTTGGGATTTGGCTTTTTTAGCATTAAAATATGCTGGAGCTAAAACTCCAAGTGGAGGGTTTGATGGAGATAGTTCAGATCCGAAATTGTACATATGGTCATCTAAAACTAAAAATTATGCTGGATCAATCCCTGGCGATATTATTCAATATAATAATTATAAGTTTTCTATAAGTGCTAAAAATGAACCAAATAAAGGAGAATGGTCTGGGATGTATGAGTATCAACTAGGAGTCCCTCAACATACCCAAATTTTAAAATCTAAAGGAAGTAATGGTGAAGCATTTGTTTATGAACAAAATTGGTCAGATGAAAATGGAAATCTTATTAAAAAAGTAGCTGTGAATCGAAATTTTATTAACCCTGGAGAATTTTATATTTCGAGAGCTATTTTTAAAGAAATATTTAAAGGAGAATGTCCCGATCCGCTTCTTGAAAGAATAAAAATTGTAGTCAAGAAAATTAGCGGGCATTATACCATTTTTCGACCAGAGAAAAAAGATGAACAAGCTTCTTTAATTCATAAACCTAATCAAAGTTTTTCGATGATGCTTCCTTCAAGGGTTAATAAAAAAAAGATAAAATACTTAATATAAGGCAAATAAAAGTTAATAACTATTCAACTTGGATAGATATTTTTTCACTAGACAAGGCTTTTTAACGTAGTATCGTGGAAAAAAAATAAAACCAAATTGGGAAATTTATTATTTTAAATTGCTTAAGAATCTTCTCATTATGATAAGAACCTCAATCCATATAGGTGGCACAAGATTATCCGATCACGATTTTACTAGTGTCAATATCATCCAAGCAGTTGGTCAGCATCATACCTTCGAAGTTCGGCTTCGACAAGATGCCAACAGAGGTGTATTGATGACGAAAGCTAAATCGTGGATAGGGCAGCCTATCAAAATAGGATTAGATAATAAGGAAGATGATAACATAATTATTTCTCCCGTCAAAGATGTTTTTAAAGGCATTATTACTTCCATTGGTTTGTCGAGACAAAGTGGAACGGGCGAGCTAGTTGTAAGAGGAGAGTCGCCGAGTATTGTGTTAGATGATGGACCAAATACTCGCTCATTTACAGACAAGAATTTACAAGAAATTGTAGATGAAGTCCTAAGGCCATACATGAAAGCATTTCCAGAATCACCAGAAGTAGATCCTAACACATATAAAAAATCAAAACCATTTTGTGTACAATACAAAGAAAGTAATTTCAATTTCCTTACCCGATTAGCCAATCGCTATGGAGAATGGTTTTATTATGATGGCTTAAATTTATATTTCGGAAAACGTGCTGACGGAGCTGCAATAAATTTAGATTTTGGAGAAGATAGCCTGAGTTATTTTGATTTATCATTAAAAGCAATTCCAGCTAAATTTGAAATGAAAGGATATGATTATTTAACCCATAAACAGCTATCGGAAAATGCGCCATCCAAAGTTGCCAATAACGATCTTGGTAAACAAGTGATCAATCTGTCTACAAGTAAAATATTTACTCAAGCACCATCTGTTTCGATTCAAACAGCTCTGGAAGAAGGAGAGTTTAAAAACTTAATTGAAAGAAGAGAGCAAATCAATTTAGACGAAACCGTTTTGTTTAATGGTTCAAGTCGTAATGTAAGCTTAAAACTTGGTGCAAAAATTACAGTAAAAGATAACTTGATTGGCGAAGACTATGGCTCTTTTATTTTGACAAACATTGTACATTATATTGGTCAAGGAGGTGATTATAATAACAGCTTCGAAGCCATTCCTGTCGAAGTGAAAATACCACCACTTAATGCTATGCCAAATCCTCCTTTTTGCGAAACACAATTGGCAAAAGTCACTGATGTTGATGATGAAAAAGGACTAGGTCGAGTACGGGTAAAATTTTTATGGCAAGAAGGAAGCAAAGAGAAATCTCCTTGGATTCGAGTAGCTTCCCCTTACACAGGAAAAGACAAAGGTTTTTACATCATTCCTGAAGTAGAAGATCAAGTACTAGTCGCTTTCGAAAATAATAATCCAGATAAACCTTACGTCCTTACTGGTATGTATAATGGAGATGCAAAGCCCGAATGGTTTGATCCTAAAAACCATTACAAAGGCTTTAAATCGAAAGGTAAAAACGAGTGGAAATTTGATGATAAAAAGGAAGCAATATTAATTCATGCACCAAAAGAAATGACACTCAGTGCGGGTAAAACGATTACCATCAAGACAGGAGGAAAAGGAGATAGTGTCATTAATATTGATGTCGGAGATGGAACCGTCAATGTAAGTGCTAAAACAGTCAATGTTGATGCTAAGCAGACCATCAAAATGGAGTCAGGTAAAGAAGTGAAAATTGAAGGTACTCAATCAGTATCTACAAAAAGTATGGCAGTAAAAACAGAAGGCTCTGCAAAAGTAGAAGTGAAAGGAACATTAGTAGAAGTAAAGGGTACTCCAATAAAATTGAATTAAGATGAACTATTATTCTATACCTCTAAGAGTCGATCAAATAATGAAAGGAACACAGAAATTCGAAGAAGTGGACCTTAGAGAATCTATACATGAAAATATTCGATTGATTCTTAAAACGTTTTCACTTTCGTATCGCTTCGATCCAATTTTTGGTTGTGTGATGAATAAATACCATGCTAGTACACCTCCTCAAAAAAAAACAGAACGTGTTTGGCGTGAAACCATGCGACAGTCGATCCAGAAGAACTTGAAAGATATGCTACAACGATATGAAACACGAATAAAAGTTACAGATGTAATCATTGATATGAGACAGCCGCGAATTACAGAGAACACTCATTTTGCAAAAGTAAAAGTTCAAGTGGTCGGTCAACTAACCCTAGGACGAAAAGAAAAATTTCAATTTCCAGATAGTGAAATTGCGGATGCAGCACAAGAAGTTTTTCCATTAATGATTCCTGTAGGAAAACAATAAAATTAAAAATGAGTAAACCAGCTGCTAGAGTAGGAGATATGCATACTTGTCCAATGTCAGATGGACCAAAGCCGCACGTAGGAGGCCCAATACTTCCTCCTGGTGTACCTATGGTGTTGATTGGTGGTATGCCTGCTGCTACAATCACGAACCAATGTGTTTGTGTCAGCCCTGCACCTGATGTTATCGTAATGGGGGCAGTAATGGTATTAATTGGAGGCAAACCAGCTGCTCGAATGGGAGATAGTACGGCTCATGGTGGTGTGATCGTTGCAGGTTGCCCGACTGTTTTGATCGGAGATATGGGAACGGTTGTAGCTGGAGGAGGTGCTGTTCCTAAAGTTGCGAAAGGAGATGCGAAGGAAAAAGTAATATCACCTGATCCTAAAAATGAAGCAGAACGCAAAAAAATGGCTGAAGATTTTTATAAAGATTTAGGATGGTCAGATGAAAAAGTTGCTTCCCATATTAAGGGAATAGATTTTAGCCAACCTGTTGAGATTGTTGAACTTCCAAAAGATACAGCGCTTTCTCAATGGCAGCATCCTGAAAGTACTTGGGTTGGTAATTATTTTGCTAAAAAAGGTACAGATCCTTCGACTTTAGGTATAAATCCTGAAGCTGCAAATAAATTTAAAGTGGGCGAAGGAATTCCGAAAATTGAATCTGATTTTGTAGCAAGTGATTCTGTTGTAGCACTAAAGTCAACAGCTTCTAATGCAGTTGATACTTGGTCAATGAATATTCAAGGGCCAGAAGTGCCGAATAGTTTTGTATTGGTAGGCGAGGAGCATCAAACCAAAGGTGGAGGTACTCAATATTTTGTTCCTGATAAAAATAAATTTGAATGAAAGTAATTGATGCAAAAGAAGGACTAGAAATATTGAAGGTGGCTTATGCCGAAACGGTTAAACGCAATAATGGTTATTGGAAACCTATAGCTTCCACCAAAAAACAATTAGAGTATTGTATGGCAGCTATTCTAAAACAAAATGATAGAGAAAAATTGAGCGACATCATGTTTTATCAATATGCCGTTCATGAGTTTGAAAATAGTGATCCAAAATACGCCGAACTATTGCATAAGGCTGCAGGAGTTGTAGATTTAATGATTGCTGAAAAAATATAAATAATCAAGTTTTTAATTTAAATCCCCAAAATGATGGCAAGTAACGTACACTTTTTAAGACGACGATATGAATTGAAACATCAGATAGATTTTCAACTTCAAGTAGAAAGAGAGATGGACATGTTTATCCGCAAGACGAATAAATTTGTTTTAAGTAAAGTTGCCATCTCGATGGAGACGGAGAAGATCAATGAAGCAACACAGGACTTGTTAAAGTTAGAAGAAGAGATAGATGTTTATTACAATTATGTACATCGAATTTCGAGAGTAAAAGTAAAACATTGGGAACGGCAGCATTTAGATGGTCAACGGTCTGACATAGTAGGGAAACGTCGAAAGATCATTCGGAAACTGAAAAAACTTAAAAGTAGAGTTCGGAAATTAAGATATATCGTTGAAAGTTTTAAACCTAAAGAAAAAGCACAAATTGTTGAACAGACTTTGCAGCAAATAGGAAATTATCAAGATCCAGAAACAGGAATAATTAAGACAGAAGCTGGTGGCGATCTGATTGTTTGTATCACTTTACTCTTGGCATTTTTTGCTGAGCTAAGAAGAAAGAAAAATGAAAAAATATAAATAGCCAATGAATTATAGTGCTGAGAATTTATACAAATCTATCCTCTATAGGGCGGCTGACATTTATGATGTTGAGTACGAAGATGTAGAACGTGACGTTGGGCAAAACTTTGATCCAATTGTTCGTTTTATGGCTGGGGCTTGTGCGTCCGAATTAGAGCGAGTATACCAGCACTTGCATGATACAGAAAGTCGTTTACAAAAACGATTAGCCAAAATATTGTTGCCAGAATATTTTCATTTACCTCAGCCTGCTCATGCTCTAGCAACTGCAAGAGCAGCTAATGAGACTTTGCTGATTGCTGAAACAACTGCTTTTGCAACAGCATCAGACGAGGAAGAAGAAATAGAAAATTTTGCATTTGCACCTTTGTTTTCTTCAAGAATATTACCAGCTTCAATAGAGCTTATTGCTACTAAAACAAAACTGGTAAACCTAAGCAATAGACCTAAGTTAAGACGAAAAGCTGATCGACAAGAAAAAGAAGAAGTGCATAGTATTTTAGTAGGAATAAAGTCTGATGACGTTCTGACCAATTGGCAAGCAGTAAGTTTGTTTTTTGATTTGAAAGGTAGTAGTGCAGATGAATCAGAGAAGGCTCGTTTTTTTGCAGCAGTCTCAAATAGTAGATGTAAGTTTGGTGATTACCTCTTACATGCTACGAATGGTCTACCAAAAAATAATTTAATACTAGAAGATTACCTGAATGGAAATGAGAAGTTGCAAGCGCAACTTAGAGCAAGATATGATCGTCAATTTTTAAGTTTTTCTAATAATGAAATTCCTACAGTAGAACCTCAATTAGCAGCTGATAAACTGAAGGAATGGTTTGTCAATACACTTTCAGTTGATGAGTTAAATACAGAGTTAGCGAAATTAAATCCAGAACTTACAGAACCACTCTATTGGCTAGAAATTCAATTGTCAAAACCAGTAGAATTACTACAAATCGAAGCACGGTTATCTATTCGATTAAATGTTTTTCCAGTCGTCAATCGTCGGTTGAATGGTAATGGGAATGGAGAACATCATTACTTGAGAAACAATTCGATTAAATGGATTTCATTAAAACCAATGGAAGATTTTGTTTCGATTCGAAGAGTTTATGAAGAAGTACAACATGGAATATTTACTTTCAAACCATTTGCCGATTTTAAAGAAGAAAGCAAACCTGCTTATACACTTCGACATGGTGGCGTAGGTCGATGGGATGATTTTAATGCTTGGCAACGCTTGGCATATGTGGTTACCATTTTACAGGATAATTATAAGCAAAAAGAATTAATAGAGAAAGCAGCCGATTCCTTGTCACTTGAAGATGTACATCATTTACTTGGAAAGCGTATTCTAAAATCAGCTTCTATTGAAAAGCCTACTAGAGATATTTATGTGTTACTTCATGCAGGAATTTCTTCGGGAATTCGAGTACGAGTAGAGTACTGGACTTCGCAAGGAGCTGCGGCGAATAATATTGCCTCAAAAACAATTTTAAAATGCACGTCTAAAGAACGGTCTAGTCTGGATGCAGATACCATTCAGTTGTTATCAACGGCTTCAGAAGGAAGAGATCCATTAAATGCGACGGAGCAATTGAGTGCAATGAAAAATGCTTTGTTGAGTCGAGGCAGAATAGTTACACGAGAAGATGTGAAAATATATTGCCAATCTTTTTTGAATAATAAATTGGAGGAAGTAAGAGTGAAAGATGGAGTAGGGACTGATCCACGATTTGATTTTGGAATGACACGTTTGTTGGATGTCGTTTTGAAACCAACAAGGGAAGCTAACAAAGAAGATTGGGAAGGTATTTGTCAACAGTTGCAAGTATTACTAGAACAAAAATCAACATCAAGTATCCCGATTAGGGTGAGTGTAGGAATATAAAAATAAAGAATTGGAAACACTAAGCGACATAATGAGTATCTCGGCAATTTTTGACATTCGTGTTGAAACATTAGCTGCTACGCTTTTGGCACAGACGGATGGTAAAATGGAAGATTTTGATGTAGAACAAGTTGTCGTTTCTCCTAAAGGGCATGCTAGACGAAGAGTGGAACATGATGTAAAACGTATTCGAAAAAAAGAATTTGAATCTGATATTGCCTTGTTATTTGAAGTAAATCGAAAAGGCTTATTTGACACCTTACCTAAGCGTTTGTTTTTACGTTTAGATGAGGAATATAAAGATGCTATTCATAGAACAAAGTCGATAGAACAACAAATCGCTGATGCAAGAAAATTCTTTTTGCCATTTGAACAAGCCATGTATCATCCTCGAATTGAAGCTGAACAACTTGAACAAAAATGGACTGAAAATTTTCCTCCATTTGTCGAAAAAATGTGGGGACTAAATGCTTTCGACGATTGCTTAAGTATGAGACAAAAGTTTTTGCTTTGCTACTTGATTCCTGAAGCTTATCGAGTCGTTGGCAATTGGGAATTAACAGGACTTTGTTTCGAAGCAATTTTAAGAAAACCAGTCAACTTAAATTTTGTTGCCCCAATCGAATTAGAGATTCCAGAAGCGGAATCTTCTAGTAGTGAAATGCGTCTTGGCGAAGATGCTATACTTGGTACAACATTCAAAGATGATATGCCTGCATTGAAAGTGTCGATAAAAGGAATCACTTTAATGGAGTTGCCAGATTATTTACCAGAAGGGAAAAAACGAAAGATAATAGAAGAACTATTATACAGTTATTTTCTACCGCTAGATGTCACTGTAATCACACAAATTGACGTTACCAATGATGCTTGGGGAATGACAATCGGAGAAGCGGTATTGGGCTATAGCGTCCAGTTAAAAGAAATAAATTACGCCTAAAATCTAATAGCATAAATGAAAGAAGTCGTCATATTAATTTGGTCAATGTTAACCTTAGTTGGTGGATTTTTACTCCTTTGGAGTATGAAGTATCATAAAAGACAAATGGGGAAATATGTGATGTATCACAAATTAATACTCGTCTTGTTATCGTTTGGACTAAGCGTTTCACTATATTATTTCTTAGTTGATTCCATACATCTAATATGGGTGCTTCGCTTAAGTGTTTTATGCTTAGGCGTCCTACATGTATGGGTGATGTATCGACAAAAATGGACAAAAAGAGATGCCTTCGAATTTGAGAAAGATGCCTTTTTGCCAGAATTTATTTTTACAACTGTATCAGCATTATTCTGTTCTTTAAGTTTCGTTTCAGCTCCGCAAATAGTTGGATTAGTTGCGTATAAAATTGATGTGAGCAGTTTATTATGGGATTTGCCAATTGTATTTGTACTTCCTTTTTTAGTATTAAAGTTAAGTGATTTAGCTAGTCAAATACCTTATCGTCTAGTTGAAAACCCTTGGCTATTTCCGATAGAACCTGTCAATGCTGAAAGTTGGCCTTGGAGAGATTTGATGCAAGTAAATTTTCAAGTAAGTAGTTCTTTGTTAGAAGAATATCGACTCTTTAAATCTTCTGCTCGTCCTTGGATAGAAGCTCCAAAAGAAATTGCACTTGGCAATGTGTTTAGATTAGCAATGCAAGAAAGAAGACGACGACGAGAGCTTACGACCATTCAAGACTTGGGAGATGAGTATGATGGACAGCCAAAATTTTTATGGTTGTTTTCTGTCAAATTCATTTGGTGGAATCCAACTACATGGAGACGAAAACCTAGATACCTAAATCCCGCATTATCTATTATTGAAAATAAAATTCGAAAACAAGATATAATAGTAGCCAAACGAATTCCAGCTTTACCAAATACAACACCAGACAGAAGGTATTCAGAAATGGCTGATTATGATAAAGACAAAACAGTTCTTCTTAATCGATAAAATAGAGTAAATGATATTTCCAAAAATTACTTCTTTCCCTATTTATTGGGAAAATGGAATGAAGCTTTCTGCTGATCATTTTCAGCACCAAGAAAACAGTATAGAAGACGCAGATCGTGATGCTCGTGCAATAGCACTTACTTCACATATTGGCTTTGGCTTATTGCCTTATAGTAAGTTCTCTGTCCAGAATGCACAAGGTGTGAATCCACAATCGGTGAGAGTAATTTTAAATGCTTGCCAAGCCGTTTTACCAGGGGGCTATCGAGTAGAAATTTTACCAGAAAATATCCAAAGCTTACAATTGCCTTCTCAAGTTCCTTTTGTAGAGTTTGTTCCTTCTCCAAGAGTCCGCTATCATTTATTTCTAACGATTAATGAGAAAAAGAGGATTCCGGCAGGCGTACCACAGACCAGACCGATAAGACATCCTTATTTGACGAATGATTATATCCTTGAATGTATACCCCAAGATAAAGTAAGTGCTGTTCAAAATATAGCAGCAAATCGCTTGAAGATTGCTGAGTGGCAAGATGGAAAAATACTCGAAGGTTTTATTCCTGCAACGATGACAATTAGAGGTTTTGCTTTACTAGAAAAATGGTATCAGTTTCTTCAGAATCAATTAGAAAATATGCGTCGGTTTTGTACAAAAGTAATTAATGAATACCGAAATAAAGATGTTGCTCGTACAGCCTTTTGCATACCGATTGTACAACATATCAGAAGTACACAAGGATATTTTAAGTGGGTGTTGCCGAATCAATCTCCCGTTTTTTTGGCAGCTTATTTTGGAGATTTAGCTGGCTTAGTTCAAGGACTTATTGAGACTGGGGATAGAGATTTTGTTCGGAATAGATTGAAAGATGGTCAAGCCAATAATTTACTAATGCACATCAATGAATTATTGAAATTGCCAACAATCCCGTACGAAAATATAGCACTAATAATTGCAAGAATTCAAAAATTTGGTGAGGCTTTAATTCTTACGCTTCAAAGTCTATTTACCTATACTGCCCCAGCACCAAGAATGGGTGATCGAAATATTGTGAGTGGTTAGCAACTAAAACAAATTGAATAAAAAAATCAAAACCGTCAAATATACTATGTCTACTTTACAGTGTACGAATCCAAATTGTCAAGAATTAATAAGGCTTCCAGAAGGAGCTATACAAGTGATTTGTCCAGTATGCAATACTTGGCATTTTCCAGAACCTTCAGAATCTGCTGAAAAGCAAAATGGATATCAAAATGGTCTTCCTGACAATAATTATATGCCTCCACCTTCGTCATCTGAATACCAAATTCCACCTCTTGTGGGTGTACCTGAAAATGGAGAAATGATACCTCCACCTGTTGAAGAACCGATTAAAGAAGAAAGACAAAATGACTTTCCAATCAGTGGCGCTTGCGGTTATCTCATTGGATTGGATGGTAAACAGTTTTCGCTAAAAGAAGGAAAAAATATTATAGGTAGAAGAAGTGGCGATGTAATTATTAATGATATGACAGTAAGCCGAAGGCATTGTGTTGTAGAAGTTTCTCCTAAGGCTACAGGAAGAGGTTGGGATTATCTCATTTATGATATTGGGCAAATAGACGACATTGCTAGTACGAATGGTGTTTTTATTAGTGGAAGAAGTATGCGTTTACAAAACTATGAACGGATACCAATTCGCAATGAGTCCTCTATCAAATTAGGAAATGTACTTTTGATGCTAAAAGTTCCGACAGCCTAATCCTATATACTCTTTAAATACTACACTACAACCCAAAAGATACTCTATACAAAACTACTTAGATTTTATTTTTCATTCATATAACTTTTTGTATGGAAATCATTCTGTATCCTCCATTAGTTATGCATGAGCGAGGTCGACGTGATAACAACGAAGACTGTGTCTATCCTGTAGAAGGATTGGAGTATAACCTAGAGAAAAGGCATCATCTTTTTCTTGTTTGTGATGGGGTAGGTGGTAAGGCAAAAGGAGAAATTGCAAGTCAGATAACGTGCACTGTTTTTGCTAAACTATTGGATGATTTAACAATCGTTAGTGGACTGAAAATAGAGCAAGCATTAAGAGAAACTGAAAAGGCAATTGATGATTATATAGAGGAACATCCAGATGCAAAGGGAATGGCTACAACAATGACTTTACTGTCTTTGCACAAAGAAGGAGCGACAGTAGCACATATTGGCGATAGTCGAATTTATCAGCTTCGAAATGGTGAAATAATTTATAAAACGGTTGATCATTCTTTGGTTCAAGAATTACTAGATAATAAAATTATAACGGTTGAACAAGCTAGAAATCATCCTAAAAGAAACGTTGTGACTCGAGCTATCATGGGGGCAGAAAATGCTACGACAGTAGACGTAGACTATTTGTCTTCTTTGAATGTAGATGATTATTTTTTTATGTGCACAGATGGTATTTCAGAAAGCATATCTGATGAACAATTAGAAAGTATACTGAAGCAGAATGAGCGATCTGATTCAGATAAATTTGAGGAAATAAGAAAGATTTGTTTAGCGAATTCTAGAGATAATTTTTCAGCCTATTTACTGAAAATTAAAGAACTAAAAGAAGAAGAGTTATCTACTCACTTATTAGAAAAGGAAGTACAAAAGGGAGACAAACGATTTAGCTTTTTACTCTCATTTGCTGCTTTATTTGTAGTCGCTGCATTTGTTCTTTTAAACGCTAAAAGTCAAGAAAAAAGATCGAGTACAGACCAAAAGAATACACAATTTGATGCTTCTAATATGCTGCAACATGAAAAACAATCTGCTCCTGTTTTTACCGATTCTTCTTTAATGACGTTAGAAGATTCATTAAAAAATAATGCTCCAGTCAAAGAAATGACAGACAAATCTTTTGAAGAATTGATTTCAATAGTTGATAGTATAAGTGATGAAAATGAGTTGGAAAGTAGAGCAGATAGTAGCAAGCTGCGACAAGCACAAGATTCAATAATAAATACAAGGGGTTCTCAATAACCTGATTTAAATAGATAAATTATGTGGCAAGAAGAAATGACATACTCTGCATTTGAAAGTCGATATGGCGATAAGCATTATATCGGTTCTGGTGGTTTTTCAAAAGTGTATAAAGTTTTTGATCACGCCAAAAATCATTATGTCGCTTTGAAAGTTGCAGATGTAAAACCAGAACATAAACAGTTTACCCTGCAACGAGAAGTTGAACTCGTCAACAAATTGCCATACCATCGGAACATCGCTCGTTATGACGCTTGCTACCGTTACAACACAGGTATTGCAGGTGAGATGGATTTTGCCATTTTGAAATTTTATGAATACGGAAACCTCGAACAGTTCTTAAACAAACAAACACTAACATTAGAAGATAAGCGAATTATTATTCAAGGCATATTGGAAGGAGTATCTTTCTTACACAGGCATAATATTATACATAGAGACTTGAAAGCGCAAAATATTTTACTGCATCGAGAAGATGGCGTATGGACTCCTAAGATTACCGATTTTGGTTTGAGTCGCCAAATAAATGGAGAAACAACGATGGCGAATTCTGCCATAGGATTGACTTATGCCTATGCTGCTCCAGAGCAAATTCAGAATAAAAAAATTAATAAAAATGTTGATTTGTGGTCTGCAGGAATTATCATTTATCGCATAATTGAAGGAAAACTTCCTTTTAGTTCTGACAAAGGAGGCGATAGTAAAAGTACACAATCACAGTTAGAGTTGAGTCGAAAGATTATCAATTTGGAATTACCTGATCGACTTTCCGAATTAGCAGAGCCATACCAAGAGATCATTAAACGTTGCTTAGTTTCTGATTCAAGTGAACGAGCACAAACGGCAGGAGAATTAATTGTTTTACTGAATAAAGAACCTAGCCCTCTCGAAACAGAAGAACCCAAGGATGATAGTATAAACAATACCATTCTTATTGATCAATCTAGCTCTGAAAATGGCAAAGCGGATGATATAAAAACAGAAGTACTCTCTGAAGATAAAACAGAAGTGATAGCAAATAAAGCGAAAATAGAAACGTATAAGGAACCAGAAGTTGAGCTATTACCCGTTTTTGAATCCCCAACAGAATACAAAGAACCAAAGCAAAACGTAACGCAAATTTTAAATACTAAAACAACAGATTCTAAGAATCAACAAGAAGCTATTCCTCCAGCATTCGAACCTAATATGGGAGGAGACCAAAATGGCTTTAACTGGTTTTTATTGCTAATTCCAATTTGTATGCTAGGACTAGGAACTTGGTTTTTAGCGGATTCACCTGAGCCAGAAATTGTTCAAAAACCAAAGACGAATAATGTTACTGTCGCTATTGCTAAACCTGTGAATCGAGACTTTAAGGATTTGAATACTGAAAACAACCTTGCTGCAACAAACCCCGAACAATTACTTGTTGTTGCCAACAAAATCACTAAAGCTATTACGGCAAACAAGCAGGATTATAGACCGAGATATATTCTCGCTAAAAATAAAATTTATAGTGGCAAATTAGATGAAGCATTCAATTTAATGGAAGAGGCGAAACAACTTGCCAATCAAAATGGAACAACAAAAACCTTTATTGAGAAAGTAGAAAAGGATACGAAAAGTAATGCTACTATTAAACAACTTTTTTCTAAAAATGATAAATGGAAAACCATTCTAATTGATAAATAACTCCATTCAGAATATAAAAAATAAATCATATGAAACTCTTAACCAAGTTGCTATTCATTTTTTATGCAGCATGCATAGTTGTTAATTTTTATAGTTGTACAGACGAAAAGGCAACCGTAGATTTTATATTAAATGAACAAAATATCACAGCAACAGATGAAATGCCAAGCGATGTTAATGATTCTCTTCATGTTTTGAAAGTAATGGTAAATGACACCATTTATGTGAAAGATATTTCTGAAGGTACCATTAAAAGTCGCAAATGGGATTTAGATGGTGATGGTCAATGGAATATTGTTGACGAACGGTTTTTTCCAATTACATTTCCTGTTTCTGGTCTTTATAAAATTACGCTTAATGTAAACGACCAAGAACCATATCTTTCCAAATGGATTAATGTAGGAACGGAAGAACCTGTTCTTGAAAACCTTCCAAGTCTTACATTCATTAGACCGGCCGAAGCAGATATTTCTACAAAAGATCGAAAATTGAAAATAGAATTATCAACACAAAATATTTCTTCAAAAGAAGAGATAGAAATAAACTATGGGGAGGAAAAAATACAAAAATATTCTTTCGACGAAGTGTCTGGAATTTTAAAGGCAGAAGTAAAACTATCTGAAGGAGAAAAACGATTAGAAGTCATCGCTACTACTACAAATGGTTCTGCAAGCGAAAGTATTTTTGTAGAAAAAAGAAAGAAAGAAAAACCAGTAACGAGTAATAAACCTAAAGCACTTTCGTCTCCAGTGGTTGAATTCACTAAACCTACAAATTGGTTCAATGCATATCAAAAACAAATTGAAGTAGAAGTTAGAGCTAAAAGCGTAACAAAGAAAAGCCAGCTAAAATTTATTGTCAATGACAATGTGATAAAAGAATTTCAATACTCTAAATCTAGAAATAGATGGGTGTCTACAATTAACTTAAGTAAAGGAGAAAACAAAATTGAAGTGGAAGCAAAGACATCCACAGGTGCTTCTAAAGATAAAATCAACGTCTTTTTAAGAGAAGCCAGTTATGCACAACCAGTTTCAAAACCTCAGCCTGTAGTTGTAGCACCAGTTGTTGTACAAGAACCTGTTTATACACCTACTCCGATTTCGTCACCTGCGCCTAAACCTAAACCTTCAGTCCCTTCGATAGCAGGAGTAATAGGATTGCCGAATAGTAGTTTTTCTAGTCAATGCAATACGGTTTTAGATGGGAGTAACTTTTCTGTTATACTCCAAACTGCCAAAACAGTAAGCCTAAGATCATTAAAGTTGTACACCAATGATTGTGGATTAGTAGAAATTAAACTAGAAGGGCCAGGACTTTCAGAAACCTTTCATCCAACAGTGAATAGCGGAGAAAACCTAATCTCATTTGGAATTATAGATGCTACTTTGGATGCAGGTAAAAATTATACCCTATCCTGTACAGCCAAAAAAGGAGGAGGCTGCCCTTCTGCAAATTTACCTCAATTTTTAAATGCAAAAAAATGTGGGTTATCGTCTAAAACTTCCTCGGCACTTACTTTGAATCAAAAGGAGAATCATATTATTTACGACCTTAAATTTTTACACGAATGAAAACTATATATTTACATAAGCCAAAATTATTTTCACTTTTTTGTTGCTGCTTTTTTATGTCATTTACAACTTTAGGGCAGAATCTTACTATTACAGAATCTGTAGTCTGCCCAGGTGCAACAGTAGTTTTTGACGTGACAGGTTATAACTGTAATCAAGACAACATACAATTTAAGTGGAGAAAACAAGAAACCAATGGTACGTTCACCACTAAGATGATTACAAATGTTCCAACTTGGACAAAAACTAATGTTAGCATAGAGGATGATGGCGCATGGAGAGTAAAAATTGAAAACGGAAATAATTTATGTACAAATAGCAACATAGTAGGATTGGAAGTAATTGATTCAACACCCTCTGTATCTATTGCCCCAATAAATCCTAATTCGTTTTGTGAAAATCAATCTGTTTTTTTACAAGGGCAAACGCAAGGAGGGGGAGTTAGTTCATTGTCATGGTCTGCGAATATTGGAGGAGGAATGCTTTCAAGTCCTAATTCAACATCTACAACTTATACACCTCCTTCAAATTATGTAGGACCAGTGACAATCACATTAACAGCATTCGGAGCATGTGCTAATGCTTCGACGGAGATACAATTATATGTTGATGCAGAACCAGAAATTTCTTTTATCTATCCACCAGCTACTAGTCCATTTGCTGAGGTTTGTCAGGGAGAAACGATTAATCTAACGACCTCAACTGGTGGGTCGACAACTAGTGTTTTATGGGAATCTTCTATCTCTGGAGGTAATTTTAATCCTTCACCTACAAACCCCTCAAGTTATACATTGCCGCCTAATCATATAGGGCAAATTAATCTTACAGCAATCGCAGTTACACCTCAAAATAATGAATGTAATGATGCATCTATTTCTACTACAGTAATTGTTGTTGAAGGAACAACAGCTACTGCTGTTTTAGGATCAACTCAAGAAGTCTGCGGTACTGGTTCTTTTCAATTAAATGGAAGTATTAATGGAAGTGGAGTAAGTTTTGATTCTTGGTTTACAATTCCAGATGTAGGTAATTTTGATCCTCAAAATTCACTAAGTACAACTTACTATCCTCCTGCTAACTATTATGGTGATATAGAAGTTTATTTTATGACTACCGACTCTCCAAATTTATGTGGAGAAGCTACTAGTAATCCAATTACACTTACCGTTAGTGAAGAAGCATCTGCTACTGCTAATGCTGAAGTATATAGCTTAT
>JAHDIP010000147.1 GCA_020630735.1 Saprospiraceae bacterium | reverse complement strand
ATTTATTCTGCTTGATTCGATTTTGTCCTTCTTATTTGGATTGTTCTTACTTTTAGTTCATTTTCACAAAGCGTTTTTGGATAGTCTTTTCTCCAATTTTTAGTTGTAAAAAGTAGGTCCCGTTTTCTAACGTGGAAATATCTAATACTTCGCCTGAAGAAAACCCTTGTTTTGTTTTTACTTGTTGCCCTATGGTGTTGTATACTTTTATTGTGGCACTTTCAGCTATTTGCCAATGGAGCAGTAAATTTTCTTTTGTAGGATTAGGATATTGATAAGCTTGTCAAGTTTTTATTTTCATCTATTTCTAGTCCAAAATATAACGTATCTAAATTTTCTAATCCTGATAAGTTTTCTAGTTTATTATTTTCAATGATCCATAAATATCCACCAATTGATTCTAGATTAGGTAGGTTTGTAAGTGTGGTAAGTTTGGGATTTGCTTCGATGTTAAAATAACTACCAATACGATCTAAAAGATTTAGACCATTCAAATTCAAAAGAGAATCATTATAAGCTATAGAAACTCCTCCTTCAATTTGAGCCACAGCATCCAAGCCAACTAAAGATTTTAAACTATGATTGTTAGCTATACTAAGGTTTTGCTCTAGGTGTGAAATAGATTGCAGTCCTAACAAATTTTGTAGTTTAGGATTCCATTTTACAGAAATTCCTTTACATAAGCTCAGTGATTCCATCCCATTCAAAGTAGATAGATTTTCATTATTATGAATTAACAGTGTAGCATCTATCTCTACTAAAGACTCTAAGCTAAATTCTGTAAGCTATTATTAGCTTCTATAGTTATACCTGCAACGTAATTTAAACCTTCTAGACCTATTAGATTTACAAGAGCAGCATTCCCATATATTCTAAGATACCCACCTATAGATCGTAAATTCTCTAAACCGCTTAGGTTATCAAGAAGCAAGTTATTACTAAAATCTAAGTTACCACTGATATACGTTAAGCCAGATACATCATTCAATATTGGATTTTGCCAAATCTGTAAAAATCCATCGATTTCGGTATAGTTACTAAAGGCATCTAGATTCGTTATATCATCTCCTATAATTTTGATAGTTCCCTCTAGAATTGTACAGTCAGGATAGTCTATAGAAAAAGCATCTACTTCTGCCTGACTTGATAAAACTAGTGAACCTATATCACATGTTTGAGCCGGAAGTATACCTACACAAAAAAGAAGAGATAGTAAAATTATAACCAGTTTCATAATTATATTTTTTATTTAATACAAAAATATAGCTATGATGCTTTCTTTACAATTACAAATATAATAAAAGACCAATCGAAACAACCATCACCAAACAATGTATTCACTTATTTATCAAGCAATTAAAAGTATTTTTCTCCAATCATTATATTCTTTTATATGTATTTATTTTAACAATAATTCAGCTTTTTGTACATTCGTAATGTTTTAGCTACTGGTATTAGGTTTTAAGATCATTGTTAGTAGTTCGTTTCTTATCATCAGAAACCTTAACTTGTACTAATCTTAAAACAGTATATAACTCATTAAAAATCAAAAAAGGCCTTATGAAAAGCATCAATATTTTATTTTTGGCAACTTGTTTGTTTTTTATTTCTTGTACAGAAACAGATCAGGATGAAGCTACTACTTCTTCTACTGACAAAACTTCAATTGAAAATCCTATGATCAAATTAAGCTATCCGTCTTCAAAAGAAGTAAAACAAATTGATGATTACCACGGTACCCAATTAGATGATCCTTATCGTTGGCTCGAAGCAGACACCAGTGCTGAAGTGGGTAATTGGGTAAAAGATCAAAATGCCGTTACCTTTGATTACCTCAATAAAATTCCATTCCGCAAAAAAATAGAAGAACGTTACGCCGAGTTATTTAACTACCCAAAATTATCTTCTCCATTTAAAGCAGGTGATTATTACTTTTTTTATAAAAACGATGGCTTACAAAATCAATCTGTCATTTACTATCAAAAAGGATTAGATGGTGAAGCAGAAGTATTTATTGATCCGAATGCCTTATCAAAAGATGGAACTGTTGCGATCAGCCTAATTGGTTTTTCGAATGATGATAAATATGTCGCTTACTCTCGTCAAGATGCAGGTTCCGATTGGCAAGAAATTCATTTGATGGAAGTAGCTACTAAACGAAAATTGCCAGATGTCTTGAAGTGGGTTAAGTTTTCAGGAGCTGCATGGAAAGGAAATGGTTTTTACTATAGCCGCTACCCTGCTCCTGCTAAGGGAATGGAACTTTCAGCTGCCAACCAATTCCATAAAGTCTATTATCATAAACTTGGTGACGATCAGAATAAAGATAAATTAGTATATGAAAATAAAAGTAACCCTAAGCTTTATCATGGTACTAGTGTTACAGAAGATCAAAAATATTTATTCCTTTATGTGTATGAAGGGACTGAAGGTAATGAAATCTATTATAAAGATTTAGATAAAAAAGAAAGCAATTTTAAACCACTTATAAAGGACTTTAAACATAAAGGTTATATCGTAAAACATGTAGATGGCCGCTTTTTGATGCATACAAATATTGATGCTCCGAAGTATCAATTAGTCTCACTTAATCCAGAAAAACCTTCAACAGAAAATTGGAAAGTGATAATTCCTGAAAAGAAAGATTTATTACAAGGTGTCAATTCAGGAGCTAAAAAATTATTTGCAGATTACTTAAAAGATGCTACTACTCGTATTTACCAATATGACTATGATGGAAGTAACGAAAAAGAAATTAAACTCCCTGGTCTAGGAAGTGCTGGAGGATTTGAAGGCAAAGAAGACGATACTATTTTGTTTTATACGTTTAGTTCGTTTACCTATCCTAATACCATTTTCAAATATGATCCTGCAAGTGGAAAATCAGATATGTTTTTCAAAACAGAACTCAAATTCAATCCTGAAGATTTCGAAGAAAAACAGATTTTTTATAAGAGTAAAGATGGCACTACTGTTCCTATGTTTATTGTCCACAAAAAAGGTTTAAAACTCGATGGAAATAATCCGACCTATTTATACGGTTACGGTGGTTTTAACGTAAGTTTGAGTCCATACTTCAGTACTTCACGTTTGATCTTACTAGAAAATGGTGGCGTATTCGCCTTGCCAAACATTAGAGGTGGTGGTGAGTATGGTGAAGAATGGCATCAAGCAGGTATGCTCCATAAAAAGCAAAATGTATTTGATGACTTCATTAGTGCAGCTGAATATTTGATAAAAGAAGGATATACCTCACCTGAAAAATTAGCTATTGCTGGTGGATCAAATGGAGGCTTACTCGTTGGTGCATGTATGACACAACGACCTGATTTATTCGCAGTTGCTCTACCTGCTGTTGGAGTACTCGATATGCTACGTTACCACAAATTTACTGTCGGTTGGGGCTGGGTTCCTGAATATGGTTCTAGCGACGAAGCAGAACATTTCAAAAATTTATTATCCTATTCTCCTTTGCATAATTTAGAAGAAGGAACAAAGTATCCTTCTACAATGATAACAACAGCCGACCACGATGATCGAGTAGTACCTGCTCACTCCTTTAAGTTTGCAGCACAGTTACAAAAATATCATAAAGGTGATAATCCTGTCATCATCAGAATCGAAACAGATGCTGGTCATGGCGCAGGAAAACCTACTTCAAAAATAATAGAAGAACAAGCAGATCAATGGGCTTTTATATTTTACAATACCAATTCACCTGTAAAATATTTAGATGATTGATCCTATTCTACTGTGATTTTTTCTTTTGCAAAAATGCTGAACAGTTGTGACAACTGTTCAGCATTTTTATTTAGAGTATCTGTCATACACTATACATTTTTCGTAAAAATTTGATAAAAGTATTTTTATCAAAAGACTTTTCGTAAATTTGCCCGCACAGAAAAACCTACCCATTAACGCAATACACTAATATTGTGCACCAACTCCAAAAAACTCAAGCATACTAATTTTATAATCCCTTAATATTAAGATTTTAAGACATTAAACAATATCTTAATACTTAAAGAATATACTATGTTCCTCCGTTTATTCCTCTTACTTACCATTCTATTGGGTTGTTTTCAAATTGGGCAATCCCAGATAAATTATACTGCGAATGATTTCATACCTCCATATGAAAGAGGTTTTCTAGTTGGTGCCAACTTAGGGTTTTATAATGGCTGGACCGACGAACAACTTGCCGAAATAGCTGTAGGAATACCAGATATGGGGATAGAAGGAGTTGGAATAGAAACACTTCGTCCTGCCTTACCTGAACATTTTTTAGAACAATATGGTTATGATATTCGAGTGAACACCTTCGAATATTACCAATCTTTAGGTTTAAAAGACCATACCGTTTTTATTGGTTATCCATCAGAAGCACATCAAGAAAATGTTTTCCATTGCCCTACAGTTCGTTCTCAAACCTTTGCCAATTTGTACGAAGAGATTTGGGATAATGGCGAAAACGGCACACCCGTAAACGATGAAAATTACTACGCCTTGTATTTATATAAAATGGTGAGTCGATATAAACCATACGTCAAATTTTGGGAAATATGGAACGAACCAGATTACGATTATGTAGGTAATTCTTCAGAACCTAAAAATGACCCGAATAGTTGGTGGCAACGAAACCCTGATCCTTGCGAACATGCCTTTCATGCACCGATCACACATTATGTACGAATGCTACGCATCAGTTATGAAGTCATCAAATCAGTTGACCCTGAAGCTTATATTACCTTAGGTGGTTTAGGTTATCCAAGTTATTTGCATGCAATTTTACGCAATACAGACAACCCAAACAATGGAAGTATTAGTGTTGGTTATGCTAAAAGAGGCGGTGCTTATTTTGATGTATTAAGTTTTCACTCCTACCCTCATATTGATGGAAGTCTTCGTTATTGGAGCGATGCCATTTCTGATTTTGTACAGGTTCGACATTCTGATCGAGCAGTACAAGGAGTTATTCGTTTAAAAAATGAATTTGAAGAAGTACTCGAAGAATTTGGTTATAATGACAAACAGTATCCTAAAAAATTAAATATCATCACTGAGTCTAATATTCCTAGAAAAGAATTTGGTTTTTATATCGGATCTGATATCGCTCAATGTAATTTTTTGATTAAGGCTTTGGTCGAATGTCAAAAAAATGATATCCTACAATACCACGTTTTTCATCTTGGTGAATACAAAACATTAGAAGAAGCTACCAATGAATATGAACTCATGGGTTTATATAAAAAATTACCATTCACTACTCCTTATGAACAAGAGATTAACCTCTCAGGCTATGCTTACAAAACAGCATCAGACTTGCTAAAAGGGTATCGATATGATGCACAACAAACGGCAAAACTAGAAATGCCTGATTTTGTAAATGGGGCTGCTTTCCGAAATGAGATTGGTGAATATACCTATGTCCTTTGGGCAGAAACATTTGACGATAGAGATGAATACGCTTTCCAAATGTATAGTTTGCCTTCCAATCTTGGTCATGATTTTTTGACCTCCAAAGAATGGAATTATGCAAAAACAAAAAAACAATGTATCATTAATGCTCAAGAAATTCCACTTAATGGTTCTCCTATTTTCTTAAAACCTCTAAAAGATTATACCGCAGATAAAGATGAATTGACAATACAAAGTTCACCTAATCCTTTTGTTGCAGAAACGAGTATTCATTACATTGTAAAGGAAGACACTAATGTTCGTTTAGCCATCTACAACACTAGTGGCCAACTAGTTCAAAATTTGATAAATACAGATCTACAAAAAGCTGGTCGATACCAATATACGATTCCAGATGGCTTACTTGATTCGGGTGTTTACCTAGTCAACTTCCAACAAGGCGAAACACAAATGACGATGAAGTTGGTTAAGTTTTAAGTATTTTTTAGAGAAAGTAATACTTAAAAAAGAAGTATTGCTGATAAAAACATGGGTGGGTTTGCCATCTTAAATAAGATTAGACTACCCACCCAAATAGGGCTTACTACGTTTACCCTTTAATAAAAGTCCATATTTTTTATAGCTTAAAAATAGTACCTATGGAAATGAATAACCTGTCATACAACCATATTTTCCTTTCGTAAAATTCACTAGTTGATTACCATTTTCTAATCTTGCCTCACATTCAGCTGTCCAATTACCAGCATAGATTTTTACATTCCATACTCCTTTTGCTAGCGAGCCAACGAAATGTGGAAACTTGTGCGTACCACCATTGCAAATACTATTAGAGCTATGTAGTTTATCTATAGTAAAAGCCAAGTCCTTACCTTGTTCTCCTGTAATATCAACTGGAGTCAATTCATAAATTATTCTATGATCTCCAACTTCAGCACCTGAGTAACAATCTATTTTCACATTTATTGATGTAGAGGCTACAGTAGGTTCTGTTGGTTCCACATCTCCACAGCTTTGTACGATACATAAAGCGCTAAGCAAAAGAAAACCAGTGATCAAATATTTGATTTTTGATAACTTAAACATGATTTTTAATTTTAATAGACTTTATTATAAATAATTTTTATCTCATAAAAACCTTTCAGAATAAAGTCTTATGAATGAAATAAATTATTAGAAACTATAACCAAGAGATAATCCTAGTCGAGGTGATAGCCCCTTGTTTTTATAAAATAAAAATTGACCTTTTTCAGCTATTCGCCCTTGAATATTAGAGTTTTGATAGCCTATTCCTGTATAAAGATCAAGCATAATGATGGGTTGTTTTTTTATTTTCAACCACGCTTGCCATCCTACCATCAGACCTCCTGCATAAGACTCTAATTTTAGAATTTCTGTTTTCCTTGACTCATTATTAAGACTTGCCAGATCAGCATTTAGAATTTGATACGTAGCCCATACACCTGTATAAAAACCAACAGGAGCAGTTGTTTCGTTTTTGAGAATTTTTCTGGAAGGTATATAGTATCGAATCTCTGGTGTAACAGAGTACCCATACAATTTAGCTTGTAAATCCTCCCAGATAACCACTTCTTTGGTAGAATAAGATGCTCCAAGTTGGGCAGAAATACGATCGGTAAATACCCTTTCGTATTGTACGTCTAAAGTTGAATACAAGAAGCCAACTGGATTAATTTTGAAGGTATTATTAACCATCTTGGTATCTTGTCCATTTAAGGTACTAATCGCTACAAAGCACATCAAAAGGACTAGATAACGTTTTACTTTATCTAATTTCATGATTTGATTTTTTAAAAAATTTAAAAGGTTATAATAAGGTTGATCAAATTCCGCAAGCACCTATAATAGATGCTTGCGAAAACCTATATTTATTCGTCTTTTTCTACTACGATTGGAACTGCATATGAAAAATTAATAGACACTCCTGTCTCTGTTCCTGCTTCGTCTCCTGGTGTATCGCCAACTACAGCAAATTGACCAAGGCTTCGGTTAAAAACATTAGTAGCATGATCATGATCTTCAAAGTCTACAATGTTATCGAATACCGTTTCGCCTTCTATCTTTTTGATATGCCATCCTTCTGGAGCAGTATAAAAGAAATGATTATTACTCCAGCCAGAAGCTTCGGTCCAATCCGATTGTGTTTCTCTAGCTTTCATCCAAACTTTTAGATAGACTTGCTTTTCAGTTTTGTAAAATCGAACATGGATAAATATATCAGGTCCATTACCGTCAAACTCTCTATCACCAGCAACATGTGGAGGGATATGTGACAATAATGATGGAGTGATATACACCGTTTGCGTTTCTAATGGAGTATCATCTTGCTGTATACTAATTGAAGATATTTCTTCTCCATTAAACAGGATGGCGATATAATCATAGTTGTCTATTAAATCATCACTTAAACCTGAAAGATCAACCGTAAATTGATAGTTGCTTTGGAAGTTCAACCGATCATTTAAAGAATACCGATCAAAACCACCTAAGATTTGTGCAGGTGTAGGATTATTCAATACTAACTCTGCATCAAAAGAAACTTTTTCAACCATATCGAAACCAAAGAAAATGATCTCTTTTCTTGTTTCTATTGGAGCTGCAAGATCAAGAACATTCATTGTTTGTTGACAAATCGTAGGTTCTACTGTGGGAAGATCTCCACCTAAAAATTTCACTTTTATGTTTTCCAATGTACGTATAGCTCTTATAGGAATAGCATCGATAACACAAACTATATTTGTCGTAGCTGCCCCAATAGAGTTATTCAATAACTGTTGAACATCATTTCTAATAGTCGATTGAATGTCATGTACAAATCCATCTGCTAATCCTTCAAGTACATATTGCCAATCACTAGGTGCATTCTCTATTGTCCTGATTGCTTCATCCATACTAAAGATAGTTTGTTCTCTGATTAAGGTAAGTTCGTCTAGCGTTTTATCTATTTTTCTACAAGCACTAAACGAAGAACCAATCAACACCAAGGCAAGAAAACAAATTGTTACTTTGCTCATAAAAAGTAGCTTGACTTTTCTTTTTATGTTTGTTGATTTTAAATTTACATTTTTCATTTTTATGTTTTTTTAAAATTATAAAAAAGAGTATCCTCTAATCAAGCTACTGTTGTAACTCAATTATCCTAATTGATAAGTGTCTTATATTCTAGAATATGACTAGTTGGATTTAGAACTAGTAACTACTACTTTATACAAATCAAAGGGTGTTTATTACCTCTTAATTTAAACATAATATTTTGATAAAATTCTTCTATACGAAAAGAGGTGTACAGCTAAAGCCATACACCTCTTTTGAAGCTTGTCAAGTTGTGTTTATTTTTTGAAACGCCAAGCGACTAAACCAAATACCAATAAAGAGCCAAATAAATAATACCACCACGAAGAATAAGAATCATCTGAAATGGTAAGAGTATTATCAGCACCAATAAAAACATAGCCCGCCCATTTATCAGGAGTCATATTTATATAGTCATCCGAATTTCTTAGTTCGGATAAATATTTTTTCTTTGCTTCATGTAATGCCCTTCCTTTTGTTTTGCCTTCTTTTAAGGATTGATAAAAAGAAGAAAATAAGATAGGCGTTTTATCTTCATTCAACTCCCACAATCCAGCTATTATACTTTTAGCCCCTTTATGCGCAAAACCATTAGCAAGACTATAGACCCCTTCTCCTGATTTTATTTTCCCAAGATTGCTTTCACAAGCAGATAGAATGACCAAATCAAGATATTTTGAAACATTTAATATTTCAATATCTCTAAGTGTAAGTAAACTATCAATCAAATATATTTTGGGGAAATGCATCCCTCTACCTAAAGCATGTGAATGTATATGTATGATACTGTAGTTTGCTGCATACTTTTTGAAAGCGTCTAAAGTTGCTTTTTCATAGTATAAAGATTTATGATTCTCTTTAGAAAAAAAAGCGCTGATAGAGTTATGCAAACGTTTACTATCTGGTATCTGTTCCTGATCTAATTCTCTCTTTTCAAAAGCAGGGAAAACAGACAATAAGGATGCTCTTGTATTTTGAACAGATGCTTTTTGTTTTACTAAGGTGGTTGTAGAGTAAGCATACCGAGTACACTGTTCATCTATCAAATAATGCAAATTTTCTGCATAGTTTTCTTTTCGGTAAGGCACTAGTGCATCGAATGGAATAAATGACAACTGATCATCAGGAATAATAATTGCTTCTGTAAATTGTCCTTTCCAAGGTTTAATGATCGGATGATATATCTTTTCATAAAGCTTATTGGCAAGATCCTGGTATACACCTCCTACCTTGTCTATCTCTCTTTCGAACAGCTTGATATATTCTTCAATATCTTTTTCTAATTGTTTATCTACTATAATTTTATGCTTATTTGTTTCGCCTCTTGAATTTATAGCAATTGCATAAATAGCTTCTTTGCCAAAAAAGTAGTTTACTAAAATCGTTGAATCATTTAATAGCTTCTGAGAAGCTTCAGACATTTCAACTACATTCATAGATTCATAATAGGCAGGGTATTTTTCTTTAAGAGTAGATTGCAATTTATTTTCTGCTTCGATTAATTGAATAGAGGCATTTTCATCATAGCCCTCATTTAATGCCTCTCTATATGTTATAATTTCGCTATAAATATTTTCCAGAATATTTCTATGTGTTTCATTTAAATTCTCAATAAATGTATTAAGCTCTAGTTGTTCTAAAAGCAATATAGCCTTGCTACGTTCCAAAAAGTAAAAATATAATGAATCGTTTTCACGCTCATAGGCCGCTTTAACAGCTTGTTCATAGATTAATTTTAACTCTTTCCTCCAAAACAATTTAGTCCCTTTTCCATAATCAAAAATCATTAAATCTACTAAGCTGTCTACGGCTTGAAAAGCAGCCAATGCAGCATCTAATTTATTCCTATCTTTTTGTGTTTCAGACTCGTAATATTTAAGCCAACAAATCGCTTTTTCACTCAAAAAAGTCAGTAGGTCTTTTTTGATAATACTTTCTTTCAAAATAGATTTATCAGGATTAGATGATGGCATAGCATTATTGAACCCCGAGACAGAACAGACAATGGCTTTTTGATAATTTGCAAGAGCTTTTTCAAAATTTGAATTAGAATTATACAAATAATAATCACCAAGGTTATTGTAAACGATAGCAGAGTCTATTTTAGACTCAGATAAATTCAACGCTTGCTCAAAGGTATTTTTTGCTTTTCCGAATTGCTTACTTTTTAGGTAAGTAATCCCTATATTGTTCTGGATAATATCGGCATCTACATCTGATACTTCAGCTGCTTTTTTATAAAAAGAAATTGCTTTGTTGTAGTTTTCATTATTTTGCTTTCCTAATCTATCATACACATCTGCCAAGCTTATATAGTTTTTTGTTAATTCAATATCAGAACCAGTTGCTTTATTGATTTCTATAGCCTTTTTAAGATTTGAAATAGAAGCTTTAAAATCACCACTCTCTTCTAAAAGATTTCCGAAAGCATGATAAGCTTTAGCCATTTGTTTTTGTTTTTTGGCAGTGTCTTTTTTTGCTAAAATATCTTTTTGCTTTTCAATGGCAATATTAAAGTATAATGTTGACCGCTCTATATCTCCTCGCTTTCTATATAAGGTTCCTAATTCTCTATAACAAGCTCCTAAAAAGCCATGCTGATCATTGTTTAATAAAATCTCGATTGCTTTTTGTAAATGAAATTCAGCCAAACGAAAATTAGCCAAGTTCTTTTGATTAATTTCACCAATCATATAATGAGCGTATCCTCTTAAGTCCTGTGTCTGGTCGAACTCTAAAGATTTTAAATAAGCATTCCTACTTTTTATATAATTTTTTGTGAGGTGTTTTTTGATGTAATAGGCTCCTAGGTTTCTAAGTGACTTTGCTTTATCTTCTACATCTTCACTTACTGCATACTCAAAAAGTTCATCCGAAGACATTCCTTGTTCATGAAATTTTTCGTAATCTGATGATGATACAAATTTTATATTTTGAGCATAAAGAGTGTTAAAGCAGCTTAAAAAAAACATTATTAGAATCAAAAACATTTTACAAGATTTCATATCAAAATTTTAAATGATTGAAATAATATTCTATAGGATTTTCAATACACATTTGCTCTACTCAGAAGAGATGTTTCTGAGTAGAGCATCGAAAATGCTGTTATTATTGTTTTATAAGCACACAAGCAGATAGTACTTCTTCTTCGTTTACATATGAAACATAATAAACTCCGCTTGGCAATCCATCCAAATCAACTTCTATAATAGTATCTTTGATAAAATCAGCGCAATTGATGACACGTACTACTATGCCAATTTGATTATAAATGACTAACTCATCAGTAGCAAAATTCAAATTTTGTTCAATGTATATATTAGTAGAAGTTGAAGCAGGATTAGGAAAGATATCTATTGTACAACCTCTTTCTAAAGGGGTGCAAGGAATATCAAGATTAAGTATGCGCCCTTGAGCAATAGCTTCGTTCAAAGAAGGATCATTCGTTGAACAATCCAATACTCCAGCAATTATTTTTTCATAATCAGTATCATAACCCCAAATGTCAAAATTCTTAGCGATCGCAGCAGCCAAGGCTGGGCTTGCAAAAGAAGTACCATCGGGTGCAATGCAACCTATATCCACATGATTTTTACTTGTATTCGAAAATGGACTAAGGGTATTATCGTCCTCTAAAGAAGTCGCTACAACAATGTTATCATTAGGCAAAGCAGCAGGATAAAAAGGTTTAACATCTATACTGAATGTATCATTTCCTGCTCCTGTAATTAATACAGTATTTCTATTAGCTAAAGAATCTATTGCAGCTTTTAGAACAGTACTTTCTACTCCATAATGTCCCCAACTTGCATTAATCAGTGAAACACCTTTTTTCATTCCATAATACAAAGAGCAAGTCGCATCAAATAGGAGACCAATCCCCTGATCATCTTGTGTTTTTAAAGGTAATATTTTAACAGATGAAGCATCAACATCCATATCTACTAAATTGTCTATAATCGTTTGAATGACTCTTGTGCCATGTTTATTTTTATGGTCATCAAAAGGATTATTATTATTTCCAATAAAAGTCCAACCATCCCAATCATCTATTGATGGACCTCTTACATAAAAATATTCTTTCTCTGCTTCTGACAAGATATCAAAGTCAACACCAGTATCAGGTACTAGGATTATAAAAAGATCGCTTGAAGTAGTAATAGGCACATCAGGAATCTGAAGTAAAGAAGGCAGAGGCAACGTTGGGTTTTCTTTTATCTTCTCATGTATTATATAATTATTACCAATTTCCTCTACGCAACTCGAAGCTTCAGCTTTCTTTTTCTTGTTAATAATATCCGTATATGTTTCATTAAACTGCCAAAGCTCTAAATCTCTGTTGCAGATACAGGTATCATAATGCATTACACCTAAAGTATCTCTAAGATGAGTTCTTTCAGCATCTGATACTGAAGGTTCAAATTGAACAATTAATTGATCATATATATATGCTCCCCCTAAACTATCGACAGCTATATTTAAACCACTATTCACGATGACTTCTTCTTCTTCTGGAGTGTAGATATCATTCGTAGAATAACAATTTAAAAGATAAATAAAAACTCCATCTTCAAGAATAGCTATAGGTCCTATACCTGGGGCATATATATAGTTTATTGTCTTTTCTTCCACAAAAATATCTCTTTCAATTTGAAAACAAGAGTCAAAGACTTCTGCTGGAGTAACTAAAGAACCATAATATGAAACTGTATATTGATGTTCGTCAGCACCAATAAAAACATCTCCTTCCTCTAGATAATGTTTACCAGAAAATGATGAAAAAAAATCATCTATATTAAGATAAAAATCATAACCATTAGAAAAATTATTTGTAGTTAATAAACCTTCACTAAATGTAGTATCACCACTTTCTATTTCTTCTTGAGTAACAAGATAGTTTAATTCTCCATCATCATTATTATAAGAACCATATATCCTCCATTCTCGCTCTCCTATTTTATTTCCATTAGAATCCATTTTATCAAAGGCCCATTTGTTACCTAATTGTATTGGGAAAAAATCAGCGGAGGAGGTTGGGTTTTGCGAAAAAGCTAAATTTGTAAAAAGAATTGTCATTAAGAGCAAATAAATTATTCTATTCGCTTTTTTTACTAGTGAGTTCATATCCTTAGATTTTGTTTTAAAAATAATAATATGTACACTAGATTAATAACATATACCTCCAAATTATTACCTTTAGTAACAAAAAATATACTTCGCATAAAGCACTTAATAAATAGTAGCCTAACAAACTACAACATAACTATGGATATATTCAAGTATTATACATTCAAATAATAAACAATTGACATTTATAAAACTTCAGCCCTATGAGAAAAATACAAGAAGGAATTCCCCAATGATAAACGATACTAGGGAATTCCTATAAAAACTACTCACTAGTTATTTGTTTCTTCGATTTAATAATAGATAAAAGTTCAAGTCCTCGATATTACCTTTTTGTAGAAAAAATCTTTTTTTCTTATCAAAGAGGTAATAAACGATATGTAATTATTATAAAAGGTAAAAAGCAGCAAAAACTGCACTTGTTATCTCACTAGAATATACTTGTTATGAAGATACCTCCTGATTACAAATTCATAGAAGCTCTTCGTTCGATAGATGAAGATGGGATTTCTACTATTTTCAAATTATTCTCTATGAGGATATATCAACTAGTAGTGAAAAAAAATAAATGGAGTGAAGACTACGCTAAAACTATTTTTATACGTGCACTTGAGGCTATAAGAATTGCAGCATTAGAAGATAACTTTAAACTAAGCTGTTCTTTTGAAGACTATCTTTATCATGTGTGTAGAGCACTAATAGTAGATGATAAAAAATTACACAGCAAGGATAAGGACAAAGTCAAAATTCGAGACTTTAGACTAAACATAATCAATAAACAAAAGGCAAAAAAATTAGCAGAAAGTACTGTTAAAAAATATTTGCTATTTGAAAGATTAAAAACTAAATAAAATATTTAACCTAATAATTATTTCATCATGGAAAAGCAAATCAAATTAATCGAGTCGCTTGAACTAAAGTCCAATTTATTTTATGCTCCTACATCTCTTGCTCTTGCAGATTATGATTATTATATCTTAGGGCTTAAAAGCGATAACCAAATCGAAAAAGAAGATCGAATAAATGATATTTATCATGATTTTTCTTTTAAAATAAAAACCTTTATCCTTAAAAATAGCGGTACTGTAGAAGACGCCAAAAATATATTTCAAGAATCTCTGATGGCTTTAGTTTATAAAACAACATCTCAAAATAATTTCACCCTAACAGCTCAACTAGGAACATACTTACAAACAATGTGGAGAAACCTTTGGTTTAATGAACTAAAAAAAAGCAATAGAAGACCAACCTCAACTCTTGAAGATTCATCAGTATATAGTGAAGAGATAGAAGATACTATAGACAATTCCGCTACAATAAACTTATACAATTCTCTAAAAGGCTTAGTAGAAAGTGAGCTACTTACAGATAATCAAAAGAAATTATTAAAACTTATATTACAAGGATTTACCAATAAAGAAATAGCCCAAATACAAAACAAAACTGAAATTGCAGTTGCCCAAGCTAAACGAAAGCTCTTTCTAAAACTTAAAATTCTTATCCCTAATCTAGAAGAGTATAAACATCATTATCAAAACTGGAAAGAACAGTAATCTTTAATTTACCCCTTTACTAACTATATCATTATGAAAAATATGGAACTTTACGATAAAATAAAATCTTACCTAGATGGGGAGCTTTCACAAGCTGAAAAAGCTGAATTTGAAAATGAGATGTCAACAAACCCTTCATTTGCAGAAGACGTCCGCATCTTTAAATTCAGTAGAGAACATCTTTTACCTCTTTTAGAAAAAGAAGATGAATTAAAAGACTTTAGGAAAATTATCGAACAAAAAGGTGAGGAATACTTCCCAACAAATAAAGATCTTGTTGATCATGAAATACCAGAAGAAGTAAAAGAAGCCCCTACTATACCAACACCTTCTTTATTTGTACGATTCAAACGATCTAAATTTGCCAAACCGCTAGCTGTGGCTGCAAGTGTACTTCTACTTATTGGCTTTGTTAACTTAAAACAAATATGGTTTCCGAATTATTCTAATGATTCTATAACACTTTATAACACTTATCATAAAGTACCTCAAGCCGATTTTGCTGTATTAGGTAGCCAAAAAACGCCTGCAGAAATCGATCTGCAATTTAATGCTAAGGAGTATGAAAAAACAATCGGTTTAATAGATAAGTATCTCGAAAATTCTGGTAAAAACAAACTCAAGGCACTTTACTTTAAGGGTTTGTGTTTACAGGAATTAAATAAACATAATGAAGCTATAAAGGTATTTGAAAATATTAGCAGAGAACAATCAATTTATAAATACAATAGCATATGGTATATGGCTCTAAGTTATCTTCATGAAGGAGAAGAAGATTATGCCATCAATCAGTTAGAATCTATTCCTAATGGTGTCGGTAAATATAATTCTGCTCAACGATTATTAAAAGAATTACATGAAGAGAATGATTAATCCAATTTTTAAGTTTTAAACTTTTTAATAAAGGTAGCATAGGTTTTTAAGTCCAATACCTTT
>JAHDIP010000146.1 GCA_020630735.1 Saprospiraceae bacterium | reverse complement strand
AAAAAGGCATACCTGATTACTCAAGTATGCCCCTTTGCATTTTCAACAATAAAATTATTTTACAAAAATCATTTTCTTCGTTCCAGTATATTTATTCGTATCTAAACGGTAGTATAAAACACCAATACTTGATAAATCTTCTCGATTTATTTCTATCGTACTGAAGCCTTTTTCAAATGAAGATGTATATTGCTTCACCACTTTTCCAGATACATCAAAAATTGTCAAGGTAGCTGTACTTGCTTCTGGTAAAGTAAAACTTATTTGTGTCGTTGAAGTAAACGGATTCGGACGGTTTTGATACAATTCGAACTCCCCTCCTACTATCGTAGATTCACCATTCGCATTAAACGATAAAGAAACGTCCAATAAATCATTGGTCTCACTATACGCTTCTGCAATAGTGTAGCTAGAATTTAGTTTTAAGACTTCACTAAGCTGTACATCTTTCTTAGCTCTAAAGTTAATGCTAAATGATTGTTGCTCTGCTTTTGTACTATTCCAACTTGTGGTAATCACACCTTTGCTTAATAGACTTAAGCCGAAGTTATCTTCATCAGCCTTCGCAAGATTTTCAAAAGCTAGTGCTTTCTGGTCAAAGCCTAAAGTAAATTGATAGCCTTGTACTGCATCGTTTGCCACAAACTCAATTTCGTAGCTTTGTCCAGCTTTCAATAGTTGATCTGCTACATTGAATAAAAGTTGGCCACTAGTCGATCTTCTATCAGAAGATGTAAAGTTATTGACTAAAGCCGAACCATTTACATCACCAATTTTCACCCCAACAAAATCTGCATTCAATTCACTTGCCGTTAAGTCATTATACGAAATTACTTCAGGGAAGCTTGTTGTAAATGGATTCGTTGGATTTGGAAAAACGAAGTCTTTGTCTACAAATCTCCAAGAAGTGTTATTATCAAATTCCGTATCTATGTGTAGAATTAATCTTCTTAGTTTCACTAGATCAAAGGTCGTTATGTTATCTGATTTATTGACATCAGCAGCAATTAGTTTGTATGGAGAATCTAAATTTTCTACACCCAAAATATGTTTTTGAATCAATACTAAATCGTAAGTAGATACTCCATTTAATGGATTAATATCTTTCTCTGGTGTTACAGTATAATTGGCGTTCATTGGAATGTTGTCAAAAGTATAGCTTCCGTTCTCCGTTGTTGTAAATGGATTATAAGCATTCGCCCCACTTATGTCAACTATTACATCAGCAATTTCTTCATTGTCTTCATTTGCAATACGACCAGCAATACTCCCAGTTGGTTCCGTATTTCCACAAGCACCATTCGGATCTTGAATCGTTACATAAGTTCTACAGTGATCCCAATTGTTTAATTCATCGCCTACCCAAAGATCAACCCACTGCTGACCAAGTTCATTACAATCAAAAGTAACCGACGTTGAACTAGCGGAAGGAACAGTATTATTTGGTGCATCAAATTGATTTACCTTTCTAATTCTAAACCTTAAATCTTCGTAAGTTGTACAATTATCAAAGCTGCTTCCTGCTTCAAAATCAGAAGCCCAAATTTCGATTGCTCCAGTTGAAGGCATAACAGCCGTAGCAATTACCTGACAAACAGGAGTTGGTGCTTTACAATCTTCGATTTCAAAAGTATAGCTACACTCCGATACATTGCCACAACCATCCGTTGCATAAAAGGTGATACTGTGTACACCAATTGGATAGTCACCACTCGCATCATTTCCTGCACCTTGAATATCAGCCGTTCCATCATTGAAGGCATCTATCTCGTAGTAGTAGGTTAGGTTTTCCAAACTACATTCATCCGTTGCTTCTGCAGTAAGTGTGATATAACCTGGTCCACAATCTTCGTCATAACTACAACCTGTATCAGGTGATGTGCAAGAGATGAATTCTGGTGCTTGATTATCTGTTACTTTTATGACTTGGTTAAACTCCCAACGACCAATTGAGCCAGCACTATTAGGCACATATTGACACCAATCAATAACGACCCAAGTACGAACAATTTTAAAACAGTATGGCTCATCTATCGGTAAAATTAAATCTTCATGACCAATAAAGACATGATCACATTGGTCAGCATCTACTGTTGGTCCTGGTACTGAATCTGCATCAATACCAACCGTACAATCTCTTTCTACCACTTCTTGAGGCCAGTTTATATCTGACTCATTAAATGGATCGAAGTTGGTAACTCGAATTCGTTGTACACAGCTTGAGGTCAAACCACTTGGATCAGTTACCGTAAATACTCTAGTAATTAAACCGTTGCCACATTCAATATTAGCATTCGAATTTTCAGAAATTGTTAGATCACAATTATCATAAGCCAATCCATCAAGTCCCCAATTCGTTGTTCCTAAACCATCAGGATCTACAGTAATAATTTCAGACTGATCAGTAGCATTTGTAACTACGGTTCCGAAAGTAGCTGCTAAGTTATCCATATCGTAAGAGAAGTGACAACTGACCGTAATATCAGCAGGACAAACAATAGTTGGAGACAATTTATCCTCTACAACTACTTCTACCATACAGTCATTAAAATGATTGTATAAATCGCCACCTTCTTCGTGTCTACTTTCATCGACTGGTCCTGACCCTGGATCAATATCGTATACTCTGAAAATTACCATTGTAGGACTTTCAGCAATATCTTCACAACAGTAACTTACATAATCATCAAACCATTCCTGATAATCTGCTGCTGCACTATCATCTCCATTTAAGCCATCGCATCCACCAATATCCATTCTTCGTACTTTGAAATAAACATCACCGCAATTGTCAGCACTTCCATCATCAAAAGTACTTGCGTGTACTCTCGCTGTTCCATCGCTTCCAACTGCTACTTCTGTATGTGCATCACAAATTACAGTTGGTGGATAGCCATCAAAAATAGTGATCGTAGTCGTGCAGGAAGTAGTGTTTCCACAATCATCTGTAACGGTATATGTAAATTCGTGTGTACCGACTTCAAGTTCATCAGGGTAATATCCACCATTAGCATCAAGACTAATGATTTGACCAGTTGGTCCTTCTACTTCAACGCTATACGTATCACTACAAGGATCGTTTACAGTTGGAGCTTCTAAATAAACTTGTGCAGTACACTCGTAAGGACTAGTCGTTAGGTCTTCATAAATTGGACACTCTATTGCTATCGAAGTATCTAATACTTTGATAATTTGGTTGTGTCTCAAAACAGTATTGGTACACCAGTCAATAGCGATCCATTCTCTGATAATTTTGTATGAACCAGAGCAAATTATCAATGTTTCATCACTATAGGTAATCCCTAATTGACAAATAGTTGGAATTGGATTTCCGTCTACTAAAGGTTGTCCAGTACTAGAAGGATCAGTATTTGCATTGGTGCAATTTAGTGCAGGTGCCTCAACGTTGTCTAAGTCTAAAGGAAAAACGACATCATCTAAAGATGGTCTTGCTACATTAATTAGTTGTACACAAGTACTACTATTATTTTGGTTATCAATCGCTAACCACGTTCTCGTTACTGTTAGGAAATTATCTCCAGTACATTCAAATTCTTCTGTGCTGTCGGTATAAGACAATTCATATTCATCACAATTTTCTATTACATTCGGATATCCGATTGCAGGATTATCAGGACTCAAATCTTCTGCTACTGTACAGCTAATCGTCAGTTCTTCGCATTCTATTATTGGAGCCATTTTATCTTCTACGGTGATGCGTCCCCAACAGTAATCACCTGTTTCAGGATCTGTTACAGTCACTGTTAATGTTTGACCAATATAGTCTCCTGTAATAGTTGGGCTTGAAGGAATAGCAGGACTATCATAACCAGCATCTTCTAAAACTTCAACAATGTAATCATCATAGCAACCATAAGGACCACCTTCTAATATGACATCTGCACCTACTAAGTATTCACAATTTTCATCGAGCGAAATATTGATCCCATCATTACAAGTTACATTCTCAGCCACATCTGCAAATTCAATAATAGTAACATCAAAAGAACAAGTTGCAACGTTTCCTCCTATATCTTCCACTTGATAGATAATTGTATTGACACCTATCGGGAAAGGATCACCTGAAGCTAAACCTAATTGATCTAAATTTGAAATAGTAACATCACAATTATCTTCAACAACAGGATCATCAAATTCTACAATAGCATCGCAAGCACCAGGACCTAAATTAACCACAATATTTTGTGGACAAGTAATACTTGGTGCTTGATCGTCTTGTACATGAACAGTAAAACTACAAGTTGATGTATTGCCAGAAGCATCTGTCGCTGTATAAGTTACCATTGTGGTACCTCCTTGGAATGTTTCTACAACAGTTCCTGATTCTGTAACTGGACCGCCAGTAGGTACACTTGTAGGTGGAGGTGTTCCGATACCTTCATAAGCTACTTCTAAACTAGCGCCACCACAATTATCTTGAAGTGCTGCATGAAACCAATTCACTCCTGCTTGACATAAACCTGCTTCCGTATTTACCTCTATATCACTCGGACAAGTAAGAGCTGGTCCGATATTATCTAAAACAGTAACGGTAGCAGTACAAGTAGAAATATTCCCACAGTCATCAGTTGCTGATAAGGTTACTGTATTGGCACCAACATTGGTACAATCAAAATCTGTTACATCAAGTGCTAAGCTAAAGACACCACAGTTATCCGTTGTACCATTATCAATCATAGTTGTTGTAATAGAAGCCGTACCATTTGCGCTTAATTCTATTTCGATATCTTGGCAAACTACATCTGGCGCAGTCGTGTCTTCTATCGTAATAATTTGTTGAACATTAGCAGCATTATCACAATCATCTGCAAAACTCCAAGTCCGAGTCACCACAAAACTATTCGGGCAAGCTCCTGCCACTATATCGTCTGTTGGAGAAACCGTAATGGTTGTTCCACAATTATCTGTTGCTGTTAAATCTATTTGGGCTGGTACTTCATCAGCACATTCAAAAGTTACATCAGCTGGTGCTGTTGGTAAAGTTGGAGCTGTATCATCATTAATATTTATATTTTGAGAAACAGAAGATTCGTTTCCACAAGCATCTACAAAAGTCCATGTTCGTGTGATACTAAATTGACCAGAACAAGAACCAGCTAAAGATTCATCAATAGGAGAAACGGTAATCGCTCCATCACAATTATCAATTGCTGTCAAGTCAACTGGTGCTGGAATATCTGCGCCACATTGTATCACAACATCAACTGGTGGCGTTGGTAAAGCTGGCGCTGTATCATCATTTACATTTATATTTTGAGCAACAGAAGATTCGTTTCCACAAGCATCTACAAAAGTCCATGTTCGTGTTAGAATAAAACTATTTGGGCAATTTCCTTGAATTGTTTCTTCTGTCGGAAAAACAGTAACATTGCCATCACAATTATCAACCGCTGTTAAACTTTCTGCTGTTGGTATATCAGCACCACATTGTACATTTAAATCCATTGGTGGATTTGGTGTACTAGGTACAGTCGTATCATTTATTGTTATCAACTGACTTACGGAAGATGTGTTTCCACAAGCATCTGTAAACGTCCAGGTACGTGTAATCACAAAACTGCTTGGGCAAGCTCCTTGTGCTACATCATCCACAGGTGACACCGTTATATTTCCATCACAATTATCAATTGCTGTTAAGTCTACTGCTACAGGAATATCTTCATTGCATTGCCCTGTTGCATCAGCAGGAGGAATTGGTAATGTTGGTGGAGTTGTATCACCAATTGTAATAAGTTGACTCACAGCTGAAGTATTACCACAAGCATCCATAAATGTCCATGTACGAGTAACAACAAAACTACTTGGGCAAGCTCCAGGAGTAATCTCATCTATAGGTGATACCGTTATATCTCCATTACAATTATCTATTGCAGTTAAATTTACTGGTGCTGGAATATCACCACCACATTGCCCTACTTCATCTGCTGGTGGAGTAGGTAAAGCTGGTGCCGTCATATCTCCAATTGAAATAACCTGACTTACAGATGACGAATTACCACAAGCATCGGTAAATGTCCAGGTACGTGTAACAACAAAGCTTTTTGAGCAAGCTCCTTGATCCGTTACGTCTACAGGTGATACCGTTATATTTCCATCACAATTATCAACCGCAGTTAAATCAATAGGTGCTGGTACTTCGCCGCCACATTCACCAAATACATCAGCTGGAGCAGTAGGTACAACTGGTGCTGTCATATCGCCAACCATTATGTTTTGGCTTACACTACTTTCATTTCCACAAGCATCCGTAAACGTCCAAGTTCGAACAAGCATATAAGAATTCGCACAAGCTCCTGGCGTTGTTTCTTCTGTTGGCATAACAGTGATCATTCCATCACAGTTATCTGTTGCTGTTAAAGAAATCGCTACTGGTACTTCGCCGCCACATTGTGCATCAAAGTCAGTTGGTGGTATTGGTGGAACTGGAGCAGTCATATCGCCTACCATTATGTTTTGACTGACACTACTTTCATTTCCACAAATATCTATAAATGTCCAAGTTCGAACAAGCATATAAGAATTCGCACAAGCTCCTGGCATTGTTTCTTCAGTCGGCATTACCGCTATTGAGCCATCACAATTATCGGTTGTCGTTAATGATATAGCTACTGGCACTTCTGCACCACATTGTGCATCTACATCCGCAGGTGGCGTTGGTAATTCTGGAGCAGTCGTATCGCCTATTGTGATAGTTTGACTAACGTCACTTGTATTTCCACAAGCATCAGTAAACGTCCATGTACGTATAACCGTAAATGCATTGATACATGCACCTGGGAACGTTTCATCTGTTGGCATAACTGTAATTGCTCCATCACAATTATCCATTGCGGTGAGAGATACAGGTGCAGGAATATCTCCACTACACTGCTCATTCACATCCACAGGAGGTGTAGGTAACATTGGTACAGTAGTATCTCCGATATTTATATTTTGACTCACCTCACTAGTATTTCCACAAGCATCCGTAAAACTCCAAGTACGTATAACCGTAAATGAACTAGGACAAGCCCCAGGAATTGTTTCATCGGTAGGCATTACAGTTATCGCTCCATCACAATTATCCATCGCTGTTAGTTCAACTGCTGTTGGAATATCGCCACCACATTGTCCATTAAAATCCATAGGAGGTGTAGGTAACATTGGTGCAGTGCTGTCTCCAATTGTAATAAGTTGACTTACCTCACTTGTATTTCCACAAATATCTGTAAAGGTCCATGTACGTGTTACTGTAAAAGCATTAACACATGCCCCAGATACTGTTTGATCTGTTGGCATAACAGTAATTGCTCCATCGCAATTATCCATTGCCGTTAAAGAAACAGGAGCTGGAATATCGCCACCACATTGTACATTAACATCCATTGGTGGGGTTGGTACCATTGGTGCATTGGTATCTACTATTATAAAGTTTTGTTCGCAAGTAAAAAAAGGCTCTCCTAAATCATAGTCACCATTCATGGTAAAATCGTCTACGATAGTATAGGTACGAGTTACTTGTAAAGGAGTCGTTCCACATAAAGAACCTGTTGTAACATCATCTACTAATAAAATGGTAGTACTACACTCATTAATATTGGTAAACACGTCATTAAAATCTGTAAATGGAGCTGGAACATCTGCTATCGTACAGCCTTCTATCGTTTGTGGTGCTGAGTCTAGCGTACAAGTCGCTTCAAATAAACAACAAGTTGCCACTGCACATTCTTGTATTACTTCACAATTTGGACGTGTCATATTGATACAATAGATCATATCATCAAAAGGATCAATAGTTAATGCTGTCCCCGTTTGTCCTGGGATAATAGCACCATTGGGATCTAGCCATTGATACGTTATTTCTGGGCAATCTAAATCTGGTATAAACTCTAATGCAGCTGCTGTACCAGTACAATTGACATTAATCGTACCTGATGGTTCTGGAAAGTAGGTAAAAGTAGTAGAAGCCATCGTTGGATCAGGCGTACAAGCTGTAGGAGGTATTTGGACGGTATACGTAATTGTTGCTCCATCACAATCTAAAGCTGGACCTGTATAAGTAAAATCTGGCATTGTACAATCTATAAGACCACTAGGGCAAGAAAGATATCCAAGTGCCTCTGGTGGGTCAGCTGACCAAGTCAAATTACCATTCGTTGTTTCAGGTAATACAAGTATGTTGGCATTACATCCACTTTCAGCACTCAACTGCGGTCTAGGGACTGCAGTAAACTCAAAGCCTATTTGATTAAAACTTCCTGGTTTACACAATACAAAAGTTGCCATATTATTGATAAGCGTTGGGCAAAATGTTTCACAAATTCCCTGTGATGGACCGATAGGACATCCGCCAGCAGCATCACTCAACTCTATTGAACACTGATTAGGTCCATCGAAGAAGGTAACCTCAATTCCTTCAGAATCAGGATTAAGTAACAAGCTAATTTCTGTACAATTATTATTTGCTGGTGTTGAAGTGCAACAAGGAGCTGCACCAGAAATAAATAACTGCACACTAGCATCTATCGACCCTGACAAATCTGCACTGTAGCAAGGAACGGGGTTATCACAAGCATTGGTACACGTTGCTTGAGCGTTAGCAGTATTAGGATTAATAACAAATAAAAATAGTGGAATTAATAAGGCATTGAAAAAGATTTTTTTCAATGTTGCTTTAAGGCTTCGGTTTTGCCAATAGAGGATTCCCCCTATGATGTTCATAGTGTAGAAATGTTTCATGGGTAAAGTTTATTTTACAATACAGTTATCCTAATTCTAATAGAAAATTAGAATAGGGCTTTAATACAGTGTAAAGTCACTGTATTATTAATTCTAATAATAAGTAAATAAGTGATTATTGAAGTATATCACTTCAATAACATAAGGGGGGAGAAATCACTTCATTATTTTAATGAAGCCAAATGTGCATAGGTAATTTATCGGATTGGGCTATGGAAATATAGTAAGTATATTCCTTTAGTGCTCTTAACAAAAGTATAACATTTTAAAGAAAAAAGCATCCCATTAAAATGGTATTTATCAAAAACAAAAAAAAAACTATATTAATTCTGTGTATTATTTTTATTAGATCGTAGTTTGAATAAACTACGAGTAGCAATTTTATTTTATGGGTTGAATTATTCTTTTTTTACAAAATTTGTCAATGGCCCAAAATATATTTTCTTTCCTAAAAGATTTCTTCCAACTCATTTTGATTATACAAAAAATCAATGTTTGGCTGCAACCACTAGACTTAAACAGCTAATATAGAAGTACTTACTACTATTTAGCATGTAAATTTATGTCAAAAAATCTAGCCCCTAGATCGTTCGTATTTTTTAAAATTAAAACTTTGTTTTATATTTGAATTAATTCAAATACGTTTTTCATACAACTAATCAATTTAACCATCCAATTATGACTAAAAAATTTCAAAAACCTTTTCTTAGCTTATGCTGTTTCTTTCTTTTTCTAAGCATAAATCTCATAGCACAACAAACAGTAGTTACTTTCGATTCCTACTCCAGTACTCCTATAAATTGTAATGACCAATGGGAAGAAAATGGGGTACTAATGTATACAGATGATAACCAAGGTAGTTGCTTTTTTGGTGCAGACCCTGGCTTGTTTTGGCTTTATCCTTCTTGTATCGTTATTGAAGTAGGAAGTATTCCTGATATCACTAGTATCGAAGTAGTATATGGAGACAACTGTGGACCAGGATGTACATCAGCTTCTGTATATAATGGTAGTACATTACTCGAGACACAAAGTAATTCGCAAGTTGGACCTACTCAATCATTTATATTTGATAATCCAGGAATGACTTCAGTAAGAATTTGCTCTGGAGAAGGTGCTGTAGAAGAAGTGCGCATCAATCATGGCCAAGCTGAATGTTCAATTTCAAATGTTATTTCTGAAGCTCATGCATGCGATGCAAATGGAATGTTTTTAGTCGATGTTGCTTTTACAACAAATAATCCGACTTCTGCAAACTTTTCTATTCTTGGTAATGGTAATAACTATGGTACATTTCCATATGGTCAAACCTTTTACACAGTAGGACCACTTGTTGGCGATGGTTCTACTTATGAGTTTGTAATTCAAGATACTGAAAACCCAAACTGTAATGATTTTACAGTCCTTCAAGCCCCTGTTTGTTCTACTCCTGAATGTAGTATTACAAATCTCGTCTTAGACCCTGGTGTTTGTGATGGAGATACTTATGCTCTTTTTGTAAACTTTAATTACGAAAATGTTACTGGTGCTACTTTCGATTTATATTTCAATGGTAACTTCTTTGGTTTCTATGAGTATAGTCAATTACCTTTAACGATTAATGTTCCTGTTTCTACCTCTTCGGTCGATTGGGTTTCTGTTAATGATAATGATAATCCGAATTGTACCACTGCTAATGAATATAATGCACCTATATGCAGTCCTCCTTGTGACATTTCTGACGTTCTTTTAATTCCAGGTGAATGTAATGGCGAAACATATGATCTTTTTGTAAACTTCAATTACGAAAATGTTACTGGTGCTACTTTCGATTTACATTTCAATGGTAACTTCTTTGGTAATTATGAGTATAGTCAATTACCGCTAAACATTATTGTTCCAGCTTTTACTTCTACTGTAGATTGGGTAATTATATACGACAATGATAATCCAGATTGTAATGCTACTAATGCCTATAACTCTCCTCTTTGTACAGAGCCATGCAGCAATCCGACTATGAACGCTGAAGAATACATTAATGGTACTACGGTCCTGATAAGTTGGCCTGCTGTAACAGGAGCTATCAAATACAAGATACGCTATAAAGAAGATGGTGGCTCTTGGACAGAAGTAACTACTACCAATTTGGAATATACGCTTTCTGGTTTGAATCCAAACTCGGTATATATTTATCAAATAAAAGTTCAATGTCCTGATGAAACCTATACGACTTGGTCAGCTTCTTATTTCATTCAGACTTGGGCTGACTGTCCTATTCCTACTGGAATTGAAGTACAAGTAATCAGCGGAAACGTTGTAAAAATTTGTTGGACTCCTGTTGCTCAGGCAAATAATAATTACAAAATTCGCTATCGAAAAGCAAGTGATAATACTTGGTCAGAATATAACCTAACAGGTACTTGTGCCAACTTATCGGGACTAATGCCAGAAACAGGGTATGTGTTCCAAATAAAATCAAAATGTGATGGATTAAGTTCTACTTGGTCTAGCTTGGCAGATTTCGTAACTGGAGCTACTCTTTGTGATCGTCCTGAATTGTTATATGTAGAACCGATCAATAATACTGATGTTATTTTAGGTTGGACTGCTCAAGCGGGTGCTTCAAAGTATAAGTATCGTTATCGTCCTGTAGGTGGCACTTGGTCTTCTGCAATAACTACAACGAATACTTATTCGGCAACTTTATCACTTGAGCCAGGTACTGTTTATGAATGTCAATTTAAATCGAAGTGTGGTGACTCTTGGACTATATGGTCGCCCAAATATAACTTTAATGCATTAATGTTTAGAGATCAAGTTCGATCAGATGCTAATCAATTTTTTACTGTATTTCCAAATCCTGCAAGAGATGTGCTGCATCTTTCTGCTAGTAATATAGAACAATGTTGGATCACTAGTATCAATGGTAATAGAGTGTTAGAATTGACTACTTTTGATAACCTTAATGAGATTAACATTCAAGAATTAAAAGCTGGTCTTTATTACATAAGTATAATTACAGCTGATCAAAAAGTACAAACGAAAGCATTTGTAAAAAAATAGTATCAAGCTATACTACTGATTAGCAGTAAAAAGCCCTCATAAATTATTTTATTTATGAGGGCTTTTTGAGTTTTACAGCTGAACGTGTTTCCAACGCTCTTCGTTTTCTATTTGTCGAATCGTGCGTTCACTAACGCCAAATGTTTTTGCGATAATTTTTCGTTTCGTTTTACCAAGAGCTAAACGTTTTTTTATCAACCTTACTTTCGTTTCGTTGAGCTTATACGTGTTATCTCTTTTTTTCATTCCTTCAATATAGCTTGTCTTTTTCTTTGTATAAGCTTTCCATTCTTCTTCAGTAGCCCATATAAGATTATTCCACTTATTATTAGAACGATCATAATCTATGTGTAATACATAGGTATGTTGGTCGGTTGAAGGTTCAACAAAATTGTCGGCAACAAAACGATGAATGCATTTTACTCCTCTCGAACCATCCTTTAAAACAATATTTAAGGTTAATAATTCTCGATTTACTTTTACACCTTTTATAAATCGTTCTTTTCCAGTATTTTTGTTGGTACTCCTTATTCTACCATAGTTTGAGATGTCATAGCTACATGTTTTTGTTGGTTTACCAAAATCAACTCTTTTCCATACCTCATTCCAATGTGATTGAACTTTTTCCATTTTTTCTCTCTGTTTTAATACTCCAGCAATTACTGCCAAAATGTTAGTGTTTATATTAAAAAATTGCACATAGCACTGTAGAGCCTTTCTTTACTGTAAGCAAAGAAAGCGTACTCTTATAACACTATTGCGATTCATAGAAAGGGGAATGCGCTGAGTATTTTTAAGTAAAAAGCTGATAAGATAATTGAATGGTTAAATATAGTAATTCATTTACATAAATAATTAAAAAAATGATGTTTTTTTTGATTGGATATTATCTTTTAACAATTAGGCTACTAGAGGGCATACATTTTCACTACATTTTATATACATTTTGTGCATGCATTGTTTTGTTATCCCTGTCTACATCTTAAACAGTCATTAGTAGCTATCATTTGGGCATCAGTAGCATAAAGGCTGGACTATCCGAAAACTGCTTTAGTTTCAGAATATTATTTGACCCTTGGGTTATCTACTTTTCTTTTTTCGACCACTTCTTTGTTTAGCCTTTTTCCTAGCCATTCGTTTTTCTTTAGCACGATTGACTTTTTGATTTTTATCTAGTTTATCATGGAAAGCTCCTTGCGAATTCTTAAGTGTTGCATTTTGGAGATAATGCTTATCACCTAACATAACCGTTTTTTCTTCTTCTATTAACTCTGTTGAAACTTCTAAATCTTCAGGCAACTCTTCTAATGGTATTATTTTTTTCATGAGTTGTTCGATGAGCATTTGATACTCTTGTTCACGCTCAGTAATAAAGGTAATGGACTCTCCTATTTTATCAGCTCTACCTGTACGACCAATTCGGTGCATATAATTTTCAGGAACTTCAGGTGTATCAAAATTTACCACATGAGATACATCAGATACATCTATCCCTCTTGCAATTATGTCGGTAGCAATTATGATTCGATGTGTTCCATCTTGAAAACTCTTTACGGCATTAATCCTATAATTTTGAGATTTATTAGAATGAATGACGCCTACTTGATCGGGAAAAGTTATTTGCAACCGTTCGTGCAAACGATCTGCTAGTTTTTTATTCCCAACAAAGACAAGCACTTTTGACATAGTTGCCTCATCACGTTTCAAAAGGTATTCTAATAGATTGGCTTTTGTATGGTAGTTTGGAACATGATAGGCCCGTTGAATAATCTGATCCAATGGTGTGCCTTTTGGTACAATTTGTATTTTTACTGGACCATTAAAAAAGGTGTCGATTATTTTTTCAACATCTTCAGTCATGGTAGCTGAAAAAAGTAAATTCTGCCTTTTAGGCGGTAAAAGATCAAGTAGGTTATTTAGCTGTGTTCTAAATCCTAAATTTAATAATTCGTCTACCTCATCGATGACCAACTTTTTTATATACTTCAATTTTAGCGCACCATGCAAACCTAAATCTACTAGACGCCCTGGAGTAGCTACTACAATATCTTGCCCTTGTAGTAATGCTATTTTCTGTGTATTGATATTGGTACCACCATATACCCCAACGGTACGAACGGTCATGTATTTCGTCAATTTCTCCAATTCACTGACGACTTGTACAACTAGCTCTCTGGTAGGAACGATAATTAATATGCGTGGATGACCTTCTTTAGAAAATTTCAATAAACGGAGTAAAGGTAATAAGTAAGCAAAAGTTTTACCTGTACCTGTTTGAGCAATACCCACAACATCTCTACCTGACATGATAATAGAAAATGCTTTAGCCTGTATTGGTGTTGGATGAATATACTCCAAATCCTTCAAGGCATTTTTAAGGGAGTTATTTAGGTTTAAATCTTCAAAGGTCATCGCTGTGGTTTTCTCTAAAATGTTCAAATAGAAAAGCTACACTATTCCAAATGTATGGAGTTGAGTGTAGCTTTTCTATTCATTAAATTGTCTGAAGTATCCTAATAGTCAACTAATGTTATATCAAATATCAAAACTGAATTAGCAGGTATACTTCCAATAGCTCTGTCGCCATATCCTAATTCTGAAGGAATTAGCAGGGTTCCTTTTCCTCCTTTTTTAAATAGTGGGATTCCTTGCTTCCATCCTTCGATAGTATCCGCTAGAGGAATTTCGATTGGCTGCCCTGGTGCCGTACCATCAAATTCATCACCATTTAATAAATAGCCAGTATAAGAAATTTTTACAATAGAATTAGTATTCGGAAAAGCATCACCAATCCCTAATTCTTCGATAATGTAAAATAAACCAGAAGATAATGATTCAGCCTGTAAGCTATTCTCTTCTAAGTATGCCTCGATTGCTGCTTTATCTTTGGTAGCTTGATCTTCCTCCTCTTTTCTGCACCCAGAAACTAAGACAGCTAGTAATAATATACTAAATAATATTTTTTGCATAAGTCTGTATTTATTTATTTAAAGGACAAAGATACGCTTATTTAAGGATTCCACAAGTGAAGGATTAAATTTTAGACCAAAAACAAATGTAAAGAAAATTACGTCTGAGTAAAATTCCATACCACTATTCACAATGAATTTATTCAAAATCACAGCAAACTTCATTTAATTCATGAACTACAAAAACCGAACGTTGATTAGTTAATAATAGGCTTGACAGAAGGTCTACAGGATTTCTATTTTCTTCAATGCATATGCTTTGACTCTGTCTTTTTTGGGCAATCCTAACATTCCTAATGTATGAATATCGCTCTCCATTTTATGCGAAGCAATCAGCCCTGATCCTAAAAAATAGATGACTGGAAACTTTAATAAAAGCCCCATTATAATCGCAAACACATCAAAATAACTATACGCAATGTGCATAGAAATAAAACTAAGCAAGCCTATAAGAATTGATGTTTTATGATTGATTGAAATACCTATGGCACAACCGAAATATATTATTGGCGCTAAGATAACCCCAAATGTTTTCCAATTCCATTCAACATGCAAGTAATGAATGGATGAATAATAATGAACATATAGACTGGAAAAAATACTAATGAGTCCTAAAAAGATAAACGTACCTCTAGCGATCTTTATTTGACCAATTTTTTCATTAACACTGTTGATCAAAATATTGATACTGGGTATATCTTCTTTTCGTGTTTTAGCATTTTTTTGCTCAAAATTCTCATCTAATATCGATTGATTCACAGCTTTATTTTTACTAAAAAATGGTTTTCAGATTGCTAATTGTTTAAAGCTACTAAAGTACATTGTACTAAAGATCTGACGTAGGCTGTTCAAAATCCCACATTAGGGCAAAACGATTTATACCTACTGGTATTGCTAAAAGGTAAGAACAGTCCCGTACTATTCTATCAAAAGAACTTGTTTACTTCTCCTGATTTACTCTCGGCTGCTTACTTTTCTTTTTCCTCTTTATTGAAAACGATCATTTGCACTATTAATTTCTATTTTTTTAAGAGCATTTGATTTTATAAATATTGAACAGCCTAGATCTAACGATAGCTGTCTAGTGATAATCAGTAAACTGAACGCTAGTGGATATCAATCAATTTGTATCTACCATAGTAAGTAATGGTCAAATAATAACTTCCGCATCTGTAGCTGCCTAATTTAAAACTAATACGTCGTTAAAAATACTCACCGTTTTTGCTTTGCAGTTGTATCTAATACAAGCTAGTCCAACTGCATCGCTTGCGTTTTTTGCCCAGTATAGATTCTAATTAGACTACCTAAGATATCGAACTTATTTTTTAATCGTTACTTAGTACATTGTAAACTAATTAACTTCCCGTTTTGATGGTCTATTTTTAGAG
>JAHDIP010000145.1 GCA_020630735.1 Saprospiraceae bacterium | reverse complement strand
TAAAGGTGCCCATATCGTCGCTGATGAAAATGGCAAATTGAAACGGATTAATTAGATTGTTTTGAATTCGTAAGAGCATGATGGGGATTTGTTTTTGATGCGAACGCAGCTAAATAAATCAAAGCTTGTTGAAGTCTATAAACTACAACATCATATATAATCGGTCTCTGATTGAACAATAGTTTCTTGCGCGAAACAACATATTATAAGATTTTAAACAGCCTAGGTTCTAATCTTACACTCATTAATGAGAAAAAATTAAATAATATTTAAAAGTATATTATTAATAATTATTTGAATTAAAGCCCGCTATTTTTAGTTACCTATCGTTATTATTATAAATCTAATCAAGAAAGGTTAAATTCTATCAACTCAATATTGATGGAACAGTAGGCTAATACCATCTGTTTTGTGTAGTATCAATTAATGAGAATATAACCACTGCTTCTTTTTAACCAAAAACTGAACACCATGAAATTTCCAATTGGGGCTATCAAATCTTATCTTCTATTATGCCTTAGCTTCGTACTTACACTTCAAGTAAATGCCCAACAGACAAAGAATATAGTAAAAGAAAAAACAAATATTGAGGCCTTAAAGGGAATGGCTGAACGTTGGAAGAAGGAAGACATGGAAGCAAAAACTATTGCACTTAAAAAAGCAAAAGAAAAGGGATGGTCAACCGTGAATTTAGTTCGCTTAGACAAACAAGGAAATCCTGTCTATTATAGCAATGACAACGATATAGCCGCCCAAACTATTAGCACAAATCAAATTCAACCTGGAGGAGCTTTATTCCTAAATTTAGATGGTACTCAATGGAATGGATCAAGTTTTATCATTGGCTTATGGGAAGCTTTTGACACTAATGCTTGTAACGATAATGAGATTACAAGTGCTACTCCTCGACTTAGTCACGAGCAATTTCCACTGAGGGTAAATCCTAAAGATGACACACCAATTGACATTACTATTCCGATATATGGCTCTCATGCTACGCATGTATGTGGAACACTGATAGGTGATGGTACAGGCAATGGGGCAGATGCTAACAATGCAAAAGGAATGGCTACTAAAGCTGAAGTGTGGAGCTATGATATTACGAATAATGATAGTGAGATATGTGAATACATTATAGAGTTGACAGAAAATGATGATTATGCATTGGTCTCCAATCATTCTTATGGTCCGTCTGTAGGTTGGACAGGAACTACTTGGCATGGTTCTTTAGAGGCATTCGAAAATGTATCTTCTGATCAAAGGTATGCGGAAGGTTTTGGTCTTTATGATTTTGAGGCTCGAAGATGGGACGAAATAGCAAGAGAAGCTCCTTATCATTTGATTGTTAAATCTGCTGGAAATCATAGAACGAATAATCCTCCTGCAAATGGAGAAGAAGTTACAGTAAATGGTCAAACTTATATTTATGATGATAGCTTGCATCCGCTAGGAGATGGCGATGTCAATAATTCTAAAAAAGGGTATGATAATATTTCTACTACAGCTTGCGCAAAAAATATACTTACAGTTGGTGCGATAAATGATTTACCTGGAGGATATACTTCTAGCGGAAATGTAAGTTTTAGTGATTTTACGAGCTGGGGGCCAACTGATGATGGTAGAATAAAACCTGATATAGTTGCTAATGGAGTAGATCTAACTTCGGCAGATTGTGCGTCCGACGAATCTTACGACACTAAAAGTGGAACTTCTATGGCAACACCTACTGTCGCAGGTTCTTCTATTTTACTTCAAGAGTATTATGAAAATAGAAATGGAGGAGGTCATTTTATGCTTGCTTCTACTCTAAAAGGATTGATCATACATACTGCAGATGATGCTGGCAATGATGGACCAGATTATCAATACGGCTGGGGTGTAATGAATAGTAAAAATGCGGCATTACTCATCAAAGAAAACTCCAACTTTGACAATGAATTAATTCAAGAAATTGATCTCGAAAATGGAGAAGTTTATGAAGAACGTATTCAGGCTAGTGGACCAATAAAAATAACAATAGCTTGGACGGATGCAATAGGCTCTTTTAGTCTTCCTGTTTTAGACAATTCTCTAAAGCGATTGGTCAATGATTTAGATCTTCGTATTTCGGATGGAACAACTACATTCGAACCATATATATTAGATTTTGAAAATCCTGACTTGCCTGCTACAACTGGCGATAACGAACGAGATAATGTAGAGCAAATTTTTATCGAAAATCCTGACCCTTCCAAAACATATACCATTACTATTAGTCACAAAAACTCTTTGCGAGATGGGATGCAAACTTTTTCAATGATTCGCTCTGGAGTTCAACAATGTAATCCTAATCCTGCAGTAGAAGCTTCCTTATTATACCATAATAAAAACACAATTAATGATATGATTAGGACAAATGATGGAGGCTATATTCTTGTTGGGGCTTCTTATTATAGTTATGATACTGGAGAAACATTAGGTACATATGGCGATAAAGATTTTTGGGTAGCTAAGTACGATGCTTCTCGAAATTTAGAATGGGAAAACTTCTATGGCGGTACTAGAGAAGATGTGGCTAATACCATAAAACAATTAGCCGATGGAAGTTATATTGTAGCAGGTTATTCTTTTTCATTCAATGGAAATGTTAGTAGTAATAATGGTAGCTTAGATGCTTGGGTTATTAAAATAGATGCTATGGGTAACCTTGAGTGGGAAGAAAATTATGGCGGCTCATCTGCTGATGAGGCAGAAGATATTGTTGAAACGACCGATGGTGGTTTTGCCATTTTGTGTAGATCAGGATCTGATAATTTTGATGTGGAGGACAATTATGGTAGTAATGATTTTTGGATTATTAAAACGGATAATGAAGGAAGTATAATATGGCAACATAATTATGGAGGAAGTATGCGTGATACTCCAAGGAAAATCATTCAAACAATGGATGGAGGGTATTTAGCAATTGGTAGCTCTCAATCTAATAATGGAGATATTAGTGGTCATATAGGCGAAGTCAACGAGTCTGACTCTTGGATTGTTAAATTGGATAGTGATGGAAATATTTTGTGGGAGCAAAGTCTCGGAGGGTCGTATAGTGATGCCGCTACTTCTGTAGTAGAAACAACAGAAGGAGATTTTGTTATTCTCAATAGAACGACTTCCTCTGACGGGCATGCAGGATGGAGTGAAGGCTATGGTCCAATATGGCTAATTAAAGTTAGCTCTGCTGGGTATTTGCTTTGGGGAAATAGATACAAAGGTTCTCAAGGCTATTCTAATGGTTTTTCTCCAAGAGAAGTGTCGATAGCAAACGATGGAGGTTACTTCCTCACTGGATCGGGAAGTTCTGAATATTGGGGATCAGGTGAATTTGAAATAGATGTTTGGATCGCTAAAACAACAGATACAGGTACACTAGTATGGGAAGAAGGCTTCGGTGGTTCGAATACTGATGTTCCAATTTTTTTGCATGAAAATGAAAGTGGAGGTGTCACAGTCGTAGCTTCTACCGTTTCTACAGATGGTGATGTATGTACCTTTGAAATGGAAGTTCCTTATTTATGGTTTTTCGAATACGAACCCAATACTAATTTTTGCCAGACAGATTATGATGCTTTAGTCGCTTTGTACAATGCTACAGACGGTAGCAATTGGACTACTCCTTGGAATTTGGCTTCACCTATGCATACTTGGAATGGTGTCGTACTCAATAGTGATGGTTGCGTTTCGCAGCTAAACTTAAGCGATAATAATCTAACAGGTACGATCCCGTCAGAGATTGGTAACCTCTCCAGTATATCATATTTAGACTTGCAAGGGAATAATTTAACAGGAACAATTCCAGCAGAAATAGGAAATTTACAAACACTTACCTTACTCTATCTAAGAGACAATGACCTTAGTGGAAGTATCCCCTCAGAATTAGGTAATTTAATAAACCTACGATCTTTATATTTAAGCAATAATAATCTTAGTGGGGTTTTACCTTCCGAACTCGGAAATTTAAGTAGCTTAAATGCACTCCATTTGAGCTATAATAATCTAACTGGAACTATACCTTCTTCCTTTGTTAATTTGTCGAATATTATTAATCTTAGCCTCAACAATAACCAATTATCAGGCAGTATTCCTACACTGATTACACAACTTGATCAACTAGCATATCTTGATGTTAGTGCAAACGAATTTAGTGGATGTTTTGACGCAGCATTATATGATATTTGCTTTGACTTTTATCAAGACTTTTCTGAAAATCCTTATTTGCCAAATGGAGGAGATTTTAATGCTTTTTGTGCGGATGGTTTGGGGAGCTGCTCTTGCGAAACGCCAAGTAATATTCAATTAACCATCATTAGTGGAAACGTTGTCAAACTTGATTGGGATGATGTAAGTGGTGCGGTTCGATACCGAATCTATTTTCGACCTGAAGGAGGTAATTGGATAGAGCGATTAACTGGTGGAGCAGAAAGTTATCGTTTTATCAATGGGCTAACGCCAAACGAAAAATATGAATTTAAAATAAAATCACTATGTACTATAGAGAATTCAGCTTGGTCAGGAATTTATCTTGCCAATACACCAAGTGAAGTTTGTGATCTACCAATGAATGTAGAAGTTGTTTCAGTGACTTCTTTTCAAGCTACGCTTAATTGGACTCCGAATGCTGGCGATATAAAATATAAATTTAGATACAAAAAAGAATCATCTAACTGGAATGAAGTTACCACAAACCTTCCTGGAGTTTATTTGACTTGGCTTTCTCCAAATACGCCATACAAATATAGTATTAAAACCAAATGTACTAATAGTTGGACACAATGGTCGAATAACGATTCTTTTAAAACCTTACGTCGACCTTTTTCTGGATTTAGAAAAGTTAATGTTGATGAAACGACTGCTATTGCGATCTATCCAAATCCAGCAAAAAATATGTTATATATTGAACAGAATATTGGTTCAAGCGAGTTGCAGTTGCAAGATATTAATGGTCAAATTTTAAAGACAATAAGCTCCAATGCTTCTTATATTGAGCTACCTATTGATCAATACCCAAATGGGGTTTACTTTCTACGCACGATTTCCGAAGATGGAAAAACGATTTTGAATAAATTTGTAAAAACGAATTAGGTAAGTAATAACCTTGAATACGGTGTCTCATTGTTTGTGTTTTTTTTGATAAATGGTTGTCTGCGACGCCTTACTTTTTTGGAGAAAAAAAGTAAGCAAAAATCTCGTTGAATCGCAATTGATCTTTTATTAGTCTTTTTCGATACTTTGGCGTTGTTAATTTCATTGATTTGCTTCGATTGAAAAATCCTACTTTACCGTTTCACTCTCCCTTCGGTCGTGAATCTTCCATTGGTCGATTTCATGATCTTTTGTATGTTAGTTTTTTATCTGCATGCTTCGTTAATCATTGTTTTGTAGGTCTCGTCCTGTATTCTGCAAAAGAGCAAAATCTCAAAACCGTTGACGGATTTTTCTTTTAAGCAATTGCTTTTTCCAACCTTCCTTTTCCTTTATACTTGGGAGGAACAGGTTTCTAAATCGGTTTTATATTACCATTAGTAATGTGCATCAAAACGTCCTTCAGTAACTCTTACAGTATCTTGACTATCAGGATCGATAGCCGTAAATTCAAAAGTACCTGAAACTATGTCATTTTCAGTATCAAGTCTAAGTATTTCTATTTGTCTAGTAGTCAAGGTATCAATATAGTAATCTCGACGTTTTATTAAGTCGTAGAAGCGTATACCGCTTTTTATAGTGTATATACCTAAAGTATCAGCATTTAATGCTAATAGAGCAATTGTCTGATTAATATTTTCATCCACTTCTCTTTTTGCTTGAATCCTGATATTATTATTCATCTCATTATAATCTACATCCAACTCAAAAAGACCAACGAAAGGACTATCTCCCCCCGCAGGTAGCCAGACTTCACCGTTGACTAAGCAGCCAAAGGTATTAGCACCTTCTGTGGTGATAGGAGGTAGTTGTTCGCCTTGGGGTTCGGCATTGTCATCGTCTTTGCCACAAGAGCAGGCTAGAGCTAGAGTTAGGGTACAGAGGAGGAGGAATGATTTGTAATGTTGCATGCTTGTGTTATTTTGGACACGGATAAGATCGATTTTTAGCAGATCTTCAAAGATTTTTATTTTTAATGATTGTGCTAATCTAGTCATACCTTGTTATGGAGTATTTTATCTATCTTCATAAATAGATCTACAAATTAAGAGGCTTTTTGATATAAAATGTAGCTGCTTTTGCAAAAGATAAATTTTTATTTCTCTAATATTAATTCAAAATTGTCGTTTTCCCATTTTTGGGAATAAAATTTGCGATTATTGCAACAAGTCTAAATGCTGTTGCAAAAAGTGCAACAACGGGACATGTAATTTTATAGCCTATTCAGCTTATACCTACCGGTATTCGGTTTTCGGATCATCGTTAGTAGCTATCGTTTTATTTTCAGGTGCTTTGAACGTTGGACAATCCGAAAAACATTTTGGGTTCTGTATAATTTCCTATTTTTGCAGAAAAACAAAATGAAAAATATAATCATTGCAGGAGCTACAGGAATGGTAGGCGGTATCGTACTTCAAGAATGTCTCAACTCTTCAGAGGTGGGAAAAGTAACATCTATTGTGCGACGACCTTCAGGTCTTAAACATGAGAAACTGGTAGAAGTCATTCGCAAAGATTTTTTAGATTTTTCGGCAATCGAAAATCATTTTGAAAACCAAGATGTTGCACATTTTTGTATTGGAGTGTATACAGGACAAGTTCCCGATGATCAGTTCAAAGTGATTACAGTAGATTTTGTTCAAGCCTTTTCCGATGCTGTTAAAAAGCATAATTCAAGAGTGACCTTTTGCTTGTTAAGTGGACAAGGTGCCGATCCGAAGGAAAAGAGTAGAGTTTCTTTTGCACGATATAAAGGTATGGCTGAAAATTATCTCATCAGCAAATCTTTCGACCAGCTTTACATTTTTAGACCAGGGTATATCTATCCAGTCGAAGAGCGGGAAGAACCTAATTTTTCTTATCGACTTTTTAGAAAATTATATCCTTTAATGAAACGTGTTTATTCAAGTGGAGTCATTACTTCTGAAGAATTAGGAAAAGCCATGTTTAAAGCAGGAATGCAAGGCACAAGCAAAACCATTTTGGAAAATACAGAAATCAAAGAAGTTTAAGCTGACTGTATGCTAATCATATAACATTGACGAGTATTAGGATTGACTTTAAATCGTTCGTCAACTCGATATCCTGCAATCCAACAAATTTCGCCAGCAGATTCGAGCACCCATACTCGTTCTTTTTCAAGAATGGATAATTTATTATTGATAAAAAAATCTTTTAATTTTTGCTTCTTACCAGCCATCCCTAGTGGACAAAAACTATCGCCCTCTTGCCAACGCCGAAGTTTTAGCGGAAAGCGTAATTGATTAAAATCTAAAAAAGCAATAGTAGTATCTTTCGGAAAATGATCAGGCACATTATTGCTTACGCTAATGTAAAATTCTTCCACATCTGTTCCGACAAAAAGATCATCTTCTTGAACTAAAACTTCTGTATCAACTTCAGCGGCTTTAGGGCTAATAATTAAATGATTTCTATCGACTAATAAACGATAATCATTCGCATAAAAACAAGCACCAGAATGATGCTCCAATCCTTCCTTTATTTGTGTTGCTTGACTCGTATTAAAACCGAAAGGTGCAATAATTTCATACAATACCGAAATAGGGGCAGGAAAAGACAGTAGTTTGTTTTTGTCAATAAACAACTCATTATCTTTTTGCTCTAAAATTTCTTTTTTAATTTTTGCTAAAGCCCAATCGTATAAAGCTTCTGCTTCTTGCAGTCGTTTTATCGTTTGGGAAGCCGTTTGGTCAAAAGAAGGATTTATTTTTTCAAGAGCCGGAATGACGTTGTGCCGAATATGATTTCTACTATACTTATCTGAAGCATTTGAAACATCTTCTCTAAATGTAATCTTTTCTTTTTGAACAAAGTCGCTAATATCCTTTTTACTAGCAAACAAAAGCGGTCGAATTAAATTTCCGTTGAGCGGTAAAATTCCATGAAGACCTCGAAGACCGCAGCCTTTTGTGAAATTAAACAAAACCGTTTCGATACTATCGTTTGCATGATGGGCAGTAGCTACAAAGTCGTACTCTTTTTTTTCTCTTACATTTTCCAACCAATCATAGCGTAAATCCCTAGCGACTAATTGGATCGATTGTTTTTCTTCCTTCGCTATTCGTTCGGTATCGAATGCTGTGGAGAAAAATGGAACATCTAATTGCTTCGCTAAATTTCCAACAAAGACTTCATCTTGATCAGAAGCATCGCCTCGCAATTTGAAATTACAATGCGCAATAGCAAAAACTAGTCCCTCTGCTTTGAACAAATGACAAAGCAATACAGAGTCCATACCACCACTTACAGCGATGATTGTTTTTTTCGAAGCATCGAAAAAATCCCAAGCCTTTATGAATGAAGAAAATTGTTCTTGCATAATTTATTCTGAAATCGAAGTAGTTCGTTTATGTGTTCGCCAAGAAAATCCAATACCTAAAAAATAACCAGAATTAGAAAGTGTATTGATGCCACCTGCCAAGATATCTAGTTTTAGGTCATTATTGACAAAATAAGAAAAACCACTATTATAACGAAAAGTATAGGCAGTAGAAGCGACAATTTCATCGTAGTAAAAATCCACAAAAGTCCCCCATTTTTTTCTTAAAGAATAAGGAAAACGAGCGGCAAATAAAATTCGATTTCTAGGCCTACCTGCTTGTTCCCAAGTGTAACCAATATTGGCTCGAATTTTCATTTTGTTGGTTATTTTTGTACCAGCAGCTAAAACTACTTTTGAACCAAAGTATCCATCATTTAAGTCATTTTCTGGTAGATTAAGCAATAACCTATACTGAATCGAAATCGCAGGTTTGTAAGTTCCATCTTCTTCACTAATATTGAATCTGCAACCAAATTGAGTGTTGGATATACCGCTTTTATTTTCAATTAATTCATTCGCAACATTTTTCCAACCAATAGTACCATTAAGTTCAAAATGTTCGGTCAAGCCCCAACGCATCACCAATACCGGATTGTTTGAAGTAGTCGTTACATCACTTCCTTTTGGTCTTATCTGTCTAAAATCTTGCCCTGCTTGTACCTGAAAAACGCCTGTGCCTATAGTGTAGACACCAACAGTAATTCCTGGACGTGCCGATCGAATTCTAGGAACAAATTGAGCCTGTACGTGTTGGATGCTGATGCAAAACAATAGGAGAACAAAGGTAAATCTCATTATTTCTACGTGGTTAATAAATGAAGTGTAAAAGTACTATTTTGTTTGGAAAGAAAAAGATAAATAGTGTTTAGTACATTGTAAATTATTCATTTGAACTTTTCACTTCCATTTTCATTTTGATTGCCTATATTTACGACTATTATTTTATAAAAACCAAATTCATGAAAAAATATACACTAATACTAGCCTTACTGACACTTTGCTTTTCTTGTCAAAACGAACCTAAAGAAGATAATTCAAATGCATCAACTAGTACGACGACTGCAGCTCCAGCCGATAACAATAATAATAGTAATGCGGCATCAGCTACAAAAGAAGAAGGTAGCCATATTACCGCTAGTGCACTTTCACCGTACATTGGCTTTTGGGAATATGCTGCTACTGTTGTGATCCGTGATCCTGAAGCTTATGGAAAAATAAAAGGTAGCTGGATAGAATTGAAAAATGACGGTACATATGAGCGTGGAAGATGGCAAGAAAAAACAGGTGATGGTGAATGGAAATTCGATGAAGCAACGACAAATATTACACTTTATCCTCATGACCCTGCTCAAGCAGGTGAAGAATGGAAGACCAAAGCAAATGGAGATATTATGATTTGGGTTGGTACTAAACGTTATCAAAAAACAGGGACTCAGATTAAATTATCCCGAATTACGGAGCGACCGAAAAAATCGTAACCGCCTTAAAACCCTGCCAAATGAATAAGTTAATTCTACTACTTATTGCTTTTTTATGTTTTTTTTCGTGTAAAACGGAAGGAGATCAATCAAAGCATAAATCGGTCATTGATATACTTGGCAGAGCAAGTCCTATTCAGTTGGAAAGGAATGAAAAAACCATTTTATTAGAAGATTACTTTTTGGATGTTACTCGAATTGAAGAAGTACAAACGCTAAAAGGGATTAGTGCAAGTTTGTCAGAAGATAAAAAGGAATTGAAGCTTTTGGCTAGATCAAATATAGCCTTGTTATCGGAAATGATCGTAAAGACGAAAGACCGAACCTATTCTTTTTTATTAAAAGCTCCACAAAAAAAGACAACCCAATTAGTATTAAAAGATAATGGGTATAAGAAAGTTCAGGTCAAAGGAGAAATGAATAATTGGAATCCGAATCAATCTTCGTTTACTAAATCTGGTGATAGTTGGAAAACGACTTTTGTATTGAACCCAGGTGATTATCAGTACATTTTTGTAGTAGACGATGGCAAAGAATTACTTGATCCCGAAAATGAGATGAAGCTTGCTAATGGTTTTGGAGGTTTCAACTCTTTGTTGCGAATTCCTAAACCTGACCCATCAAAAATTCCATATTTACGTACCAAATCTTTTGAAGGAAATAAAGTTGTATTACAAAAGAGAAATTTGATTAAAGACGTTTTCGTTTTTGTCGAAAATCAACGTGTTGAGACGGAAGAAAAAGACGATCAAATCATTTTTTCGATTCCTCCAAAATTTAAATCATTAGATAGAAGTTTTGTACGAGTATGGTCATATAATGATGCTGGAATGTCGAATGATCTACTCATTCCCTTAAAAAATGGACTTCCTGTAAAGGAGGCAGCAGAACTAAATCGACACGACAAAGAAGCACAAATCATGTACTTTACCTTGCTTGATCGCTTCAATAATGGCAACAAGAAGAATGATGCACCAGTAAACGATAAACGCTTGTTACCTGTAGCCAATTATCAAGGAGGAGATATTGCTGGTATTACTGCCAAAATAAAAGATGGTTATTTTGAGAAGCTTGGAATTAATGCCTTATGGTTATCGCCCATTACTCAAAATCCAGCAACAGCTTTTCAAGAATTTCCAGAACCTAAACGGTTTTATTCTGGCTACCATGGGTATTGGCCTATTTCTTCTTCTAAGATAGACCACCGATTTGGCACCGACGAAGACTTACATCAATTAGTCAAAACGGCGCACGAAAATGACATCAATATTTTGCTGGATTATGTGTGCAATCATGTACATAAAGACCATCCTATTTATAAAAAACATCCTGAGTGGGGAACGATATTAGATTTACCAGATGGTCGAAAAAATATTCGAATTTGGGATGAACATCGTCTAACCACTTGGTTTGATACTTTCTTGCCAACACTTGATTTATCGAACCCAGAAGTAGTTGATTTGCAAACAGACTCGACCTTGTACTGGGTGAAAAAATTTAACTTAGATGGTTTTCGGCACGATGCAACGAAACATATTCCTGAAATCTTTTGGCGAACACTGACTCGAAAGTTGAAGCAGCAAATCATGTTGCCTGAAAATCGAAGCCTGTACCAAATAGGGGAGACTTATGGTAGCCGAGATTTGATTCAAAGTTATATCGGTTCAGGTATGCTTGATTCTCAATTTGATTTCAATATGTACTTTGCTGCGAGAGAAGTTTTTGCAAAAAAGGAAACATCGTTCGAACAATTAGCAAATGCTATGCAAGAAACATTTAATTACTACGGACATCATTCAACAATGGGGTATATTTCTGGTAATCATGATGCACCTCGTTTTATTAGCTATGCTAGTGGTGCTTTACGTTTTGATGAAAACGATCGGGAAGCGGGCTTTACAAGAGATATACAAGTTAAAGATTCGATAGGTTATAAACGTTTACAACAATTGCACGCTTATAATTTGATGATTCCTGGAGTGCCTGTAATTTTCTATGGCGATGAAATCGGCATGCCGGGCGCTGGCGATCCTGACAATCGTAGAATGATGCGTTTTGATAGTCTGAATGAAAAGGAGCAGGAAACTAGAGAAATAGTTCAAAGCTTAGCTGAGTTTCGTCGAAATCGTATGTCTATGATATACGGCGATACTGAGATATTACACCAAGATAAGGAGACCTTTGTTTTTGCCCGATATTATTTTGACGAAATAACGATTGCTGTTTTCAACAAAAGCAATGAAGAAAAAACGATAAGTGTCGATTTTCCTAAACGCTTTAATGGACATTTATTGAAGGCGCATTTTGACACACGATTTATGCGAGCGGATACGAATATAGAGTTTACCTTAAAACCTTCTTCATTTGACATTATTACTGAAAAATAAAATTATGAATCAATCATCATATTTTTGGATAGGCTTAGGCTTGACATTAGTAACACTTGTTTTCATTTGGTCTTGCAAAGACTCAAAAACAACAGAGTCTACAGATAAAGACGAAACAGCCAAAGCTGTAGATATTGTAAAAAGTACTTTGCCAAACTGGGCAAAAAATGCGAACATTTATGAAGTCAACCTCCGTCAGTTTACACCCGAAGGAACTATCAACGCTTTCGAAGCACATCTACCTCGACTAAAAGAAATGGGCGTTGATATTTTATGGTTTATGCCCATGCATCCAATCTCTAAGAAAAATCGAAAAGGTACTTTAGGGAGTTATTATGCGGTGCAAGATTACAAAGCTATAAACCCAAACTATGGAACACTAGACGAGTTTAAAAATCTAGTCAAAAAAATTCACAGTATGGGAATGTATGTTTTGATCGATTGGGTGCCCAACCATACTGGCTTCGATAATGCTTGGACCGTTGAACATCCTGATTGGTATCAAAAAGATGCTGATGGTAATATTATTCATCCAAAAAATACAGACTGGACGGATGTAGCCGCTTTGGATTATAACAATAAAGAAATGCGAAAAGCAATGATTGATGCCTTAGAATTTTGGGTGAGAGATATGGACATAGATGGCTATCGTTGTGACGTAGCCTCAATGGTGCCTGATGATTTTTGGGCAGAAGTTGCACCAGCTTTGCATAAAATAAAAAATGTGTTTATGCTTGCAGAAGCTGAACACGGACCACATCGAAATGACGAACATTTTCATATGTCTTATGGTTGGTCGTTCCACCATTTGATGAATAGTATTGCTAAAGGTGAAAAAAATGTAAGTGATATTAATGCTTATTTAAAAGCTGATGCCGAAAAATTCAACAAAGGTTTTCATATGCATTTTACCTCTAACCACGATGAAAATTCATGGAATGGAACGGTCTTCGAACGTATGGGAGAGGCACATAAATGCTTTGCCGTTTTAGCCGCCACGATGGACGGTATGCTACTATTGTATAGCGGACAAGAAGCTCCAATGAAAAAACGCTTAGCCTTTTTTGAAAAAGATCAAATTGATTGGAATGATTATGCTTATGCTGACTTTTACAAAAAAATATTTGCATTAAAAAAGAAAAACAAAGCTCTTTGGAATGGTGAATTTGGTGGTAAATTGCAACAACTAAAAGTAGGTGATGGAACTAATGTTTTTGCTTTCAGCCGAGAAAAAGATGGGGATAAGCTAATTGCCTTTTTCAATCTAAGTAAAACAGAACAAAGAATAAACATTGAAAATGATGCCTTAGCTGGAAGCTATAATAAACTCTTTTCCAATCAAGCATTTAAGCTCGATAAAAACATGGAACTGACTCTGGCTCCTTGGGAGTATGTGGTGTTGTCGAATAAATAAAATACAAGAACTAATAACTAGCGATACTACAAATTTTAAACAGATGAAACGCCGATAAAACGAATCATTCTTTTTAGCATCGTGCAAAAGGTGCTGTTAGAAACAGCGAAATAGTCAAGCGTAGTTGCAAAACTACGCTTAGCAGATTGGATTGTTTTTGGACTTAAAGTAAATTTTAAACACATGAAAATATACCAACTTTTACTCCTCCTATTTATCGGAATAACTTCGTGTCAAAACGAATCGAAGCCTGACCCGACAGTACAAACAACACCCAAAAAACAATCAGCAACAGAAATAAAGCAGGCAAAAAAAGATCAAGCTTTTGATATTTATTGCAAAGATGTTGACCCCAAGTTTAGAAAAGAAAGTGAGCTAGTTCCCATGCTCAATAAGCTAAGTAAATTAGAGAACAAATACAAAATTGTCAAAACGGAAAAACCAGATATTCGATCAACAGATTTATACCGAGCTTTTAGAAGGCTTCCGAAGTCAAAAGCTGGTGAATTTCAGAACAAACATCTTGATAGATTGAATAGTCAGATAGCAACCATAAAAACCTGTAGCATTGTTGGTCAAAAAGATTTAGATAAAAAACTATTTGCAGGAGCAGATGTCACAGAATATATTTTTAAGTCAAGAAAGTGTGCGAAGAGAATTAGTGATTATTTAGAAGGAGTAAGGACTACGGAGGCTTCTTGGGAAGTCGTTGACAAAGTACCGAATTCATTTTTTAGGATTGATAATAAATTGTATTACGTTCGAACAGGAGGCTGGTACATGAGAGGTTTTTATCAGGAAATAGAACAAACAATGAAAAAGTAAATGTGCCTACTTTAACTTAAAGTTTCGACCATCAAAGTGGAAATAAATTTTTCCTTTTCGTCCCTCCAGTTCTTCTGATGAAATGGATAATTGATCTTCTTCCTCAAAAGAGTCAATCATTAATAATTTATTGTCTTCATCATATTCCATACAAGCTATACATGCTGAATCTGTTTCAAGATAATCGAAAAAATAAAGTATAGCAGAATTATTTTTGAAAGCAGGATAGTCTAAAATTAGGTAATCATTTTTAAGTTGAACGACTAAGGCTGAAGCAACTTCTAAGCGGCTGTTACCTCTTTCATTTCCGAGCAATAAATAAAGATTCTTACCTTTAGAAGGGAGCTTATAGCTTGAGTGAAAATTCATTTCGATACTCAACTTACTTTTATCGTTAGCAGAATAGATGCCATAAGCACCATAGCTTTTATCACTCTTTTTCCATTGAAAAACAGTATTACTTACATCGCCTTTAGTTCCACCAGAATAGTAAAAAAAAGTATACCAATTTAAGTTTCCATCATCCGAAGAATTGATCGAAAAATTATACAAACTATCAATTTGATCTAGGACTTGGTGCTCAAGAATTTGAATTAAATTGCTACCTGTAGCATGTACTAAACTGTCTATATCTACTTCATCTTCATAGCTCCAATAGTTTAGTGTGTTTAGCTGATCAACTAAGCTTGCAACAGCATCCTTTTGTGCGCTAAGTTGCACACAAAAGAATAAGCTAAGGAAGAAGACTTGTAGTTTCATTTGCAATCAGAATTATTCTGTACTAATTTGCCTTAGTTACTCCAAAAAAATAATTTACTCCAATACTAAGCTGTCTATTCTTTTTTTGCCACGGAAATTCGTTAGGAGTAATATCAATTAATCCGTGATAATAATCAGCCCTTAATCTAAAGCTATTGTTCAATTTATAGTCTATTCCGATTTTAGGACCAACATCAATCTTGTCGAGCTCAATATCACTCGTTTTACTTTCAGCTTCGTAGGGCTTATCATTTACTTCTCCAGATGCTTTATAATTTGAGCTTGCAAAAAGGAAAATCAATGTTTGCATTCCACCTTTCAATCCAAATTTTCCAAACTCATGCCGATAATAAAACGGCAATCCAATATAACTAGCATGGAGTCTTGACTTATCAGAAATAACACCAAGTACTATTTTTTCTAAGTTTTCATTGAATGTAAATAGCTCTTTATCCTTCGTTAATTCTTTTCCTTCCATCTGTACCCAAAGAGCTTCAACACCTAAAAAAGAATTTTTTCCAATTCGTTGTTCAGTAAACATACCGAGCTTACCAGAAGGAGCAAATGTTGTGAAATAATCTCCAGAAAATGGTAAATTTGAAGTGACTTGACTAAACCCTAAGCTTGCTGTTATACCAAAATCTAAATTTTGAGCTGTTGCATTAAAGTAGGTAAAAAAGAGTGCAAAAATGACAAGTAGTTGTGAGTACATTGTACTGGTTTTAATTTTCTAGAAGATCAATAAATTTTTTCTATGTTTCTTAG
>JAHDIP010000144.1 GCA_020630735.1 Saprospiraceae bacterium | reverse complement strand
TTGTTGAAATGCGAATAGCCCTATGACGACAAGCATCAAGGACATCATGTTGGAGTAAAAACGTCTAGTAAGATAGTTCCCCGGTCGTTTGGGGTGGTTTGTACTCGAATCATTACAACAAATATTTGTTGTGTTTTGAGTAATTGTTGGAACCATAACTTGTTTCTTTAATTTTAAAATATTTACGTACAATTTTTATTCATATAATATATAGCCTTAGATGTGGTACAAAGAATTATTGTACATAATCTAAATAATATTCATTTTGTTTACGTTAAGCTAAAATCTAACAGGTTGAAATCTTAGGATACAAATACCTAAAGGAGTACCTAATTACTTGTACATAAATAGTCAACATTTTTGAAGGTCTTATCTTATGCTTAAATGGCGTTATTTTTTTTAACAGTAGCTTGACTACGGTTTCAAAAAATAGACTCGTTCAAAAAATGATACGTATTTACATCCAAGTACTTAATCAAGTAGCCCTGGCAATGTTTAGTTTAGAGAGTCTAACAGGTAGGTTTTGGGATGGATTTAGAAAAGTCGGTTTGCTTTGTTTTGTTTCAGTTTATGTACGTATGTTTTACATAAGTACCTTTTATACAAAGTTAGCAAATAATTCTTGTTCTAAGAAACCATCAAACCTTTTTTTTGCTTTTGTCAGTAATTATACATTCTATTTTTACTCAAAATCGAATGTAACTTTCGGTTCTCTTACAGTATATATATGATTCGTGCTTTATATGTTAAGAATAGTGACATTGTTTGTCATATTTTACCTAACGATATATAAAGTATGCCTTGATTAACAATGGCTTAAATAGCATTTAAGCTTATAGAAATTACTATAGGCTGCTAATCAGAAAATGTTATTGAATGCTTTGAAATACTGTTTGGAACAGTAGATAAGTGATGTGATAAATAATAGTGGTGTGTTAAAAAAGGATATACTAGTTTAAGTAGTATATACTTAACTTTTGTTAATGTACTGTTCATGGGTAAAAGTGTTCTAATTAAAAAAAACTTTTTAAAGTGCTTTACAAAGGTAATTCACGGATACTAATTTTGCAATGCCATATTTAGGGTATTTTTTGAAATAGAAAAAATGATATGTTTGAAGATTTGTTTGATTATTTACTTGTAATTCAGTATGATATGAATATAGAATAGCTTTTGATTTTTGATAAAAGATATCGCTATTTATAGCCTTTTCAAGAAAAACAAGGAACTACATAATAAAATGCGGTCTTATTTCGATTCTATTCGCTACTTTTTTTTATCTTGTATGCAAACCAAAAAAGGTTATAGACCCACCCGTATTTGATATTTGGATCATCATTAGTGGTCATCCTTTAATTGTAAGCACTTACTTTTAACCATTACTTTGGTGTATAACCTCTATAAAAAACCTCAAACCATGATTAGCTTATCTAAAAGTGTAGGTAAGAACGGAGTAAACCTTGCGCTTGATCTACGTAAGGTACAAATTGCCCTCCTTCAACTCAACCTACTTAGTACCTCTGATTTTATTCAAGAATGTTTAAATTGTAGTTTTGTACAACCAGTTGATGGTGTGAAACAAAAAGTAATTGCTAACAATGTCGAAATAGATGGAGAGTTATCCACTATTGCTACTGGAAAATTTTCGATAGCTGAAGAACATTTGCGAGCTACGCTATTTGCCATTGAACAATTCCAACAAGGATTATCTACAATATCCACTATCGATGCTAAAATAGACCCAAGAGGCAAAACGCTCAAGGCTTTAAATAGAGCTTTGGATGAACGACCACTGAATCCTTTAGAAAACTTTTCGGAAGCGTCAACCAATGTACAAGCTGAAGGAGATAAAGTAAGTATTGTATTAAACCATGCAGGACAACAAAAAACAAAGGCTCTTTCAATTATCGATTGTAGAAATTATATCATCTCGAATTATAACTGGAATGGTATTACAAAATTAATGAAATTCGTTTACCAATCGAATAATGATATTTATCGATTACCTACCAATTTGTCTGGAACAAAAAGTGATGATGTTTTGCTTATCCCTTCTCAAGCTTTAGTTTATGTCGTAAAACTTCAAGCTCAGCACCAAATCAAAACGATTGGATTGAATTCAGGGAAACTTGATTTAATATTAAGAGGTGTTGATGGAAAACCTGGCAATACATTTATTCAAAAAATTATTAAAGCAAAAGGAAAAGCAAGCTATTTTAGCGAACATAAAAATAAGTCTTTCATCAATACGGATACTAATGAATCGATTCCTATTCCTGACCTGAAAGCAGAAGAAACAACCCTTTATGATTTTTTTAGAGCACTAGCTCAAGTACGAAATGGTCTATGGTCTGACCGCTTAGGTGTTGTAAATATGTTGGGGCTAAGAAGAGTTTTAGATAAGAAAACAAGTACGCACTATAATGATACTCTTGCCGTCTGTTGGAAAGAGGAAGATGGCACAAAACGTGTCGAACTCAATATTGCAACTACCGAACCAGGCAACAGAGTGATAAGAAGACAACTAATGCCACAAACACTTACTGTTGTCCCTGGTTTTCATAATATCCGGCAACCTGCAGGTCGAACTCGTAATGCAGTAATACAAAGTGCTAACGAAGGAGGATTGGTTTTTGAAGTAGGCGATACAACGATGAACTTCCATCAAGGTAGTAACAATTTTGCCTATCCAGGAAGTACACGTAATGCTAAAAAATATTGGTTGAGTGCGTTTGGAGTAACACAAGCTATGCAAACGGGGATGCCTGAAGGTGTACTTGACGAACGATCTCTTTTAGAATTAAATCTTGTCTTTTCTGAGATTTATGTATTACTGAGTCGTTATGGTTTGGGGGGCAAAAAAGCTCCTTATCAAAACTTAAAAACTTTGGCTGAAAGTGAGGCAATTGTCAATAATGGAATAGAGGGCAATAGTATAAAATTACAACAAGGCAGCAAAACAAAGAAAGTTGATATTAATCATGCTCGACAATGGCTACTCGATTTTTGGTTTCCGAAAAGAAAAACTGGAGGACGAAAACAGATTGGAGCTATTCTGCTAGCTATAAGTGATTTTGATTTGAAAGAAGTAAGTGAGTGGGAAAGCTTGTCAAAGAGTAAAATATTAGAATTGATAACTGCAGAGCATGTCCAGGCAATAGTAGATACGCAAATAAAATATTGTTCCAAAATTAGTGAAATAGATGGCTTGGCTGGTTTCAATTTTGTGAAAATGATTAGTGGTATTCGTCAGAGTAGGGCAGCTGCAATTGAGGATAAAGAAAGTCTGGATTCATTGTTTGAACGATTACAAGATTATCCTTTAAAAAATCTTACGTCACTTGTTCGGAAGTTTAAAACATTCATGCAAATTAATACGGACCTTCAACGGCAAAGAGTGTTAGACAATACACAGTTTGATGAAACTAATAATATCGATGTGGTCGAAAATTCGACAGTAGGTGGGTATTCTGCAGGTTGCCAAGTTATTTATGATGCTGAAGTCTTTTATACGTTTTGGACGAAGCTGCTAAAAAGAGCTTCGGCTAGTGGTCAAGAACGTTGGTATTATACTTTGATAGATGCTACGAAGATGAAGAAGTTGGAATAGGGAAGTGAGGCAAATTACTAGTGAAGATTTAAATAAAATAAAAATAGAGGTCAGGCTTGCTGGTACAAGCCTGACCTCTATTTTTATTGTTAGAAGTTATATTATTCTTTCACAAATTTTTGGCTACTCACTTTTTTATTTTTAGTATAAGTAGTCAAAAAGTAAATGCCAGAAGAAAGATCAGAGATATCGATTGTCACTTGTTCTGATCTACTTGTTAGGTGAATCAATTCTTTACCATTGATATCAACAACTTTTATATAGTCCACTTTCTTGCCGTTAAACTGTACGGTAATTTCGTCTCTAGCAGGATTAGGAGATAAAGAAATATCTTGAGTCACTCTAGTGTTTACATTTTCATCATCAGATACAGAACTATTAGTCACAAAACTATATTTAGCTCCCCAATTTGTCCAACCACCATCACACTTTGACTTTACTTTGTAGAAGTAAGTAGTACTAGTAGATAATCCTGTTAGGGTAGGAGTAGAAGTGTTGTAGGTAACTTGAGTCCAAGCTCCACCACTAGGACGATATTGCACTTTCCATTTTACATCATCAGGATCGGTTGGCCAAGTTAATGTAGCTGTTGTACCTGTTACAGAAGTTGTAGAAGCTTCTGGGAAATCACAAAGAGTACTTCCTGTTGTAAAAGTAGACGTCGTAGACCAAACGGAGTTTTCTGAAGCACAAAGTGACTTGATACGATATTCGTAAGTTGTATTAGGAGTCAGTGCATTCAAGAAACGAAAGTTCTCTGTAGCTGCTGTTAATTTTTCAATCCAAGAACCACCAATTGTACGATACTGAATTCTATAACGGTTACTTTCAGTTACAACATCCCAAGTCAGACGTACTACATTACCACTAATAACTTCTGGAATAATATTGGAAGGAGTAGGGCAAGCAACAGGGCAAGATAATTGATAAATTATTCCGCCAGAGTGATTAGCAACATAAAGTTCGCCTGCTTCATCTTCACCAAAAGTAGAAACATTATCAATGCCTATATCACCATGGAAGTGGTCATCCCAACCTCCAGCACCGTCTGATTTTAATGTCCAAAAATAATCTGAAGCATAATCAGCAAAAACATAATAACCTCTTAAGCAAGGATAAGCATTTCCTCTATACACATAGCCACCTGTTATCGAAAAGCCACTAGTGTGATCGTATTCAAAAATAGCTCCTTCGTAGTTTCCGATTGGTCCACAACCACTAGTGTTGTAACTATGATTTCCTTCATAACAACGCCAGCCATAGTTATTACCACCAGGGCTGCCAGCTGGTTCGTAGTCTACCTCTTCCCAAGCATTTTGACCGACGTCTGCAATCCACATATCGCCATTGGCACGGTCGAAGCTAAAACGCCAAGCATTTCGTAAACCTAATGCCCAAATTTCGTCTAAGGTACTATTATCATTTACAAAAGGATTAGAAGGAGGGATGCCATAAGGAGAACCATTATCGACATCAATACGCAACATTTTTCCGAGCAAATTTTGTGGGTTTTGAGAACGATTACCTGGATCGCCGCCACTACCACCATCACCAGTAGAAATATATAGATAACCATCGTTAGGGCCGAAACTCATATCACCACCATTATGATTCGAATAAGGTTGACTTATAGTCATCAAAATAGATTCACTATTTGGGTTTCCTTGATTACTATTACCAGGCATTACACTAAAGCGAGATACCGTTGTCTCACTATTATTGTTGGAAGTATAGTTGACATAAAAATAGCCATTAGTTTCATAGTTAGGATGAAAAGCAAGACCAAGTAAACCACGTTCATCGAAAGGATAATTAACTCTGCCTTGGATGTCTAGAAAGGTGGTATGATTATTATTTATAGGGTCTAAAATTTTGATAACTCCTCTCTGTTCAACTACAAAAATACGACCACTACCATCGCCTGCATGGGTGATGCCAGTAATCGCCTCGAAGCCAGAGGCAAATTGAGTTTGTTGTAAAGTTGGTTGGGCAATCAGTATGCCTCCAAACCAACAAAATACCATTAGGAATAAGAAGATTCGTTTCATGAAAAGGGTTTTTGAGTAATGAAAAAAGTATTGATGACAGTGTTACCATAAAAAATCAAAAGTAGGATATGAGTTCCTACAAAACAAGTATTGATAAGTTTAAATCTGGGAAGTAACTGCCAATCGAAAAGGTGTTTTTTACATTACAGGTGTTACTAATTTGAGGATCTTTTTGCAATACAATAAAGGTACAAAATTACTGGTGTAATTTTCATATTCTTTCTTTTTTATATGTTAAAAATATGACATAATTCTTTTTTTTGGCTTTTATTTACCGTGTTTTGATGTGCTACTATATGTAAAATTATTTTACTCAGTTAAAATATTCTTTACAATTATTTTTTGAGGCAAAATGATTTTCGTAATCTGTTGGTCAGACCTTAATTTTGAATTTTAAATAGAAAAAATGAGCATTTTTTTCGTCTGAAAAGCTATGTTCAATCTCTTTAACTTTCAGTATAAATTCATCATCTGATAACCAATAAATGTATTTATCATTGGGAATATTCCAATTAATAAAAAAAGCATTGATAATGAAGTGAAAACTACTTTTATCTATATTGGTTAATTCTAAAATAGCTTCGCCATCGTCGTAGCTAAAAGGTGATTTAACAGAAACAATACGTTTTTTATTGGGGGAAATAAAAGGGTAGTCTACAAAATAAGATAAGGTATCGCCTGTCGTTTTATCCAAGAGCAAAAAATTAGAATCTTCAAAGAAGGAGTGAAAAATAAGGTAGCTATTTTCAAATGAATTTTGCTTAAATAACTCATAATGTCTAGTAGGCGAATATTCTGAATTCATAAAAACAGTATCCTTAAAAAGTCGTGAAGTTCCATTTGAAAAAGCGAGTTCGAATTGGTTGTTGTTTTTAGTGTGGTATTGATCATCAAGGATTTTTTCTTGAGCAACAATTTTATCGTGATAATCTTCTAGGTTTACTCGTTTAATACTTAGTATTTCTCTGATGTCGATATTGGCTTCTTCTCCACTCGTGCTACCCAAAAAAGTAGAGGAGGTAAAGTAGTAGTGATAAGGATCATCTTTATCTCCTGTATAGCTACTATTTGTGTCATAAAAACCATCCGTTTTGTATAAGAAGCCTTCAAAAATATATCCATGATTGATGTCATCAGACGGAACAATAAGATCATCACAAAATTTATAAATATCCAAAACGATTTTGACTTTTCGTCCCCAGATAGTTTTACCTTCATCTTGAATAGCGATAGAATCTTTAGAGTAGTCTAACACATAAACGATCGTTCCATAATCTAGTGTCAAAAATTTATTCCCAAAAGTATCTCGGACGTTTAATCCGCTCTTTGCATTTACGACTCTGGTATGAATGAGTTTTTTTTCACGAATTAACTGTTCTAAGGATTTGGTGTTTTTTTCTAGTATTTTACCTTTTTTACTAAACAAATAATACTTGAAATGGATCTCATTTCGATTCGTATAATACTGATAGCGTTTTGTAGAAAGCTCTTTTTTAGAAATTAGTTCCGTGCCTTTCGAATCCTCATTGTTTTTGAAATATGTTGAAAGTTTTTTAAAATCAATTAGTTGAAAAGTTAGATCATAATTTACCAAAACACCACTAATATCTTGTTCACTATTTTGATAGTGAAAAACAATCGTTTTAAATTGGTCAGATAGATTAAGACGATAGGAGATTGTTACTTTTTGCTCCAACAATTGTTCTACTGGTAAGACCTTATCTAACTTTAATTGCTCTTTTAGTTTTGTACTTAAATGTTTTTCAAAATCATACTCACTTACAACGATACTATCTATAACTGGAAGCTCTTTGATTGGATATTTTTCTAGAAAATCAAAAGAAGTATCTGAATCTTTAATAGATTGATCAGTTATGTCTTTTTTATTTGTTTGACTTCCTTGGTTTTGACAAGCGAGGAGGTGAACGAGGCAAAAAAGGAATAGAATGTATTTCATTTTAATTTGCCTTAATCACTTCTAAGTGCTTTTATCGGATCTTCCTTAGCTGCTTTTTGAGCAGGGAAAATACCAAAAATTAAACCTACACTAGCAGCTACACCGAATGACAAAAGAATCGACCAAGTAGAAACAATTGTTGGTATTTCTGCATAAGAGGCAACCGTTCTTGCAGCAACTACTCCTAATACAATTCCAATAATACCGCCGATCAAACTAATGAAAATAGCTTCGAACAAAAACTGTAATATAATATCAACTCGGTTAGCACCCAACGAACGACGAACACCAATTTCTTTGATTCGTTCTAGAACTGAAGCGAGCATAATATTCATAATACCTATACCGCCAACGAGTAATGAAATACCCGCAATGACAGCCAATACAAGGTTGAATGTATCTTGTGTTTTTTGTTGTTGTTCTAGCAATAGTTCAGGAACTTCTACTGAGAAATCGAGCAAACCTCCATGCCGTCTTTTCAAGATACGAGCGACTAAATCGGCACTTGGCTGCAACTGACTTGATTCTTTTACACGAATAACTAAGCGGTCTAATTGATGATAATTTTCTGCTATGACATTTTTTTGTTCCTCATCATCATCGTTGCCACTAGAAATATCTTCTTTATTAACTAATGCTCTATTTTTAAAACGTAGCAAAGCAGTAGAAACAGGAATGTAAACATCCGAATTATAATCTCGAATACCTAAGTTTTTAAGACTTTCATCAGAGGCGATTCGTTTATCTAATACACCTATAATGGTGAGCCAAGTATTCCCACATTTTATTTTTTTACCAATAGGACTTTCTTGACTGAAAAATTTTAACTGAACATTTTTACCAATAATACAAACTGGTTTGCCCGATTCCATATGCATAAAATGAAAAAACTTTCCTTGACTTAATTTGAGATTATTTAATTCAAAAAAAGCATTGGTGACGCCAATACATTTTGCCTTTTGCAATTTTGCATCTTGAATAATGTTGGTATTGATGATTATTTCAGGACTTACTCTATCTACTGTAGGTACAATTTTTTGGATGGTTTGAACATCTTTTATGCTTAAACCAGGCGAATAAGGTTTGCTGTCTTTTTTATTGGTGCCGCTTTCGTTTGCATTATCATCATTAGAAGGTTCTATCGATTTAATGACGATATTATTGGTTCCAATCAACTTCATTTGGTCAAGAATTGATTGTTTTGCACCCGAGCCAATAGCAAGCATGGCAATGACTGCTGCTACTCCAAAAATAATTCCTAGAGCAGTCAATATAGCTCGAAGCTTATTAGCAAAAACACCTTCTAAAGCTAAAATGAAATTAAAAATAGTTCGTTGCATAGTATGGATGATTTAAAACTAGTTCATGATAATAATGACATCGTCGCCCCCTTTCGTGGTCGGCAAATCTTCGTCTTTCATGTTTTTTAGTTTTTCCATCATTTTAGCTTGTCGAGCTTGTGCCTCTTCTTCTTGTTTTCGTTTAATATCGTCTTTTATTTTCTGGTCAATTAAGACAATAGGGAAGTCATCTGCATCACTAGGTTTAGTTAAATATATTTCGTCTCCTTCTTTTATACCATGTTCGATTAAAATTTCATTATCGTTAGAGGAACCTGTTATGACTTCTTGTTTTACTACCTTACCAACATCAGTTTTAATGACATAGCTGAAACTATCATTATGTAAAGCTTCGATAGGTACAAATAGTACATCATCATAGATATTAGTTAGTATCTCATTAGCAGTCGTCATAGCAGGTCGTAAGATCGAATCAACGGCATTTACTTGTACTGTTACTTCAAAAACTTTGGCATCATAATTTTTGAGCTGTTCCCCTATATTCGCTACCTTAATCACCGAACCAGTATAGGCTCGATTAGGGAAGGCATCGACTTTTATTTCTACATCTTGTCCTTTTTTTACCTTGCTAATATCTACTTCATTAACATAAGTTTTCGAAACCATATCACTTAAATCAGGAAGCTCTGCAACAGTAGGATTCCAACTACTAACCTGAGAACCTGGTCCTTTTTTTCCGTTCCAAGAACGAGCATAGATGACCATTCCATCTTTGGGTGCTTTGACAATAAAATCTTCCATCAACTTCATATATAAGTCAAGTTTATTCTGGTTTTGCTTGAGTAATGCATTAATTTCTGAAATTTTAGCTTCAGCCTGTTCTTGTTTCAGCGAGTATTTATTTGTCAATTGAGAATAATCTCGATCAGTGCGTTCCAAGTCTATTTGTGCTTGTTGGATCACCATTTGAGGCTCGTATTTACTTTGTTCTACTTGAAGCACTTTTTCTTGGCGAGCAAATCGAAGATTGATTAATTCATCTCTAGCACCACGAAGGTCGATAGCCGTATCAATTTTAGCTTGCTCCAATTGTGTTTCTATTTTTTCTAATTCAGAGCCAGCATCTTTAATTTTATTTTCCAATTCTGTGCGGTCAAGTGTAGCTACATAATCTCCTTTTTTGACGACTGTTCCCTCTGTCACCAAATCAGAAATAGTGGTATTCCAAATACCAGCAGCACGCATCCCTTGTGGACCTCTAATTTTTTCGGAACGTTTAGCTTGCAATTCACCAGTAGCTGTTACGTGAATTTTGAATTCACCTTTTTTTATAGTGGTTTTCAAGTCTGCAGTAGTATCCTTCTGAGATTGTCCATTGTAATAATAATAGCCAGCTCCAACGAGTAAGAGCAATAAGATAGGAAGAATGATCTTGGGGAAAGACATAAATGTTTACGTTTTCAAGTATATTAAATGTCGAAAAGTAAAAAAGAATTTCTATAAAAAAGACCTTTTACATATCATTAACACATTCATAACGAAAAAATCGTTGTTTGTTACATACTCTTTCGTTTTTTCAATAAAAAAACTGACTTTCCGATGGAACGAAAAGTCAGTTTTGGGTGTATACTATATTTGTCCAAGCACTTACTTACACCATTAAGCTTGAGCTTTTGGTGTGTTAAAATTCATAGGAGGGTATTGTTGTTGGTCAGATTCAGCAATTTTTCCATGTTGAGCCTCGTATCGTTTTACATTATCAACTAAAGCTTTCAAGAGTCGTTTAGCATGATGAGGCGTCAAAACAATTCGAGATTTTACTTTAGCTTTGGGAACATTAGGCATCAAGCGAATAAAATCTACTACAAACTCAGAATGAGAATGAGAGATAATAGCTAAATTAGAATAAATGCCTTCAGCTACTTCTTCGGGCAATTCAATATTTAATTGATTTTGATTCTGATTTTTTTTTGTTTCAGGCATAATCTATATAGTTATTAATTTTTATACGAACTTCAAGTAGCAATGTATTATTAATTATTCTATAAATGACTTACGTCAAAAAAGAAATTAATAATCATTTAATAAATGAATCAATACATTTAAAGTCGCTAATATCGCAATTAATAAAGTCTAGTGCAACATCATTTACAAAAAACATAATTACAATGGATAATAATCAAGAATACTTTGAAGTAAATAAATCACTTTGGAATGGCAAAGTGGCTACTCATGTGGCTACTAAAATGTATGATATGCCTTCTTTTTTAGCAGGTAGAAATACCTTGATGGAAATAGAATTGGCTCTACTGGGGGATGTAAAAGACAAACGTATTTTACATCTTCAATGCCACTTTGGGCAAGACAGTCTATCGCTTGCGCGTATGGGTGCAAAGGTAACAGGTGTCGATTTTTCGTCTGAAGCAATCGCGAAAGCAACAGAACTCAATGAACAAATGGGGCTTGATGCGACCTTCGTCGAATCAAATGTTTATGACCTCAAAGAAAACTTAGAAGGAGAGTTTGATATTGTTTTTACTTCTTATGGTACGATTATCTGGTTACCTGATTTAGATAAGTGGGCTTCAGTCATCAAACACTTTTTAAAACCAACTGGACAATTTATAATGGCAGAATTTCATCCAGTATTCAATTTATTTGATTTTGATACTAAAGAGGTAGCTTATGATTATTTCAATAAAGGAGTTGTGAAAGAAACTACTCAAGGTACTTATGCTGACCAGCATGCAGATCTTGTACATGATGAATATTTTTGGCAGCATTCTTTAGCTGAAACAATGGCTGCTTTACTCAAACAAGGTTTGAGCCTTCAAGATTTTCAAGAGTATGATTATTCGCCATATAACTGTTATCCTAATCTTGAAAAGATCGGAGAATACAAATATCGCTTTGGTAAAGTAAGTCTTCCTCACGTTTTCTCTTTAGTGATGAAACAATAAAATTCTAATTCAATCATATTATAAACCCTGTTTGGAGTACTCCAAACAGGGTTTCTTTTTTAGTGAAATTAGAGAATTATAAAAATATTGAATGGATTGATAATTAGCTTGTTAAACAAATAAATCAAGATATAGCTTTTGCAAAAACATACGAGAATCCTTCATTTTTGTAATTGTTTGTGGTTTGATACAACGTTATGTTTGTAAAGTGAATTTCAATTATTTAAATATAAAACAATTATTATGAACAATTTTTATTGCCTTATAAGTATACTCATCTTTTGTTTGTTATTTGCAAGCTCTTGTACGAAAGATACAGAAGAACTAATACTACTAAATGAAGAAGATACAACATCTATTGAATATAGGAAAACTAATATTTATGGTGAATATTGTAAATGCGAAACAATAGAAGGTGAAATTAATATCCATCAACCGAATACTACTTCTGCGTTGATTGCATGGGAAGAGAAATCATGTGGTTCATATATCATACATGTTGTAAACATAGACGATGGCACCTATACCACATCTAATACTACTTACCCTTTTTTCTTAATTGGAAATCTTGACCCAAAAAGTTATTACGAAGTTTTCGTAAGTCACGTTGGATCAGGTCTGCAAGCCTGTGTAAGTCAGCCTACTTCTCTTAGATTTTCTACGTATCCTTATTGCCCTTCTGAAGGATTGAATACAGGTTTTATTTCTTTACAATTTGTAACGTTAGTTGATAATCAAGAAGTTTATATTTATCCACATGATCCTTCAGGATATATAGACCGTACCAATACTATATTGAATATTCCTCTAGGAACATCTTCTGAAAATTCTGTAATTGGACTCTGTTATGATGGAAATTGGAGCTCAACTATACATTTTAAACTATGGATTGATGTTAATGATGATGGTGTATTTGAAGAAAATGAATTGTATTTAAATGGTAGCGATTTTGGATCTAGCTCAGGAAATGAAATGTTTTGTGTAAGCGGTATACCTTTTGACTTTGATGAAATTAATTACCCAAATGTAAACCTTTGCGGAGTACGGGTTCGATGTTCGGTTTCCTTAACTACTCAACCTGATCCCTGTGGTGATATACAAGATGGTCAAGTTTTAGATTTTAGAGCTAATTTTGGAGGTGGTTGCTAAGTGTATGTTTGAGTTTTAATTGGATTAAAACACGGAGTGTGATCTGTTTTCCTTTTTTGTAGGAATAGTATAAGGTCTTTAACGCACACTAAACGACAAAAAAGGTTTTAGTAAAAACATTTATTGAATGTCGGATATTTTATTAGTAACATTGCATATAATTAGTTTTGTTATTCAACTAAAGTATCCGACAATGAAAATACAATACTCTAAATTTCTTTTTGTTTTCTTTTCCTTAGCTCTATATTCTCAAGGACAAGCTCAGATAATGATCAATGAGTTTTCTGCGGCAAATATGGATCAATTCTATGATAATTATGGCGATGATTCTGACTGGATCGAATTGTATAATGCAGGCTCAACAGCAGTAGATCTTACTGGGTACTATCTGAGTGATAAATTAGATAATCCAACTAAATACGAAATTCCTGCAGGAACAAGTATTGGAGCTAATGATCATTTACTGATTTGGGCTTCTAATAAAAATGAAGTTATTGGTACAAATATTCACACCAATTTTAAGATTACTCAAACCAAATCAAGCGAAGCTATTGTCTTAGCAGATCCGAGTGGGACAATTATTGATAGCCACGAGTTAGAAATTGCCAATCAAGTAGGGCACGCTTGGGCTAGAAGAGGTGATGGTGGATCTGAATGGGGAGTCGCTGAAAATCCAACTCCTGACGCTGAAAATTTTAATGTTCAAAAAGCCTATACTGATACGCCTTTGCTATCTCCAGAAGCAGGAAATTATAATGGCTCTGTAGAAGTGACTTTGGCTACTCCAGATGCCAACGCTACTATTTATTATACGACTGATGGTTCTGTTCCAAATACATTTTCTCAACAATATACAGGAGCATTTACTGTTAGTAACACAACTGTAGTAAGAGCGTATGCAGTAAGTTCTGATCCAGAAGTGCCTGAGAGTGCTATCGAAACGAATACCTATTTTATCGACGAATCTCATACTATAAAAGTAATTTCAATTGCGGACGAATCATTAACAGAGTTGATGGTTTTTGGAGATTGGATTGATGCAATAGGCTCCTTTGAGTATTTTGATGAGGACTTAGTTCTTTTAGAAGAAGGCTATGGAGAATACAATAAACACGGAAACGATTCTTGGGCTTATGACCAACGTGGTATTGATTATATCTCTAGAGATGAATTTGGTGTGGATGATGCAATTGATGAAAAATTATTTCCGAATAAAGATAGAGATGAGTTTCAACGTATCATGCTAAAAGCAGCAGCCAATGATAATTACCCTTTTGAAGATGGAGCGCATATCAGAGATGCTTATGTTCACACCCTTTCTCAATTAGCAGAGCTAGAAATGGATGAGCGTACGTATGAACCATGTATCTTATACCTCAATGGAGAATACTGGGGCGTATATGAAATTCGCGAAAAAGTAGATGATAACGATTTTACGAATCACTACTACAATCAAGGTACTCAATGGATTGACTTCATCAAAACGTGGGGATTTACATGGGAAGAATATGGTAGTTGGGACGATTGGTACGACCTGCGTGATTTTATCAATAATAACGATATGACTGATGCAGCAAGTTATGCTTATGTGGAAGAACGATTAGAGGTATTGAGTTTGATTGACTATATTATCTTGCATTCGCATAATGTTTCTGCCGATTGGTTGAATTGGAATACGGCTTGGTGGCGTGGAAGAAAGCCTACAGGTGGAGCATTAAAATGGCGTTACATCCTTTGGGATGAAGACGCTACTTTCGGACACTACATTAATTATACAAATATTCCTGATCAAGGCTCAAATGCTGATCCTTGTAACCCAGAGCAAATTGATCCCTTCACCGATTTTGAAGGGCATATCGAAATATTCTCTGACCTCTTTGAAAACGAAGATTTCAAACAACTATACATCAATCGCTATGCAGATTTGAATAATACTTATTTCTCTTGCGATTTTATGATTCCACTTTTAGATGATATGATTGCACGTATCGAACCAGAAATGGCTCGCCATACCCAACGATGGGGAGGCTCTGTAAGTGGTTGGCAAGATAATGTACAAGATTTAAGAGATTTTATTTCTAATCGTTGTACGATTATTGATGAAGGTATTGTAGACTGCTACGAAGATGAAGGTATTACAGGGCCTTATGATATTACGATCAATGTAGAACCGCCTTTATCTGGTAAGGTAAAAGCAAATACACTTGTTGGTTTAAGCTATCCTTGGCAGGCAACTTATTTCGGAGGGGTAAATGTAACTTTAGAGGCTATCCCTGAAGACGGATTTATTTTTGATCATTGGGAAGTTTCCAATACCGTTTTTGGTCCAGATGAATTTGCACAAGTAATAGAATTAAGTTTTGAAACTGGCGATGAAATTACTGCTTACTTTTTCGAAGCAGTGCCATGTGTTAGTCCTTCCAATTTGCAATTGGATAGTACCTTTAATTCTGCGGAATTAGCTTGGAATGGTCCAGCTTCTTCGCTCAGTTATCAAGTACGTTATCGAGAATTAAATGTAGGTGACGATTGGACAGACTTGAGTGTAATTGATGACACGTATCAAATTATAGGATTACAATCTTGTGCAGAATATGAATTACAACTTCGAACGATTTGCCCATCTGCGTTGAGTGATTACATCTATCGTACCTTCGAGACAGCTTGCGCAACAAGTGTAAGTGAAATTGATAATAGCGATATTAGCAAAGTAAATATTTATCCGAATCCATTTACGAATCACTTAACAATAGATTATACCTTAGCCAAAACAGCTGATATTACGATTGATGTTTTAAGTCTTGCAGGACAACAAGTACAAACACAATCCTACAAAAATCAATTGGCAGGAGAGCAAAAACTAAACTTAACCTTTGATCAAGCATTACCCAATGGTATGTACCTCATCCGCATTTTTACAAATGATGGATTAGTCATCAAACGAGTAGTAAAAGATTAGTTGAAACGTCGATGCTTAAATAGCCTTTAGACACACGAGGAGATGATTAAGCCGATCCTGTTTTAGCATCGTGCAAAAGGTGCTGTTAGAAACAGCGAAATAGTCAAGCGTAGTTGCAAACTACGCTTAGCAGATAGGGTTGTTTTTTGGACTTAAAGAAAATTTTAAAAAGATGAAACATCCATGATTAAATAGTCTTTAAACACACAAAGGAATGACTATTTCATCTTGGTAA
>JAHDIP010000143.1 GCA_020630735.1 Saprospiraceae bacterium | reverse complement strand
TAAAAAAGGGTGTATGTTGAACATACACCCTTTTTTAATACCTACTAGTATTTCGTTTAAAGATCATTATTAGTAGCTATCATTTGGTAAACCGAAAACTATTTTGGTTCCGTTATATTTTAAGGATTCGAGATTTTATAATTGATTCTTAAAATCAAGTAATTCGATATCGAAAATTAAAACAGAGTTTGCAGGAATTTTTCCGATTGCTCGTTCACCATAAGCCAATTCAGAAGGAATAAAAAACTTACCTTTTCCTCCTTTTCTAAGCATCGGTATAGCTTCTTGCCAGCCTTTGATCACTTGACCTAATTGAAAATTAAATGGTTGTCCTCGATCTACAGAAGAATCGAAAATTTCGCCATTCAGTAAGGTTCCATGATAGTGCGCTGTAACTTTGGAATTATTAGTCGGAAAAGTATCTCCTTCCCCTTCATCAGAAATAATATAATAAATACCTGAAGCCGTTGAACGGATATCTGTTTTATTATCAATAGCATGTTGTAAAATGAGGTTTTTGTCTATCTCAGTTTGAGTCTGTGGCGCACTAATCATCTCGGACTTTAAACGTTTCTGCAAGCTTGGTTTACAAGCTGCAAATACAAACAAACACAACAACACTGGGATTATCTTTTTCATATGTTTTTCTTTTTAGTTAAAACAGTAAAACACATACACTCCTTTTTATTTTCAAGCGTATGCCCTGCTTTTAGTTTTTTATTTTGAGCTAATTAATTCTATTTCAAATAATAAAGGTGAATTCGGAGGAATTAAGTTTCCAAAACCACTCTGTCCATAAGCTAAATGTGAAGGAATCAGAAAAATGCCTTTGCCACCTGGTTTCAACATTGGAATGGCTATCTTCCAGCCATTGATCATTCTATTCAACTTAAACTGTAATGGTCGCCCCGCTTTTGCTGAAGAATCAAACACTTTTCCTGTTAGCAACTTCCCCGTATAATGAGCAGTCAACGCATTTTTTTTTGTTGGGTGTGCTCCTTCTCCTTCTTTCAAGATTTGGTAATAAATACCTTCTGGTGTGGAACGAACATTCAACATACTATCAAGCGCATAATTAACAATCGCATTTTGATCTTTTTCTTTTTGAGATTTAGGATTCGAAATCAAATCAGCACTCAAGCGTGAAAACAAATCATCTTCATCGACTTTTTTTGCTTGTTCTTCAAGACTAGAAGAACAGGCGACTAGCAATGTCATTAGTATTACACTAAATATAGATAGATACTTCATTAATCCCAAAGTTAATGATTATGCTTTATTTTTAGGCTAAGAACTTATTTAAAGTTTGCGCTTTGACTTGTAAAATGCGATTTTTTAGTCTATATTATTACTTAAACTAATATATATAATGGGTAAATCTAGTTTCAGCAAATTAATACAATCAGAAAAGCCTCTTTTAATTGACTTTTATGCCGATTGGTGTGGTCCGTGCAAAGCACTTGCACCTGTCATTCAAGAGCTTAAAGAGGAAATGGGCGACCGTGCTCGAATTATCAAAATTAATGTAGATAAAAATCAGGCGCTTTCTCAAAAATTGAGTATCGCTGGTATTCCTGCTTTAATGATCTACCAAAATGGAGAACTGAAGTGGCAAGCAAATGGTATGCAGTCTTTACATAAAATGAAAACGGAGTTGGAGAAATTGTTGTGACGCGAGAACGCGGATGAGGGCGGATATTTGGACATGGATTTGCGCAGATCTTGGAGCGGATTTTTGCGGATGCTCTTTTGACGTGTTCACCTAAAAGAAAAGCGTCTGGGCAATGATATTGCTCAGACGCTTTTTTATTTTCTTTGTCCAGACAGTGTCTGGATATTTACTTCAATTCTATCTAGTTTGGAGCAGTGCGTATAGTTGTAGAGCGTTGTATCCAACAGCCTACTTTGTAAGTAGCGCCTTCTTTTAGGCTACGTTGGAAAACATCTTCTTTGCTCGGCATATATTTTCGGTAACGACTGATCAGTTTATTTGCTTCTGAAGCAGATTCTGAGTCGATTGATTTTGCTTTGTTCCACATGTCGATTGCTGGCCAAGTAACAATTTGGCTATCCCAGCCACGACCAGGACCACATAATGGACCACTTGATGCATAAAGCTTTCCTATCAGGATATATGGTGCTCCCCAATTTGGACGTAAGTCTGCTGCTTCTTGCGCATACTTTCTTGCCTTTGAGAAATTCTTTAATTCACCGTAGTAAAGTTTCGCCATATACAATGCGTACTGCGATTTTTTCATATTGTCTGAGCTACTGTTTTTCTTCTCTTCGTAACAATTTACAGCATCTCTGTATTTACCATCTCGTACCATATCTCTACATTGTGGTTTTCCTGGAGTTTTTGTAGGTTCCACTTTTTTACAATGTGTTTGGTAGGCTGCTTGTGCTTTTGCTAAACGAGCATCAGTTGTAGTACATCCTCCCCATTTCAATTTACCAATCGTAGAAACAATGATGTCGCAATCGGTTGGATTAGCCTCAAACTCTGCGTAATATTTATTAGCGAAGTGATCGCAATCATAAAAGCCTTTCATACCTTCTAATTGCTCTAATCGTGCAGGCGCATACCCTTCGATGATCTTCCAAGATTCACATTCATTCCCTTTACATTCTTTCAAGCCTTTTGTGATTCTATCTGATATCAGTTTTGCATACTTTTGACCTTCAGCCATCGGTATTTTCTTTTCGATCAAACGATTTACCATTAATGCGGTGAATGGATTTAAAATAAAATAATTTGCTTTATCTCCGTCTATATCCATCGACTCTTTGAAGAGGTTATATTTTTCATCTTCGCTTACAGCATCGGTATATTTGTAGTAATAATCGAATGCTTTACGACCGCTTGCATAACCTTTGTCACCATAACAAGCTGCTAACTCATCGTATAAACGCATGACATCTCCGAGATATTCTTTTTTCTTAGCAGGATCAGTAGCGGTATTATAGTAATTTTCGTAAATTTTGATTCCATCAGAATAGTGGTAATGGCGACGACCATCAGCGGCTGGCGCTAATGTATAGGCTGTTTTCCAATACTCAAATGCTTCATCATATTTCTTACGCTTTATGAAATCACGATAAATAACATGCGCTTCTAATGCTTCATCTTTTTTACCAGAAGGTAATGAATTGAAGGTTGGACAATCGGGACCAGATTTTATATTTTCTTCTACGACTACTGGTTTCGTTTCCTCTTTAGGAGTTTCCGTTACTGTTTCGGTTGCTTTAGGAGTACAAGCGAAAGCAAAAAATAGACATATCACAGCAAAAAATGCTAAATGGCGATTCTTCATTATTCGATTTATTGGTTTCATAATTTGCGATTTTGTTATAAGGTTTGTTAATCTTTAACATCAAATGGCTACAAGAAAGAAATTTTATTTTGTATTTCGTTAAAAAGTCTCGCTGATGCTATGGCATCGGTTATAGTTTTTGCCTTATTCAAAATAAAATTTCCTAATCTTTCGTTCATTCATGATAAAAATTAAAAAACCTAGAAATGATTCCTAAAGATAGTGCTTAAATGTTAATTTATTAAACGCCTACCAATTGAACTACGATTACTGTTAAGACGAAATCAGATGATAAAATCATCTTATGAATATGTTAAATACTTGACTTTTACTCTTTCACTTTCCTATTTAGATGCATCTAAACTTCATTTTGGTGTATAAAAAAAGCTCCGTCCAAATAAATGAACGGAGCTTTTTTCACAAAAGAATCAGTATTCCTAGAAGCGTAATTTTACAGATTCACCAATCCAGCAACCTACTTTTACAGATTGTCCAGATTTGTATCCTCTCATAAATGCTTCATCTTTTGTAGGTTTAGAAGCACTATATTTTGAGATACGTTCACTAGCCTCACTAGCAACAGAAGAATCTATAGATTTTGCATAAGCATACTTGTCGATAGCTGCAAGTACTGCAAGACGTTGTTGGAAAGAGTCACCACATGAACGGCTTGACTTTGCATATAAATCTCCGATCAACATATAAGGACGTCCCCAATCTGGACGAGCTTGAGCTGCTTTACGGGCATATTCTCTAGCTTTAGAATTGCTACCTAACTTACGACCACTAATAGATGCAATACGGAATAAGTATTCTCCTTTTTTCTGTTGTGAATCTGCAGCAGCAGCAGCTTCTTCATATTTAGCTACAGCGCCAGCATAATCACCAGCATCATATGCTCTTTTAGCCATAATTGCAGGATTACTTTGCTCATATTCTTCCTTACGTTTTGCATTTTCAGCAGCAGCATAAGATTCATACTTTGTCTTCAATTCCATCATAAATGGATCTTCATTTGTACAACCTTGTCCACGAAGTTTGTTGAATAATGTTTTTACAACTTCAGGATTATCTTTGTCTGCTTCGTACTCAGGCATTAGTTTTACTTTCCAGTAATCACAATCGAAGATATGATTTTCGATTTTCATAAATGACTGATTCATGCTTGCTTTAGCAGATTCAAATTGCGTTTTGAATTTTTCGTTATTCGCAATATTATGATCAGCAATACCATTTAGTTGATCGTAAAGCGCACGTGCAGAAGCTTTATCCATCAAATCATTCGTGAATTGGTGTACCACTATTCTTGCATAAGGATCAAGTACGATATACTCACTATCATTACCACCTTTTTCTACAGCACTTTTAAGTACAGCTAAGGTTTTGTCATAAGGCGTATTGAAGGTATAAAACATATCGAAAGCTTTACGACCTAGAAGGTAAGCATCGTTTTTGTAGCAAGTAATTTGCTCATCATATAGTTTTAGAATCCAATCTTGGTATTCTTTTTTCTTAGCATCGTCCTTAGCATTTTCATATTTATGCTTCAATATTTTACGACCATCAGAATAATGGCTATGGCGTTGACCATCAGCAGCAGGAGCAGCTTCATAAGCGTTTTTCCAATTTTCGAATGCCGCATCGTAGTTCTTATTTTTCACATCACCACGGTACAAAACGTGATACGTTTCGGCTTGATCAGAGTCGGCTGCATCTTTAAATGTACCACACTGAGCCATCATTGGAGTAGTCATAAAAACACTGGCAGCAATCAATAAACCAGCTTTTATCAGATCCTGTAGTTCTTTCATTTTATTTGAATTTTTGTTTATAAAACCAGGTATTATCATTTAATGTAAATCCTACGGTTGCTTTAAAATAAGTTTCTCGCAGCGAATCATTTGTTCCAAGCTGTCCTAATTCGAACGCTAAATTGACAAAAGAAGTTTGCTGCCTTGGTAATATAATCGGTAAACCGAACCCAAATGTTATACCGTATTGAGTTAATTGTTTGTTAAGTGTTGATCGGGGGTCGGTGCTATAAAAGGCACCGAAGCGGTATCTTATCTGCTTATAATAGTTATTATAAGACAAATATTGAGGAATATATTGACCGCCTATAGAGAACGTTTGAGTAGACGAAAGTGTTTCCGGTTTTGCTCCATTTTCGTATTTTCCCCAATTAGCCGCTGAGTAATTTACACCTAATTTTAGCTTATTTCGTTTAGTAAACATTACTCCTATGCTAAACTCTGCTGGCAATACACCTGTTTCTTCGACACCCGTTTCGTAATAAATGGTATCTCTAGCCCCATATGATGGGTTTTCTCTAAAGAACGAACGATCTGTTTTGGTTTTAAAACCTGTGGTAGAATTGCCATAGGCACCAATCGTAATACTTCTATCTGAATTTACGAGTTTGCCATCTTTATTTTTTTCTTTAAAGAAATAATCATATTGCGCTCCGATATTCCAAATAAAGCCACTCATACCGATTTCATCGTGATAAACATTCTGATAAGCAGCTTGTAAACTATCAAAAAACACTGCTCGATCGTTTTCAATTTTGCCAAAGAAGTAACCTAAATTAGCTCCAACAGATATATTTTTATACTTCAAACTATTTCCCCAATACAACTTATAACTTCCGCCCGTACCCTGATAGAGGTATCTAAAATCGTCAATTCCTTCGATATTTCCAACCGTTTGTACATTATAACCTACTCTTGAAAAAGGAACAAGAGCAAAAGACATTCCCCAAGAATAAGGAGATTTTTTGCGATCTAACACCCTATTGATTGGATTTTTCATTGGGAAACCTAAAGCGATATAATCAATATTGCCTGACCACACACCTAAGGAGGTATTTGCATCATTAAGTCTTCCATATTTTGCAAAAACACCAATTTCGAAGGCAGTAGAAGCTAAATGGCTATTCGATGCGGGGTTAAGAATATTCAAATGGTGGGGATCGTGAAAGGCCGCGGATAATCCTGCCATACCTTGTGCGTTTGCAAAATTTTGATCCACTAAGTCACCTATTCCTGAACGAGAATATGGTGAATTGGTTTTGGGTTGTGCCATTGCAATTTCTAGAACTGCAAAAAGGCTTATAAAAATAAGAAAAAATTTATTCCAATAGCTGGGCATTGTATTCTAATATTTTATTTAGTCCTGTAAAGACCAAATTATGGTTTACAAATATCTTAGTTTTTAGGTTTTTATCAAAAAAAATCGCGTCTCCTCCCGTTAAAATTGTGTTAATCCGACCATATTGGGCTTCATATAATCGAATAAACCCATCCATTTCAAGTACTGCACCGAGCTGTCCGCCTACACGCATAGCCGTTACGGTACTATATCCGTAATCTTTTTTCAGTTTTCGAAAGTCTACTAAGGGCAAATTAGCTGTAAATTCATGCATTGCCTGAAATCGCATTTTTACACCTGGGGCAATATTTCCTCCCCAATAATCGCCTTCTTTTGTCAGTAAATCGTAAGTGATGCAAGTTCCTGCATCAATAACTAAGCAATTTTGGTTGGGATACAATGCATAAGCTCCCATCACGGCAGCTAGCCGATCTTTGCCTAAAGTTTTTGGTGTTTGGTAGTGATTTTTGATTGGAAGAGGTGTTTGCTCAGTCAATCGAATATAATAAAAGTGCTTACTCAAATAACGTTCAACACTTTTAGACACTTTTGCAGAAGTAGATAAAGCAACTTGCTGTATATCCCACTCTGCCACAAATGCTTTGAGCCTGTCTAGATTCCACTCTAGCCAAATTTCTTTTTTCTTAAGCTTGGCTTTTTTAAAAACGCCTACTTTCGTTCGTGTATTGCCGATGTCTATTACCAGCTTCAAGTATTCATTTTTTTTGTTTTAAAAATGACAAACCCGTAATCAAAATTAAAATGCAAATAAAAATCCAATCGTTACTCCACTTATATTCAATCTACTCTTAAAAATTTTAATTTTAATTCCAATTGCTTCCACTACTCTTTCCAACGATAACCATTCACAAAGCGTTGGTTAATGCTTAAAATGTCGAATGCCTGTCGTCAACATAGCCAAGTCATTATTATTACAGTAGTCGATACTTTCTTGATCTTTGATCGAACCACCTGGTTGAATTATTGCCGTTATCCCTGCCTTATGAGCGATCTCGACACAATCAGGAAATGGGAAAAAAGCATCAGAAGCCATTACGGCACCATGCAAAGAAAAGCCGAATTGTTTGGCTTTAGTTATTGCCTGTTTCAGCGCATCCACTCTTGATGTCTGACCACAGCCCATTCCGATTAGCTGATTATTTTTGACCAATACGATGGTATTTGATTTTAGATGTTTCACACATTTATTCGCAAATAGTAAATCTAGTGCTTCTTCTTTAGTTGGTGCTTTGCGGGTAGCAACTTTTAAGTCGTCTTTCTTTTCTGTTACCAAATCATTGTCTTGTTCCACTACTCCATTCAATAAACTTTTGAATGTTTTTTTACGAACATGAAAGTCTTTTATTTTTAGTAATACTCTTTTTTTCTTTTGGACTAATAAAGCTAAAGCATCTTCCTCAAAGTCTGGCGCAATTAGTACTTCATAAAATAGTTTATGAATTTCTTCTGCTGTCACTAAGTCTATAGGTTTATTACAAATTAAAATTCCTCCGAAAGCAGAAATATTGTCGCCTGCTAATGCCGCTTGCCATGCTTCGAGTATAGTAGACCGAGTAGCAATACCACAAGTATTGGTATGTTTTAAAACTGCAAAAGTTGGTTCAGCATTTTTGAACTCAGCCATAATTGCTACTGCTGCATCTATATCTACCAAATTATTATACGATATTGGCTTGCCATTTAATTTATCAAATAAGGCTGCAAAGTTTCCATAAAAGACACCTTGTTGGTGTGGGTTTTCGCCGTAGCGTAAAACACTAGATTCATGAATACTTTGCTTGAAGGCTAAGTCTTCAGAATCAGCATCAAAATAATTGAAGATCGCTACATCATAATTGGAAGAAACTTTAAAGGCATTTCTTGCTAATGCTTTTCGATCTGCTATATCTGTATAACCTTGTTTTTCTTTCAACAAGTTTAAGATCGTTTCATATTCGTCTTTTGACGGAACGACCACTACATCTTTATAATTTTTTGCTGCAGCACGAATAAGCGAAATACCACCAATATCTATCTTTTCGATAATCGTTGCTTCGTCGGTAGTACTCGCCAAGGTTTCTTCAAATGGATACAAATCCACGATTACCAAATCTAGTTCAGGAATAGCATATTCTTCTAATTCTGCTAAATGACCTTCTTCTCGTCTTGCTAATAAGCCACCAAATACTTTTGGGTGAAGGGTTTTTACTCGTCCATCCAAAATAGAGGGATAGGCTGTCAAGTTTTCAACAGCATTGACTTGTACACCCAAGTTTTCTATGAATTTTTGAGTGCCTCCTGTCGAATATAATTGAATACCTAAGGCCTCCAATTCACGAATAATAGGCTCTAAACCTTCTTTGGAATACACAGAAATAAGTGCTGACTTAATTTTTGTAGCTGCCATAGTACGATTTGGTTGGTTGATGGTATAATCTAAATCGCCGCAAAAGTAAGGATATTCGAGTAGAATAGAATACAATTAGCTTTATATTTTATGGAATACACCAAAACTAAACTTTGCTGCATCTATCAGAATATCAAACAAACCCAAAGTACTAGAAAGCCGTTATTGTTTTACCACTTAAAATTTAATTTATGAAAGCTTTATTTTCATTAATCGTAATCGCTTCCTTTTTTTCCATTCCATTGCAAGTAAATACCGGAACTGTTACTGGAACAATAACTGAAAAAGGAACAGGAGAACCACTGATAGGTGCTTCTATTCATATAAAAGAAACTAAAAATGGTACTGTTGCCGATCTTGATGGGGCGTATAGTCTGAATGTAGAAGCAGGTGAGCACACACTTGTTGTTACATACGTTGGTTTTGAAACCCAAGAAATCAAAAATGTAAAAGTAGAAACTGGAAAGAACACTGTAATTAATGTGCAAATGGATGAAGGAAGTCAATTATTGGAATGTGTGACTGTTTCAAGTGTAAGCTCAAAAGGTAAATTACGAAGAGCGGCTTCTTCGGTAAAAAATAAATTAAGAAAGAAGTCAAAATCCTCATCTAATAAAAAATACGCTAAGGATGCAAAGATGACCGATGGTCTAAGAAGAAACTCCACTCCTCCTCCGTCGCCACCACCACCACCACCGCCACCTACATTAGAAGAAGCGTTTATAGTAAAAGAAGAAGTTAATACTCGACACGACCATAGCGGCTCAGAAGAATACACAAAAATCGTAGAAAATAAATTTATCACGACAAGCTCAGAAGCTTTATCTACTTTTTCGATAGATGTTGATAATGCTTCCTATAGCAATACACGCCGATACTTAAATCATGGTAGTCTTCCTCCTGCTGATGCGGTTCGAACAGAAGAAATGGTTAATTATTTTACCTATGATTATCCACAACCTGAAGGCGTTGATCCATTTGCTGTTTATACCGAAGTATCGGAATGTCCATGGAATAAGGAGAACCAACTAGTACATATTGGTTTGCAAGGAGAACACCTCGACCTTCGACAAGCACCTAGAAATAATTTAGTGTTTTTAATCGACGTTTCTGGTTCGATGAATAATGCGAATAAATTGCCTTTGCTCAAAAAAGGATTTGAGAAATTAGTCAATAACTTGAAGGAAGATGACAAAGTTTCAATTGTAGTATATGCAGGTGCTGCGGGTTTAGTATTGCCTCCAACGAATGATAAAGCTAAAATTTTAGCTGCTTTAAACAATCTTAAATCTGGTGGTTCGACTGCTGGTGGTGCTGGTATCAACTTAGCGTACAAAACGGCAAAAGATAATTTCATGGCTGACGGAAATAATCGAGTTATCCTAGCAACGGATGGAGATTTTAATGTTGGTGTCTCAGGAGTTGATGGTTTAGAAAAATTAATCGTAGAAAAAAGAAAAGATGATATCTTCTTGACCGTTCTAGGTCTAGGAATGGGCAACTATAAGGACAACCGTTTGGAAACTTTAGCTGACAAAGGCAATGGTACTTACGCATACATTGACAATGAAAAAGAAGCAGAAAAATTATTCGTTACTGAAATGACAAGCACGCTTTATACTATCGCAAAAGATGTGAAATTACAAATTGAATTTAATCCTCGTTTGGTCGAATCTTATCGCTTAGTTGGCTATGAAAATCGAATGATGGCGAAAGAAGATTTTGATGATGACAAAAAAGATGCTGGTGAATTAGGTGCAGGTCATACCGTTACAGCTCTATACGAAATCGTGCCTGCTGGCAAAACGAAAACAAGCAAAAAATCGGAACTAAAATATCAAAAATATGTCCCTACTGTAGCAAGTAGTACAGATGAATTATTGAATATCAAATTACGCTATAAGCGACCAAAAGAAGACGTAAGTAAACTCATCACTAGCCCACTCACAAAAGATAGAAAAACCTTAGCAGAAAGCTCTGACAACTTCCGATTTTCGGCAAGTGTTGCAGCATTCAGTTTATTACTTCGCAACTCTGAATTCGTAGGAGATTTAACTTATCATGATGTGTTGAAATTAGCAGAAGGGGCTAAAGGCAAAGATACTCATGGTTATCGTGCTGAGTTTATTGAGCTGGTCAAAAAAGCAGAGACGATGACTTTGACGACTTCGAAGTAATTTTTATTTTTTCACCATATAAGGCTTATAAGAAACAAATGAAATATTTATATACCTTCTTGCTCTTTACTCTTTGTTGCTCCCTTGGATTTTCACAGACCTCTCTTAAAGGAAAAGTGATGGATGAAAATTCGGAAGAACATATTATCTATGGCAATGTTGCAGTATTCCAAGATGGTAAAATAATAACAGGGACAGAAGCAGACTACGTTGGAAATTATGTATTTAAAAATATCGAGCCTGGTATTTATGATGTAGAAGCTACTTATGTTGGATATATTACACTTCGAATTACAGAAGTTATCATAGAATATGGGAAGGATAATGTTCTAGATTTTTGTTTAAGTTCGGGAGTTATCCAATTACATAATCATAAGAAAAAAAGACGTTTTCCAAAAATACGTTTAGGCAAAAAAAAAGCAAAGCAAAAAACGAAGTAACGGTCAAAGAATAACTATGACATTTTGATTATGATCGACCTCTTTTGCGCAACTAAAATCAGTAACTAACAACCCTACTATTTTTTAATTGACATTCTAAAAAAATAAAAAGATGAACTATATATATACCTTCCTACTTGTTGCATTTTCTTGCACACTAGGATTTGCCCAAAGTACTATTCAAGGTATCGTAACAGATGACGAAACTTCTGAACCAATTATTGGCGCTAGCCTATTTATTAAAGGAACTACGATAGGAACAGTTTCTGATTTCAATGGTTTCTATAAACTAGATGTTAAACCTGGGAAATACACTTTAGTTTGTTCCTTTGTAGGTTATCCAACAAAAGAGATCAAAAAAATAGTGGTAAAAGAAGGGCAGCAAAAAAAGATTAACTTCAAATTAAAAGAAAGTTCAGTAGCATTAGAAACAGTGACTGTTAGTGGATCTCGTTCTGCGTCTCGACGAAGTACTAAAAGAAAGAAAGCAAAAGCTTCTAATCGTTCGACAACATTAGATGAAGTTGTAGTCACCGAATATAAAGTTCCTACCATAGCCGAGGATGCTACGACTACTGGAAGTGTAAGTCCTACTAGTATTTCAAGTCCTCCGCCTCCACCACCGCCTCCTTCTGTTGAAGAAATTTTCATGGTTAAGGAAAGTCCTGCTAAAGCCTATGATGATGGTGCAATGGAAGTAGCAGAAGAAGATATCGCTGATGGAGAAATTGCAACAGGAGGAACAGGCGCTTCTGGTAAAAAGAAACGCAAAAAAGCGGGTCAACTCACGGCTGGCGAATGGAAAGATTTAGACAATTGGACTTTTTGGAACGACTTGAAAAAAGATCAAGAGTTTATTAACAAACAAAAATATTGGAATTTTTATCCAAATGATCGCTTCACGTTAATGGTAAGTGATGATAATGACCAAGCTATTGCTGACTGCCGAGTATCACTCGTCAATAAAGCGGGTACCGTTTGGAAAGCTCGAACCGACAATACAGGTAAGGCAGAACTTTGGGCAAACCTTTATGAAGGAAATGAAACCGATTTACGGATCATGATTGAGCATCAAGGTCAAACATTTTCTTTGACTTCAACAAAGCGACATGAGCAAGGAATCAATTATTTCAAGATGCCTGCGAATTGCGATAAGCCTAAAAATGTTGACCTCTTTTTTGTCGTCGATGCTACTGGTTCTATGGGTGACGAAATCAATTATTTGAAAGCAGAATTGAGTGATGTGATGAATCGAGTAAAAGAAGATAATGAAGATTTGACTTTCCGTTTAGGTTCTCTTTTTTATAGAGATCAAGGTGACCAATATGTAACACGTACATCTAATTTTTCGACCGACATAAGTCAGACGACCAAGTTTATCGACAATCAAGCAGCACGTGGTGGGGGCGATTACCCAGAGGCTGTTCATACCGCTCTTGACGAAGCTATCAATAAGCAAAAATGGAGTGATGATGCAATGGCTAGAATTTTATTCTTCGTACTAGATGCACCGCCACACCATACAGAAGCCAATATCAAAAATATGCAAGCAAGCATAAAACGTGCTGCCGAAATGGGTATCAAAGTTATTCCGATTACTGCGAGCGGTATCAAAAAAGATACTGAATTTTTGATGAAGTTTTTTGCTGTGGCAACGAATGGTACGTATGTCTTCATTACGGATCATAGTGGCATCGGAAATGCCCACTTAAAGCCTACTGCCGAATCGTATAATGTAGAAACTTTAAACGAATTAATGGTACGTTTGATTTTGGAAAATACAGAATTCCACGAATGTAAAGAAGATCAAAATCAATCGCTAACGCAACAAGATCCGAATCAAGATCAAAATCAGCAACAAACTGATCCTAGAGATAATAGTCAACAGCAAAATAATTTACCAACAAATCCTGAGTTGATGAATAAGCTAAGCTATTATCCAAACCCTGCTCAAGATCATGTTTATATTGATGCGGAAGCGGCATTCGATAATTTGACCATTTGTAGTGCTACAGGACAAGAGATTCGAAACTTAAGTGCCTTGCCAAAAGGACAAACAAAAGTTGATGTACACGATTTGACGCCTGGTGTTTATTTCTTGAAGTTTACAAAAGATGGATTGGTGACGAGTGGAAAATTGATAATTGCGAGTGATAAGTAAAAAGATCGCTTCGCTCTGAGAAGCAAGACCGTTCCTTCGGAACTGCGAGAAGCCATACTACTCTCTAAGGTAATTATCAGCAGAGCTGAAATTACGAGAAGTGAGACCTTCTTCTAAGGTGAATAACGAAATTATTATCAGAGCTAAAATTACGCTCATTTCATGGTCTAAGTTTGCTTAAACTATGAAATGAGCATTTTCTTTAAATGTGAATGATGTGTTAAACACACAAACATAATACTTAAAATAAATCAAATACGTTTATTTTTACATGTACTTGATTTTATTTATCCTATCAAAACTATAAACTATGAAAAAAGAATTTCTAACATTTGCCATTTTATGCTTATTCATTTCAATTGGCAGTTTTGCTCAAGACTCGAAGCTTCCTATTGAGGAAGAAAAACATGCTGTTCTTAAATTTGAAGAAACAACTTTTGATTTTGGCACTATCGAATCGGGAGACATTGTAACACATGTTTACACATTCACCAATACAGGAGATACCCCTTTAATCATTTCCAATGCAAAAGGTAGTTGTGGATGTGTTGTCCCTTACTTTCCGAAAGAAGCGATCTTACCAGGTGAAACGAATGAAATAGAAGTGAAGTTTAATTCCAAAAATAAAAAAGGAAAACAAGCTAAACGTATAACCATTACAGCAAATACGAATCCTACTCAAACATTTCTTACGATAAAAGGCAACGTCTTAAAAACGGAAGAAGCGGTAGTCACGGATGATAAAAAAGAAAAGGTGAAGGAGGAAAAAACAGAAACTGATGATTTTTTTGAGCGATTTGCATCCCCAACACCTGTCAATGAGTACGAAGCAACAGAAATTGAATTTGAAAATCCTACATTCGAATTTGGTACTGTAGAAGCAGGAGAAAAAGTATCTTACGTATACAAGTTTACGAATACAGGAGACAAGCCTTTAATCATTTCTAATGCCAAAGGCAGTTGCGGTTGCACGGTTCCTTACTTTCCTAAAGACCCTATTCAACCAGGTGAAACTAGTGAAATAGAAATAGAGTTTAACACTAAAAATAAAAAAGGAAAACAAAGTAAACGGATCACTATTACTGCGAATACGAATCCTGCTCAAACATTTCTTACTGTAAAAGGAGAAGTCTTCGTCACTAAAGAAGATACCGCTAAAGAAAATAATGAACTCGCCGAGCAAAGAACCAAAGCAGCAGCAGAAATGAAAGCCTTAAATCCAAGTTGCTTCGCTATCTACCCTAATCCAACCAATGAGGTCTTACAACTTGAGCTTAAAGAGTATATTGGAAAATCAGCTGAAGTTGAAATCCGCAATAAGATGGGGCAAAAGATGATGGGTAAAAAAATTGATCGTATTACGCGTGAAACAACTCGTTTTGACGTAAGTAGTTTTTCAGCAGGTACGTATATGATTTCCATTCGGGTCGAAGATTCTAAACCATTGACTCAGTGTTTTGTTGTTACTAATAAATAAACTTGACTTTAATTCTTTAGAAAGTAAAACCCGATTAGATCACTTGAGTTGATCTAATCGGGTTTATTCTTTTACTAATTCTTAATAAAATTTTTCACTAGTACTTCACCTTCCTTCGATTGCATTTTGATGAAGTAGGTTCCATTTTGCAAGCTAGAAATATTGATACTAAATTGTGGTTGATTGTTTTCTAGTACTTGTCTTCCCTTTGAATCAAAAATGAATAGTTGATTTGGAATGAAATTAGAAAACTCCAGATTGATTCTTTCACTAGCAGGATTAGGGTAAATTGATATCGCTACTTTTTCATCTTGAATCATTACATTTCTATTCTGAATTGGGTTATCTGTACCTTCACCTGTATCGAATGAAGCTACAACAGGAGAAGTGAAAGTCGTACTTGACCAATTCGTAAAGCCATTCGAACATTTCGATTTTATTTTGAGTTTGTAGTCTGTATCTGCTGCAATGTTCACTAAGGTAGTATTTGTTAAGGAGGTAAAAAGGACTATCCATTCAGAGGTACCTTTTGCTTTATAAGTGACCTTATATTTTTCAGCACCAGGTTCAGGTAACCAATGCGCTTTCATCATATTATCAGAAATCGGAACAACACTTGTAATGATTGGTGGATTACAAACATCTGATCCTGTAGTGAAATGAGCTGTTCCAGTCCAAGAAGTATTAAAGGTACTACAAACAGATTTTAATTGGTATTCGTAAGTCGTTTCCACTTCAAGTCCATTGAGAAAATAGATAGGATATTCACTTTGTACTTCTGTCCATGAGCCACCTGTTGTACGATAACGTAATCTGTACTTTTGTACAACATTATGGTTTTGCCATTCTACTTTTACAGTAGTACCACTTATTGCAGTAGTGGTCATATTAGATGTTTGGTAACAAAACGTCTCATGGATAAAAAATTCCGAGAAGGAAGCTATATCTGCTTCTAGATAATATCCATTCGATACCATTCCTACATTAGAAAAAGATAGGGATTCGGCTCCTTCGACTCCTTCTTCTGCCACAGAACTACTACAAGCGTTTGCTAGAGATTGGGTCATACTCAAATCATCTACATCAATAGAGTTTGGTGCAACTATATTCTCTGCATTTTGAAGAGCAGTAT
>JAHDIP010000142.1:2951-16265 GCA_020630735.1 Saprospiraceae bacterium | reverse complement strand
CATAAACGAAATCAGGAAGTTATTTTTTAACCATTACTAAGTAATGGTCTACTCGTTATCATTATTTATTTGTAACACTTTCTCCTGGGTATTGTACAATTCGCAAAAAATCTCCTTTTACATTCCAATCCGTTTTTGATAAAGGCGGGTTCTGATAATAATTGTATAGTAATGCTCCATGTTCAACATTCGTTATTCGAACAGAATGGGCATCAACGTAGCCATAATCGCCCTTTTCGTTTTGTACATAAAAATATAATTCTTGTTTCTTTTTACCATTCTGTAAGACGAATTTTTCAAAGTGTTTTATTACTTTCAAAACATCTGTCGTGTTAAGCATCTGGAGTTGCTGAGCACTAAGAGAAGGTTTTTCTTTAAGGTAAACACTACGAGTAGGTGAGGCTTTTACACAAGCTCGACTTTCTTCATATAAAGGTGAATAAACTTTTTTCCGTTTGTCCCAAGTATATGTATATGTCACATATTCGAGGCAACGTTCTTGTGTTTTACTTCGCAAATCATACTTGAATGGTAGACTAAAACTTTTACAGTTGACATAATCTACATAAGCTACTCGAATCGTTTGCTTGTCTATTTCAACATATTTGTATAAAGCTGGAGAAGGAAGATCATCGTCATAAGAAAGCGTCATTCGTTCTTCAAAAATTTTACCTATTGTTCCAGCTTGAATAGAATAGATTTCTATACTTCGATTTTCAACATTACTAGAAACAGGATAACTACTATTCTCTACAATAAAATCAGGTACTGAATCGCCCGTCACATCAGTTAACTGAAAATCTCGTAACTCACTTTTACCCATTGCACTTATTCCTCCAAAATTTACATGTACTGACCTGCCTCTTTCATTGGTTATTACGATATAAAACTCTTTATATGTTGGATTCAAATAATCCTCTTCATGAAAATTATCGTGTCCTTCTATTGAAGCAATCCACATAACTGATTTTTCAAAACCATTATCAAACTCGAAGCGTTGCTTATGAAAAGAACGAAGATGTGGAGTTATTTCATGATCGGGAACAATAAGGGCTATTCCATCTCCAAAAATCCAACCTTCTTGATTGTTTTGGGTACGTACTTTGTACCATTTAAATTTTTGATTCTGAGCATCGTCTTCATGCTCAAGTTTACTTTCTGAAAGTACTTCAAATAACTCGCCTTCTCTAAAAAACGTATTTGTTTGATGAGAAAAAGAACTATCAGTATATAAGCTAACTTTATTTAGTGCAGTAGCAGATTTAGATTGGAATATGACATCAGTTGCTGAAGCCCCAAAAGACGTAAGCAATAGAATAGTAGTAATAAGAAATAGGCTTCTCCTAATCATATCAGAAAAATTACAATTATTGAGCCGTATTAATGGGTGTACGGTTATTTAACTTTTTAATAAAATCTCTTTGGTGTTCGATTTGCAATATATGACTTATTTATATAAATAGCCATAAGCAATTCCCTTATTTTCTAGTAAATAAACATTATGATTTTTTACAATATACTTTACAAATACGCTCTTCTAAATAAACCTCATGACTCTGCCCAATTTTCAATCGCTAAACTTGATTTGCTATAAATCTGAAACAAAAAAGGAACGATCTTGCCATTATTGCTCTTTTTAAATAAAAAAAACAATGTATTTCCTGTCACAAAGACCAATTATTAACATAGTTTGGAAAGGTTTTTGCATGATATTCATAAGGATAAAAGTCTAAGAGCAAGTTATTGGAATTAGAATATTATCCCAATAAAACAGAAACATTATTACTATGCAAACAACTACAAAAGGATTTCTTTTCTTTTTCCTAATAGTTGTATCTCTTTTTTCTTGCCGAAAAGATGATACAGAGAACATATTGACGCCTAGTCAGTTTGACAAAGAAAAGAGAGAGGAATTGGGAGATTTGCTTCGGTTCGCTATTGCAAAAGATACGACGAACTTTCCTGTTCTACCCAACACTTCACCAAACAATATTACATACGAATATTTAAAAGCCCTTTATCAAGGGCAGCTTACCGATTTTCTAAGAAACCATCCAAAATTACAATATGGAGATGAGTGGACGAAAGGAAAGACATGGCACCTTACTATTTTGGACAAAGACGATGTAATGGCTTTTATATTACCTGGAGGTCATTTCTATATTTCTAAAGGATTTTTATTGGCCCTTACTAAAGAGGAACAGATTTATTATACCATGGCATTTGAGGTGTCTTTAATGAATGAAAAGGTTTTACTTTCCAACTTGTTTAATGAATATTTATTGGGAGAATTAACTCATGTTTTAAATGGAAATGTACCAGCAAATGGCGTAACGATAGATAGCCTTGCAAGAGGTATTATTGATCTCACCTATGATAGTGATGAAGTAAAAGAAATTGATATGCATGCGGTCAACTTACTATGTAATTCATCGTTGAGTGCAAAGACAGGTATTATTCATATCGTCGATACAATTGATCCTAGCGAACATTGGTTATCTACTCGTCCATCTTGGGGTGGTCGAGAGAATGTTACTGCTATTCGCAATTTACCTTTATTTGATTGGACCGAATGTCCTGAGTCTTCAATTAATGGGAATATACGATACAAAGAAAATGTACTTGATATATTAGAATAGATTTTAACCATCCATCAGGCACAAAAAAATAGGGCAGCTATCGCTGTCCTATTTTTTTGTGCCTAGATTAAGAGACTCTGAAAAAAATAACCAATCTTATCTTCCCATGTGTACCAATAGTACTGAAATATCAGAAGGTGATACACCGCTTATTCTACTTGCTTGCCCAATTGTTCGAGGTTTTAACTTCGAAAGTTTTTCACGAGCTTCCGATGATAAGGAACTAATAATTTGATAATCAAAATCATCTTTCAAGTGCAACTCCTCCAATCGATTCATTTTATCAACCATCTCTTGTTCTTTTTTGATATAGCCTTCGTACTTCATATTCGTTTCCGACAAATCTACAAACTCTTGATCAAATTGACTTAAAAACTCTTGCAGTTTAGGTAGCGCCTTTCTCAATTCATTAACACCAATATGTGGTCGACGAAGAATGCCTAATAACTTTACTTTTTGATTAATCGAAGCTGAACCTTTTTCCGTAAGTAGTCCATTTACCTCGCTAGGTTCTACACTACAATTTTCGAAAAATTTATAAATCGCTTTAGCAGCATTTTGCTTTTCTTCTACTCGTGCCATTCGACCATCCATATTTTGCATACCCAGTTTTTGAGCAATTGGTGAAAGACGAATATCAGCATTATCTTGGCGAAGCAAAATGCGGTATTCTGCTCTTGATGTAAACATTCGATAAGGCTCCTCTGTACCTTTATTCACTAGGTCATCAATCAGCACACCAATATATGCTTCTGATCGTTTTAAGACTAATGGATCTTCTTCATTTATTTTTAGATGAGCATTTATACCTGCCATCAAACCTTGGCAAGCTGCTTCTTCGTATCCTGTCGTACCGTTTATTTGTCCAGCAAAAAATAAATTTTCAACCAATCGAGTTTCCAAAGAAACAGTCAATTGTGTAGGTGGAAAATAATCGTATTCGATCGCATACCCAGGGCGGAACATTTTCGCATTTTCGAAACCTGGAATTAAACGCATTGCTTTATATTGGACATCTTCAGGTAATGAAGAAGAAAAACCATTCACATATATTTCGCAAGTATCCCAACCTTCAGGTTCTACAAAAAGTTGATGCCGATCACGATCCGCAAAACGATCAATTTTATCTTCTATAGACGGACAATAACGAGGACCTTGACCTCTGATTCGACCATTAAACATTGGAGAACGGTCAAAGCCTGTTTTCAAAATTTCGTGTACCTCTTTGTTCGTATAAGTTACATGACAAGGATGTTGCTTTTTTAATTCTGGTGTATCGGTATAAGAAAATTTACCCACATGGTCATCGCCGTCTTGCACTTCCATCTTAGACCAATCAAGCGAACGACCATCGACTCGAGGAGGCGTACCTGTTTTCATTCGTCCCGATTCAAAACCTAATTCTAGCAGTTGTTCCGTGATTCCCTTAGCTGCTCTTTCGCCAGCACGTCCACCACCGAATTGTTTTTCGCCAATATGGATAAGACCATTCAAAAATGTTCCATTCGTTAAGACAACTGATCGAGCTTCAATTTCGATACCCATTCCTGTACGAATACCAACAGCTCGCCCATCTTTCACAACAATACCTACAACCATTTCTTGCCAGAAGTCTATATTGGGATGTGCTTCTAATAGATTTCTCCATTTTCGAGCAAATTGGTTACGGTCGCTTTGTGCTCTTGGGCTCCACATAGCAGGTCCTTTCGAACGGTTAAGCATTCTAAATTGCATCATAGTATGATCCGTAACGATGCCCGAATACCCTCCGAGGGCATCGACTTCTCTTACAATCTGCCCTTTAGCTACACCACCCATTGCAGGGTTGCAAGACATTTGCGCAATGGTTTGCATATTCATGGTAGCCAACATCACTTTTGAACCAAGATTAGCGGCGCCTACAGCTGCTTCACAACCAGCATGACCTGCACCTACTACTATTACATCGTACCTTTGAAACATTTTTTCCGTCTTAATAAAGAAATTAAAGTTTATGTAGATAATTCGAATTAACTTTTAGAACTCTACATTAATTTTTACGTAAAATTACAAAATAAATAGGTCATCTTAATTAACTTAAGCTGCAGATAAAAGGGAATAGAGAATAGGGAGGCAAAAATCGGGATTATTTACACTGAAAAATGATATTTACTTCTTTCATTTATTCTAAAAACCCCAATCACTATACCTAAGCCTACACAACTTAAATTAATTAAGAAAACACCTTTGATCACTAAATAAGTTCCCAATTATACTGAAACCAAAGTGGTTTTGGGATTATTAAACGATTAAAGCTACTGTGAATCAAAGGGTAGCTACCAATGATGATCCTTAAACTGAATACCAATAGGTATAGATAAATATATGCAGAAATCTAAATGGATTTCGGATTGCCAAACGACAGCTATCTATGATGATCCGACACCCCAATACTAATGAATATAGATATTATTTTTATTATGTAACTTTGTAATTCAAACTTAATAAACAATGAGACAAGCATTAGAGACAGAACAAAAAGCACTAGAAATAAATTTAGATTCCAACATTTATGGTACCTTTTCAGAAATTGGTGCAGGGCAAGAAGTTGCTCGTTATTTCTTTCAAGTGGGAGCTGCAGCTGGAACTATTGCCAAAACAATGTCAGCCTATGACAAGGTATATTCTGACAAAATTTATGGTGTAGAAGCTAGTGGTCGATATGTTTGCGAATCTAGGTTATACAAAATGCTGGATCATGAATATAATTTGATGTTTGATCGCTTGAGAAATGAACGACCAGATTCTAGTTTTTTTGTTTTTGCTGATACCGTATCTGCCATCAACTATCAAAAAACAATAAAAGGCAGTGGTTGGCTTGGTATTCGTTTCCAATTACGCCCTGATGGTGAAGCCAATGATATAGTTTTGCATGTAAAAATGTTGGATAACGATAATCATTTACAACAACAAGCTATCGGTGTTTTAGGTGTTAATCTAATTTATGCTTGCTACCATTATAATGAAAATCCTGAAATTCTACTACAATCATTAATGGATAATTTACACGGTCGTATTGCAATAGATATGATTCGAGTAAATGGACCTGACTTTGCACATATTGATAATCGTCTGTTGAGTCTGATGTTAGTCAAACATGGATTAACAAATGTAGCAATGTTTGGACCTGACGGGAAAAATATACATGCTTCCGAATTTTTATACAAAAAACATGTAGTCGTGGTAAGGGGGAGTTTTCGCCCCGCAACACTTGTCAACCTCGACATGATAAAGGTTGCTAATGAGCAATTCCGAAATGAAGAAGATGTTGATCCTAAAAAAACATTTTTGCTTACAGAAATCACCTTGAATAATTTGTGCAGTGATGGCGAGTTAGACGAAAAAGACTTTATCGATAGAGCAGAAATTTTATGCGCCTTAGGACAAACAGTCATCGTATCTAATTGCGAACAACATCAAAAACTAATTTCTTATCTTGCAGATTATAAGATTCAAAAATTAGGATTGGTACTAGGCATTCGCCAATTGATGGATGTTATCAACAATAAATATTACGAGAATATGGATGGGCGATTGTTGGCAGCTTTCGGAGAACTCTTTACTCGAAATGTAAAGATGTACGTTTATCCCTCGATGCAAGAAGGTAGCGAAGACTTGATGACTTGTGAAAACTTGCCAGTACCCGACGGCATTAAGTTTCTATTCCAACACCTTAGAGACAGTAAACAAATTGTGGATATGGAAGGATTTAATCCAGAGATATTACACATTTATTCTAAAACGGTGTTACAAAAAGTACAGGCAAATGAAGAAGGTTGGGAAGAGTTGGTTTCTCCAAAAATAGCCGCCTTGATAAAAGAAAAATGCCTTTTTGGTTTCCCTTATCAACAATTAGAATTTGAATATTAAATGAAGCATCTTATCTACAGTTTACTTTTTTTTCTTTTATTGTCGGCTTGCACAGAAATTGATTCGTCAGGCGAACAACATAATACAGCTAAAACTAGTGAACCAATTAAAAAAGACAATAAAAAAGCGACACCATCTGAGTTAAAACCTGAAGCGGTATTAGCTAAAGAAATTGTTATTCCTGAAGAATTCAGACATATCGATATTGCTTATTTGCAAGGAAAATTTGTACCTTCAAAACACCCAGACTTTATCGCAATTGAAACAAAACACGCTGACCGCTCAGGAATGTATATGCGCAAAGATGCTTACGATGCATTCCTAAAAATGGCTGCTGCTGCTAAAAAAGATGGCATAAAACTAACCATTCGATCCGCTGCTCGTAACTTCGATAAGCAAAAACAAATATGGGAGGGAAAATGGACAGGTACCAGAAAAGTTGGGGGAAAAGACTTATCAAAAACGATTAGTGATCCAGCGCAAAGAGCACTTAAAATTTTAGAATTTAGTTCGATGCCAAGTACCTCTCGCCACCATTGGGGAACTGATATTGACCTCAATGCTTTTACTAATAATTTCTTTACCAAAGGCGAAGGGCTAAAAATATATAATTGGCTTACTGCCAATGCAGCAGCGTATGGCTATTGCCAAGTGTATACTCCAAAAGGCGCTGAACGTCCTGATGGATACAACGAAGAAAAATGGCATTGGTCTTACTTACCAGTCGCAAAAACATTGACAGACTTGTATAAAACAAAAATAAAAAATAACGAAATAGCAGGCTTCAAAGGATCTGAAGTTGCTACTGACATTGACATTATCAACAAGTATGTGTTAGGAATTAATAAAGCTTGTTTATAAATCATCTCTTATCACTTTTTCTAAAAAATATACTATGGCTCTTACAGAATCTAATATGCTACCTCTAGGAACAAAAGCTCCTGACTTTACACTACCTGATACGATATCAGGTAAAATGGTTGATTTAAAAAGCATCCAATCTAACTTTGCAACAGTTGTTATGTTTCTTTGCAATCATTGTCCTTATGTCATCCATGTCAATAGAGCTTTGGTGCTTCTGGCAAATGAATACATTGGCAGAGGTGTATCTTTTGTAGCAATTAGCTCCAACGATGTAGAAAACTATCCAGATGACTCTCCAAGTAAAATGACTATTCATGCAAAAGTACATGGCTATCCTTTTCCGTATTTATACGATGAGACACAGGAAGTAGCTAAATCTTATGATGCCGCTTGTACACCCGACTTTTATGTTTTTGATAAAGACTTAAAATTAGCTTACCGTGGTCAATTAGATGGTTCTCGACCTAATTCTGGTATTCCTGTTACGGGCGAAGATTTACGAGCAGCTTTGGATGCTGTTTTAGTCAATAGACCTGTCGCATCTGTTCAGCGCCCAAGTGCTGGTTGTAACATCAAATGGAAAAAATAATATACACCATTCTGGATCATTTTAAGGATCAACCTTAGTCGCTATCGTCTGATTTATGGTAGCTTTAAATGATTGGCACTCGAAAACCATTTTTGGATTTCAGTATGGATTGTATTTATGAAGAAAAACGATGTAAAAAAGGAAAGTAAAAGGAAAGAATTTTAAAGAGTTGACCCACAAGGACTCGAACCTTGAACGACGGTACCAAAAACCGCTGTGTTACCGATTACACCATGGGTCAATCTATGCTTTTGGAAGCGACTGCAAATTTATAACAAAAAATCTATTTTGTAAAGCCCTAAAGCAATTTTTATTCAAATTTTTTAAAAATTGACTTAATACCCAGTTTTTGTAGGGTTTTCTTCACCCCATTTTTTAAAGTTTCTTTTGCATGTGTCTGTGTTTTCTTAATGGCTGAGTCTGAAGGTCGTGGTTTAAAGATCGTATCGTGATATTTCACACCATCCGCCACAGGCGAATAATAATAGCTATAAATCGACTTTCTAGTCTGATCTTCTGGAATATTAATCGTGTCATAACCATGATAAGAAGTATCTGTCGTTTCAAAAATGACACATCGATTAAAAGAAGGCATTACTTCTTTTTCACAAATAGATACATCTGGGTTCCACAACTCTAGATGACCACCATATTCTTTTTTCCAGCCTTTATTAAGATAGATTAATAAATTGAGGCGACGGTGCATATTTAGAATCGGATGGATACTAAAATCGACATGAATATCAAGGAAACTACCATTTTTACCTTGGTGTACGCCTGCTCCACGGTGATCGTCGGGCAACAAAAGGTCGTCTATTTGAACAATTTGTTCTAACATTTTCACGAATTCTTCGCACTTGATTGCTTCGAGTACTTTTACAAAGTCGCCATGATATTCCCCAAAACTTGATCCTTCCGACTTTTGCTCGTTAAGCCCTTTGTAGTGCTTACGTAATTCTGTCATTTTCGGAAAATTATTGAAAAGCGAATCTGCAACAGCAGGTGCCAAAAAATTATCAATCACTAGGTGCTTGTAAGGTTTGGCTCTGTTAAATTCTTCTTTGTATTTAGCTACATTAGCAGGATTAATCAGATCGGTATTTAATACCCCATTTAATAAACTCATCTTATAATTTTTAGGGATCTAAAAAGTTGTTGATATAGTTCAACGTAAAAGTCTAGAACTAATACGTAAATATATAGTCCAAAGTTATAATAAAGTTCGTTGATTTTGCTGTTTTGCGGCAATTTTAAGCTTTTGCCTCTAATTTTGCAGCATATTTTTCATATAGAGCATCATCATTTAGAATGTCATATAGGTATTCATGGTATTCGGGAAAGCTCGGAAGATTATTATGCCCACCGTCATCTATGGGAAACAATTTACTTATATCAGGTATTAATTCGTGTAGCATTTGCCCCTGATTAAAAGGTATAAGGCGGTCTTTTCGCCCATGAATGATAAAAACAGGACAGTGGATATTTTTGACAAATTGATCGGTACGTATCATATAGCGTAATAGCCATTTTATCGGGAGAATAAAAGCATAGCGGTAAATTTGAAAATAGAAACTATAATAAGGGGAGTCCAAAATGAGCATCCGAGGTCTATTCCATGAAGCAATTCGGGTAGCGATACCAGAGCCCAAAGATCGACCATAGATAATAATTTCCTTTTCTGCATAATGCGATTCGAGCCATTTGTAAACGTGTTGACCATCATTAAATAGCGTAACCTCTGTTCGCCTACCTCTACTTTTCCCAAAACCTCTATAGTCAATCATGAAAAAGCTATATCCTTTACTTACAAAATCTTTTGCAAACTTTCCCCATCCTTTTATACTTCTAGAATTGCCCTTGAAATAAAAAACGACACCTTTGGCATTAGGTACTTCAAAGTGAATTCCATTTATAGTACCGCCATCTTCCATGTCAAAGTTGACCTCCTCAAAAGGAAATGGATATTTGTATTGAAAATTTTTAGGTAGAATTTCTGGTCGGAAAAAGAAGTAGTCTTGCAAAAAATAAAAGGCTATGCTCATGACCACTTCAAAAATGGCAAAGCCAATTAAAAATTTTGTAAAAATGTCAATCCAATCAAGCATATCTTTTATGAAGCATAAAGAGATAATTTATTTTGAAAAATGCTTTTTTAGTGAAATTCTAAGGAATAAGTTCCTAAGAAAGCTATACGCTTTAATTATAGTATTATTTATTTTTCAATTAGTTGGTAAATAGAAGGATAATTTCGAGCCAATCCGTCGTAATCTAAACCATATCCAATAACAAATTTATTTGGAATATCAAAACAAGAGTATGCTATAGGTAAGTCATGACGCATTGCCTCTCGCTTGACCAAACAAGCAACTAAAGCCACAGAGGCTGGTTGCATTTTTTCCAGTTCAGGCAAAAACTGATGAAGGGTTTCGCCTGTATCAATAATATCTTCAACAACAATAACATGACGATCTTTCAAATCTTCTTGAAGACCAATATGAGTCGAAACTTTACCTGTGGATGCCGTACCACTATAAGAAGAAAGTTTGATGAATGATGTTTCGCAGTCGATACCACAAGCACGAACAAGATCAGCAGTGAAGATAAAAGCACCGTTGAGGACGCCTAGAAAAATAGGTCGCTTATCCTTATATTTTAAAGATATTTCTGCTCCTATTGCAGCTACTCTTTCTTGGATTTCTTCTTCGCTCAATAGTAATTTGAAAGACAAATCGTGAGCAGTTACTGTTTCTTTTGATAGTACAGACATGGTCATAAACTCTAGAAGTTGAAAATATTTCGCTAATCTACTCATTATAGATTATATGACCTAATAGTCTGAATGCTAAATCAAGGAATTGCCCAAGATAAACTCTATTTTATACCATACTTATCAATCAGGTAAACTAAACTGGTAATTGAAGCAGCTCCCATTTCCAGTTCTCGTTTATTTACTGCATCAATATTATCGATATCGGTATGGTGATAATCGAAGTAACGTTGCGAGTCGGGTCGAAATCCAAACAATAAACCTTTTTGACTTTTAAGAGGAGAAATATCGGCACCAGAGCCACCTTTAGATAGTCCTAAACCATAAGGTTCAAGTAAAGGTAACCATTTGATTACTTGTTTAAATTTTTCTGTAAAAATTGCATCATCGCCATCGCAACTAAATCCTCTCGGTGTAAAGCCACCAGAATCAGACTCAATAGCAGCCATATGAAACTCACCTTTTTCATTAGATATTTTGGCGTATTCTTTACCACCACCTAATCCATTTTCTTCATTCATAAATAACACACAACGGATCGTATGTTTGGGTTGATACCCTACTCGTTTTAGCAATTGTAATACATCCATAGCATGTACACAACCTGCACCGTCGTCATGAGCACCACTTCCGATATCCCAAGAGTCCAAGTGCCCACCAATTAGAATAATTTTTTCAGGACTCTCGCTACCTTTTATTTCACCAATTACATTATGCGAAACAACATCAGCTAATTTTTGACAAGTCGACTGCATATATATGCGTACTTTTTCATCTTCCAACAAACTACTCAGTAACTCTGCATCATTCGTACTAATCGCAAGCGCTGGTATTTGTTTGACACCATCTTTATAGACGGTCACACCAGTATGAGGAACGTCATCTAGTCGGGTAGTTATAGAACGAACAAGCGTACCAACCGCACCATATTCAGCAGCCTTAGCAGGTCCATATACTCGTTGGTCTACGGCACCGCCATAGGCATTGAATGTTCGAACCTGTTTAGGATCCATTGGTCGGTTATAAAAAACAATTTTTCCTTCGATATTTGCCTTGCCCAATTCATCTACTTCATCAAGGCTTTTTACTTCTATTACTTCGGCAGAAATTCCTCTTTTACCCGTTCCCACTGAATTACCCAAAGCAGTTGCATTCAAATTTATAGTGCCCCTTGATGTAGAATTAATAATACGTACCTCTTCTTTGTCGCCCCTTACCCAATGTGGAACCATACAAGGTTGTAAGTAAACCTGATCTAGTCCGAGCGTATCTAGCATTTGTCGAGTATACTCTACTGCAGCAGCAGCTTGAGGAGAACCACTAAGTCTGCCACCAATCCTTGTCGTTAAATGAGTTAACCATTCGTAGCATTTTCCCTTGGTAAGTGCTGCATCGTATATTTTTCGTATATAAAAAGCATCTTCATCCTTCACTTTTTCATTCTTTTGGGCAAAAAGAGAGATACTTAAAAAAGAAAAGGTAAAAACTAAGACTAGTATTTTTCGCATAGGTTCTTTGTTTTAGACAAATTCTTTGGAATAGATAGCTTTATAAGTCTAATCAAAAAATTGTTCTATTATTTGAAAACAATAAAAGTAAAAAAGTTATTGATCTATTTTGGCATTCTTTTCGTAATATTATTTGGTCTTATCTGTAGTGAAAACGATTTTACGCTTCTCAATTCTTTACATATCACTATCTAATTTGTTCTTATGTTAGCCATAAGAAGGTTATTATTTTGTTAAAATAGTACCTTTTTCGAAAAAAACCGTCTAAAAAAGGAATCAGAATACTTTAGTTCGGGTTTTAAGCAACTCAAAAAAGTGTACTTTTTCTTAATAAATTAGTTATTTGAACAAATAGATGGGATAAATTAGATTTACTTGCTTACTTTTGCAGCGATTTAATAATTTTATTTAACCCATGTAAGAGAAAATCTTTGTGAAAACCCCGTCAATACAGCGAAAATCATTGGGAAATCAGGGACATAATAAAATGCCAGATAATGAGTTGATTCAGGTTTACCTGAAGACGCAATCATCTGTATATTTTAGTTTACTGTACAAAAGATACTCTGGAAAAGTATACAGTAAGTGTATTTCTTTATTAAAGGATGAAACACTTGCTCAAGATGCTACCCAAGATATCTTTACAAAGATATTTTTGAATCTTGCTAAATTTAGCGAGCGTTCAAAATTTTCTACTTGGGTCTATTCTATCACCTACAACTATTGTATCGACTTTCTTCGTAGAAAAAAGAAAGAGAAAAACTTATTTTCTGACGAAATCGAACGTGTACCAGACGTGGTTGAAGAAGTCCCAGATACTTATTTATTAGAAATGGAAGTCGCAAGACTTAAAAAAGTACTAAATACGATACCTCCAGGTGATCGTGCGATTCTTTTAATGAAATATTCAGATGAAATGTCAATAAAAGAAATTGCAGGTGTTTTAGATAAGTCGGAGAGTGCCATTAAAATGAAAATAAAAAGAGCAAAACACAAAGCCCAAAAAGTATATAAAGAAATATTCTCAAACAATTAATC
>JAHDIP010000142.1:0-2851 GCA_020630735.1 Saprospiraceae bacterium | reverse complement strand
GAGCAAAACACAAAGCCCAAAAAGTATATAAAGAAATATTCTCAAACAATTAATCACAAGTCATGTCAGTAAAGAATAATATAAAAAAAGTTCAAGAGGAACTGGAACAACAATTTCCAGGTCGTGCTTCTGATATTATAGAAAAAAAAGTAGGGGATGATGTAGATGGAGCAAGAACTGTTTTTAAACATCTTGATACATTAGTAGTAATGCTGACAGATTTCTTAATCAAAGTGTTAGGTGGAAGTAATCCTAAAGAAAAAGAAGAGGCGAAAGGTGATTTTCGAGCAGATACCGACGATACTCCGCAAGGAACTTCAAAATAAAACTATCTTTTAACACATTAAAACGTTACTCCATATATTTTTTAGCGTCTAAAGAGTTTAAATTCGAATCATATGATTTTTTTATGGCAAATAGATATTTGGGAATTATTAAAAAAGATATTTGGTGATCTTTTTAATGGTTTTTCTACTTATTTACCAAAAATGATAGCTGCGTTTATCATTTTTATTATTGGTTGGATAGTTGCAAAGTTTATTGCTAAAATGATTCATTCTTTATTAGCTAAAACTAAAATTGATACTTTAGCAGATAAACTGAACGAAATAGACATTGTTCATAAATCTAATATTAGCATAGTACCTAGTACATTACTATCTAAAGTAGGTTATTACCTACTTATGCTTGTTACCTTAATGGCATCTGTAGCTGTATTAGAAATGCCTGAAGTATCTGCAGTAGTCAATAATCTTATTAATTATATTCCTGATGTTATTGCATCAATGATAACATTAGTTATTGGCTTATTAGTTGCTGAATTCATCAAAAATATTGTTTTAACAACAGGGGCTGCTTTAGGAATTCCCTCTATTCGGTTAATTGGTTCATTCGTGTTTTATTTCATTTTCTTGAATGTAATCATGATCGTGCTTAAACAATTAGGAATAGAAACAGCATTTTTGACTGATAACTTAACCATGATTTTAGGAGGCATAGTATTAGCTTTTGCCTTTGGATATGGTTTTGCATCACGTGATGTAATGGCTAATTTCTTAGCTTCTTTTTATAGTAAGGACAAATTCGTAGTTGGAGACGTTATAACTTTATCTGAAGATAAAGGAGAAATCATAAAAATAGATAGTACATCTTTTACACTTCAAACAGAAGATAATACTAAAATTATCATCCCATTGAGTAAGCTTGCTGCTGAAAAAGTAATGATACATAATAGATAACAATCGCAAGCTAAAACATATTCCCAATTTACTTATTATGAGAACGTTATTACCTAATCAGGTTTAGGTAGTATCTTTTGTTAATTCTTTTCTGTCACAATTTGAAATATTGTTTGTTTCAATTGATAGATAATTAATTATATATTCGCAGCAAATAATTTGAATCAAAAAAATATTTTTAACAACACAAAAATTAATAACAATGATTAAAAGATTACTGATACTTTCTGTTGCATTTCTTTTTGTAGCAGTAAGTACCTTTGCACAAGGTGACAACCAAGAAGGTATTGTAAAATTAAAAGAACAAAGAACAGCAAAAGAAGCAGAAATTGCTGCACTAAATGCAGAAATCGCTGAAATCAATAAGAAAATATTAGAATTTCCAGGATGGAGCTTTGGTTCTTTCGGTTTGATCGGAGCTAACTTCTCTAGCTACAACAACTGGTTATTTAGAGGAAATGAAGCAAACAATGCATTAAGTAACATTAACATTAGTGCTAACGGTTATGCTAATAACAACCAAGAAAAATATTTTTGGAGAAACTCTATTGGTGTTAATATTGGTTTAGCAGGTACTGGTAATGATCTTGGTGAAGCTAATGACAATATCGCTAAAGCAATAGATAACTTAGTAATTACTTCTCTTTTTGGTTACAAATTAACAGAGAAATTTGCTCTTTCTGCATTAGGTGAATACCGTTCTTCTATATTAGACAACTTCAACGACCCAGGTTATTTAGATCTTGGTATTGGTGGTACTTGGACTCCAATTACTGACCTTGTTGTTGTAATTCACCCATTAAACTACAACTTTGTTTTTGCTAGTGATGATGTAGCCTATACTTCTTCTTTAGGTTGTAAAATCGTTGCTGATTACACTCGTTCTTTACCTATTTTAAATGGCATTAGCTGGAAATCAAACTTCTCTGCATTCCTTTCTTACAAAGACATGAATAACTTGTCTAACTGGACTTGGATCAACGGATTTAGCTTCGCTGCTTGGAAAGGTATTGGTGTTGGTGTTGAGTTTGGTTTAAGAGGTTCTATGCAAGAATTCTTGGGTTCTTTACGTACTCCAGTTCAAGCAATTGTTGATGCTGATCCTACTAATACCGCTAATCAAGCATTACTTGATGGTATTTCTTTCGATACAGCTGGTGATTTATCAAATAATACTGATTACGATTTTCTTTTTAATTCACCAACAGATCCAACTACTCCAGGTTTAGGTTTAGAAACATCTAATCCTTTACAGTCTTACTTTACTATTGGTTTATCTTACAGTATCCAATAAAAAATAACTTGTCGTTTTCTAGCAAATGCTAGAAACACCCTATGACGAATTTCATACTAACCTGAATATAATAGATAAAACCTGTTCGCCAAGGCGAACAGGTTTTTTTTTGCTCTTGCAATTCCTTATCTTGCCACTCTATTTAAACTTGTCACTTAGGAAAATCCTATCCATACTATGTCAGCAAAAAAATTATTTCTACTCGATGGTCATGCACTTGTTTACAGGGCACATTATGCTTTTATCAATCGTCCATTGATAAACTCAAAAGGGATGAATGTAAGTGCAGCTACAGGTTTTGTACGCTCCCTTTGGGATG
>JAHDIP010000141.1 GCA_020630735.1 Saprospiraceae bacterium | reverse complement strand
CAGGAAAGTCTGCTTCTATTTTTTGTAAAATGTCAATTCGTTCTTTTTCGCTCATTTATTTATTACTTGGTAACTTGGCGATTATAAAAATCATCAAACTGGTCTAAATACACTATACTTTTTTCACGTAGAGTTGTATTATTATAACCATAAAAAGTTACACCATTTGCAACAGCACTATCATAATCATTGATCGAATCGCCAATTAAGATGCATTCTTCTGGCTTGTACTTATATTGGTTTAAAATATTTTCTACCAACTCCGTTTTGGGTGTTGGTGATCCATCAATCGTCAGAAAATAGGGAGCGACCCCCAATCGTTCACATAGAAAATTCAGTTCTTTTCCATCAGATCCAGAAACAATATGCAAAGGGTAATTTTTATATTCTTTCTTTATAAAGTTAACCGTTTCTTCTATTAGGTTTTTAGGATCGGGTAATGCCTTTCGCATGATTTCAGAGTATTTGTCTGCCCACTCTTGCACCTGATCTTTTGTAATGCTTTTGCCTAATACCTCTTCAAAGAAATAACGAATTTTCACATAACGTGAAAGTCCGCCATTTGCTAAATGATATTGTATAAGCGCTTCGACTTGCTCTGAAGTAAAGTCTTTAAATATTGTCCGAAAACCATATTCACGTACTTCCATAGAATCAAGTATCACGCCATCAAAATCGAAAAAAATTACTTTTATCATATTTACATTTATTAAAAATCCAATCACTTTATTAAGGTACTCAATAAGAAAAATGCAATTGAAATTTTAATTTGCATTTTGATTTTCACTTAACATTGCTGCTTCTACTTTTGCTACATCAGGTGGATTATCTACTGCCAAAGAAACTTTGGAAGTCATTACCATTTTTATAGCTATGCCGAGATCAAAGAAACGTAAAATCTCAATGTCTTCGTATTTTTCATATTCGGTTTTTGCTTGAGTTTCTCCATAAAGTTTTAGTTCTTGATAATTGAAGGCATAAATACAAACTTGTTTGAGGTAAGTCGGCATTTCTTTTTTTGGCGCCTTCATTCCTGGTATCGGTAACCTTGACATATAAATCAAGCTATTGTCTTTATTAACTAGTACTTTGGGAATATTCACATCAGCGGGATCTTCGTCTTCACTTAATGGATACATCCCGTTAATTACAAGTTCTGGGTGAAGTTTTTTTTGTTCAATTATTGTCAAAATATCAGCAGGGTTGATCATTGGTTCATCCCCTTGTACATTTACATATATATCTGCTTTGACTTGCTGTGCTGCTTCCCAAATTCGATCTGTTCCTGTTAATGCTTCAGATGACGTCATGATCGTTTGATAACCATATTCATTTACTTTATCAGCGATTCGTTTATCGTCTGTTGCTACATAGGTGTTTTCTTTTCCTAATGCAGCTTCTACTTTTTCGCATACATGTATAACGAGTGGCTTATCCAATATGTTTACGAGTGGTTTTCCTGGAAAGCGGGAGGATTGATAACGTGCTGGAATAATTCCGATGATTTTCATGTGTTTACGATCTTTAGTTCAAAGAAAGGGTGTATCTAATAAATGAATGTCATCAACTTAAGAGATTCTTTGCGTAAGCATTCATATCTTAAGTTAAAAATTCGGAGCAATGGTTTTGACATTTGCCTTCGGCGAGTTACTTTTTCACCTGCCTGCCGGCAGGCAGGTTGCTAAAAAGTAACCAAAACGCTAGGACAAATAAACTTTTTTGCCTTAGCTCTTTTAGCCACTGGCTAAAGCTCTCGCTAATATTCAAACAGTATTTGTCCAAGCCAGCCCACTACTTAGTTCGCAGTACTATAATGCGATTTGTAGAAATAGGTCTTTGACCTATTTTACTTAAGTTGATGACATTCATCTTTGAGATACGCCCTTTGTTTTATTACCTATAAAAATAAAACAAGAATTTGGTTTTACCATTTTACAACAAAGCATAGATAGACGTTTGTGCTAGATTTTTGTAACGACTAGGAGTAATGGCTTGAATCTCAATTCCACTCTCATTAATATACGTTTGGATTGATTGGAAAAAGTGCTCCATTCGTTTATTTTTTTCTTCCTCTTCAAAACCATCGAAGCCAGCAAGGTAAATTTTTTGGGCACCATTATTCATAGCATAAGCAATTGAGAACATTCCTGCATCATAATCAGGGATACTCACTTCTTCACCATCTAAATTAAATTCACCTAAACTAAATGGAATTCGGAAGACGTTTTTGTCATTCGTTGTTTCGCCAGAGAAATTTGCTTCCCCTGTTATTACCATTGGATGATTTTTGTGTTGTTCTAGATAATCTTCCAATTTTAGTTTATTGAGAATGAGTAAGGTTCTGTCTTCAAATGCATCTACTACTTTTGTATGATTACATTCAAGCAACTGCACCTTTCTATCTTTTATAAAATGGTGTATCACATCTGAGAATCGTTTGACACTTGGTCCACCTGCTACAATGAGTACCTCTTTAACCGTGAGGTCATTTTTGGTATAGGCAGGTATAGCTCTACCATTAGAAGGGACTGCACGTTCTAAGATTTTTTTGACAGAGGTTTCTAATGCCTCCGCACTAAAACCTGCTCTTTTTTCGACAGGTATTTCTGATAATATTTCAGAAACTTGCGACATGGTAAAACGATTTTCTTGGCTCAACAATTGGCAATAGGACTGATGAATATTATTGATACCACTCAACATATAGGTATAGTTAAATCCCCAATTATGTTGTTCTTTTAGTGGCTTAAAATAGTTATTGATCGAAGGTAATAATTCATCAGGCTCAATGTAATTTGCATTGTATTTTTCTCGATAACCGAGTAAAAATTGTTCTAGAATCAGATTACCCGCACCACGCCCCATACCCATTATAGTGGCATCTACCACATCAGCCCCTTCCTCTATTGCTATTATTGCATTGGCATAGGCTAAACCTTGATTGTCGTGTAAGTGAACACCAGTTTGTCCTTCATAATTTGCTTTGATCAATTGCATTTTCTGGCGGACATCATTCGGATAAAAGGAGCCATAAGAGTCGGCTATATAAAATACGTCTAAGCCTTTTCCTTCTAAAATATTCAAGACCTCTACAATCTCTTCATCTGTCACCATAGATCCGCCCATCAAGTTAAAACAAACTTTGTAGCCTTTTTCTTTAAAATAACGGATAAAATCGGGTGCTAATGGTGCATGAACCGCTCGACTTGCAATACGTACCCACGAAAAAATAGATTCATCTTGGTCAAGGACAAAAGCATCTAATAGCTCTACATCAATAGCATTGCCTTTGATGAATTCTTTAGCATCAATCATAAAAGCATACTCACTCGTATTGTATTCCCTAACAAAAGAGAGTAAATCTTCGTTACAGTATTTGAATAGACCATAAAACTGGTTGCTGTTAGGCGATTTGTACCCTAGCTCAATAAGGTCAACTCCTGCTTTATTCAGTGCAATGACGAGTTTTTTGGATTCTGCTAAATCAAAATCCCAATTATTATAAAAACCGCCATCACGGAGTGTGCAGTCGAGTATTTTAATTTTTTTCATTGGCAACAAAAATAGAAAAAAGAAGTTGTTAATACTGTTAAGTTAGACTGAAATAATACATTTGTATCTTTTATGGGCGTAATTAAACGACAAAGCATCAAACAATCATTAGTAACCTATTTAGCAATAATAATAGGTACTATTAATATATTATTCATTTATACATCGACCCTAACAAAGGAGGAATTAGGGATGATGCGCTTTATTATTGATACACCATTATTACTTTTACCCTTCATTTATTTGGGGAGCAATTCATTAACTTATCGTTTTTTTCCTAATTTTAGAAACGAAGAAAATAAAAATAATGGATTTCTCTTTATTTTACTCTTTGTTCCACTAATTGGTTTCATTCTTTTTTCTTCAATATTTTTCTTGAATAAATCTTCTATTTATTCAGCATATAGTATTCAATTAGGCAAGCATCTCCCTTACTTGGTCTTTTTGATTCCAATGCTTTTTTTACAAGCATATGTTGGTATTTTCTCAACATATAGTACTAATTTCAAACGAATAGTAGTTCCTGCAATAATAAATAATCTGTTTGTAAAGATTTCAATACCAACATTAACCATCCTTTATTTTCTAGGGTATTTTAGCTTTTCGGGTATATTAAATGGCGTTATTATTATTTATAGTATCGTTTTATTGGCACTTATAGGATACCTTCATTATTTAGGTGGATTATCATTTAAACCCAAATTAAGTTTCCTCAATAAGCCACTTTTGAAAGAAATGGGTTCATTTGCATTTTTTGGAATTTTAGGCAGTCTAGGCAGTATTTTAGCAACTAGGATAGATAGCTTTATGGTAACCTCTTTATTGAATACAGGATATAACGGAATTTTTACCATTGCAGCCACTATGAGTACTGTCATTGATGTTCCTAGAAGAGCAATTAGCGGAATAGCCGCTCCAATAATTGCCCAAGCATGGGAAGATGATAATATAGAACATATCAAAGATCTTTATAAAAAATCATCTCTTAATCAATTTATAATCGGATTATTTATTTTAATTGGAATTTGGGTAAATATAGATGATATTTTTGCATTTATCCCCAAAGGAGATGAATTCATATTAGGAAAATATGTTGTATTATTTTTAGGCTTAGCAAAAATAGCAGATATGGTGTCGGGAGTTAATCATGAAATAATTATGTATTCTAAATACTACCGTTTTAATTTTTACGCCATTCTTTGTTTAGCAATATTTAATATCATCGCTAATTTTTTATTGATACCTAAATACCAAATTAACGGAGCAGCTTTGGCAACTTTAGCGTCCTTAAGCTTATTTAATTTCACTAAGTTTGTATATATTTATTATAAAACTAAAATGCAACCTTTAAGTATAGAAACCTTATGGGTTTTTCTAACGGGTCTTTTTACTCTAGGATTAGCATATATTATACCTAGTACAGAACTACCTTTTGTAGATATTCTTATCCGCTCGGTAAGTGTAACGTTGGTATATGGTAGCATTATTTTATATTTCAATATTTCACCAGATATAAATGATTTAGTTAAGCAGGGATTGGGAATAATAAAAAGCAAATTTTGAATTTACTTACCGATATTCGGTTTACTGATGATCTATAACTCATTATTTGATTCTTAGGGATTTTATTTTTTTTGTAATCCGAATTCAATTGAATGATCACCTATATTAAAATCATATACTTCTATAAATTCACCAGATGGTAATTCATCTAACTGGATATGTCCAATACGTACACGCATCAGTCGAAGAGTTGGGAAACCAACGGCAGCAGTCATTTTACGAACTTGACGAAATTTTCCTTCTACTATCGTAATAGATGCCCAACAGGTCGGACCATGTCTATCATCTCTTACTTTTTTTGTACGTGGTTTAAAATTAGGAGTAGGATTTAATCGAAACACTTTACAAGGCAAGGTCATATATTTTTCACCTTTCACTCCAATTTCGACGCCTTCTCTTAGTTGTTGGAGAGCTTCTTCTGTTATAATCCCATCGAGCTGAACGTAGTATTCTTTTTCAACTTTTTTACTTCTAACTTGCTCGCTAACTTTTCCATTAGTTGTAAGAAACAACAGCCCTTCAGAATCTTGATCTAAGCGACCAATAGCCATTGTACCTTCGGGAAAATCGTGCAAGTCTCCAAGTAGTTTTTTATTCTTTCGCTTTCGTTGATTATATACAAATTGAGATAAAAAACCATAAGGTTTATGAATGATAAAATGCCGATGCTCTGTCATAAACGCTTACTTCTTTTTCTTGGATTTTTTCTCTTTTGCTTCCTTTGCTTTTTTAGCACTTGTTTTTTTCAAAGGTGCTACTGCTGCTGTTTCTATATCACTAATTGATTCGATAACAGGTAAGCTGTTTTCTTTGAAATATAAACCAATACCACCTATAAACATAAGCAATACCAATAATGATGTTACTCTAGAAATATTCTCACCTAAGTAATAAGACCGAGGCTCAAAACGCATTTCGAGTTGATGTTTTCCAGCAGGTAAACGAGCGGCACGTAAGACAAAGTTGGCTTTAATAAATGGATCAATAGCTTGACCATCTAAATACATATTCCAACCTTTTTCTGGAGGGTAATAAATTTCCGAGAAGACAGCTAAACGTTCGCTACTAGCGGTATAATCATACACCATTTTATCAGGATGGTAACTTGTTAATTTTATTGTTGCTGTAGAGTCGGGGCGCAATTGTAAGCCCTCTAAGGGTTTGGCAAAACTTTTTTGAATAAGTGCTTTTTGTTTTGGTTTTAAGGTTGCCAATCCATTCATTTCAGCATCGCCATCTGCTACAATTTCAAACTCATTTACAAACCAAGCATTACCTAAGGCATCAGGATTGCGGCTTGCTCTGAGATCATTTCCTTCTCCCTGTATAATGTACTTTGTATTCAACATACTAAACAAGTGCATACTCTTAGAAGGATCTCTCAGATGGCGTTCGATCAAATCTTGATAGCGCATCAATTTCGCGGCATGATAACCACCAATACTTTTATGGAAGTAGGATGTCATACCATTTCTTGGCCAGTCTCCTCTTGCTAAATCCAATACTCTATAATGCGGATCAGGATCTTGTTGTATTTGTTTATCAACCGCATGTGGCTCTGCCTGCGCTGCTACCGCTTTAGGATTCTCATAAGAATCAGACGAAATGTATCGAGCATCGACTAACCAAATATCAATGATAGATAAAAGACCAACTGCTACTACAGTGATCAAGCCCTTTAATATTCCTTTAATGTAAGCAAAAAGTACGCCTGCTGATAATAGAATAAATACTAAAGAACGAATAGCATCTGAACGTAGTAGACTCGCTCGATCTGCTTTCAATATACGTGTTAAATCTGCACCAACTTTCGCATCATTTTTACCAGAATAATCCATTCCAAAACTAGCTAGTAATGCGAGTACACACATTCCTCCAACGATACCTACGGCATACATCAAGGCTTTTTGTTTTGCTTCGGCAGAAATTTCTTTGCTCAGTAATTTCTGTAAACCCATCGCTGCTAAAATCACAAAAGCCAGTTGCGCCAAACCGAGTGCCATCGAAACTGCTCTAAATTTATTGAACATCGGGAAATAATCGACCAAGAAATGGTTGAGGAAAAAATTACCTCCCCAAGCAAACATAATAGAAATAATGGCCGATGCGACTAACCAAATCTTTGTTTCTCCTTTTACTAAAAAAGCTCCTAATACAAATAAGAACCAAATGATTGCTCCAAAGTATATTCCCATTCCTACAAAGACTGGTTTCCCTGTATATAGTAAAATTCCGAGTTGCTGATTAGCAGAAGCTTTGGCTTGACTTTTAGACATTCCTTGCTGACGGAACATGCTTTCCATTCGCTTAAATGATTCGATGCCTTCATAATTGTGAGAAGCTCCACCTCCCATATAATTTGGAATGAGTGTTGTCATTGTTTCTCCGATTCCGTAACTCCACCCCCAAATGTACTCCTTATCCAAACCGTCACCTTTACTCGCTTTCGATTTCAATTCCGATTTTCCTCTAATGGTTTCAGAAGTATATTCATAGGTCGGCCAGAGTTTCGACGTATTGCTAAGTACTCCTAACAATACAGCAATAACCAACACACTTGATGCTTTGACAAAATGAGGTATACCATTCGTTCGAATCGCTTTTATAAATTCGATGATTCCTAAAACGGCAAGTAATAAAAAAGCATAATAGGTTATCTGAATATGGTTGGCATAAATATGAAGTGAGGTCGCTAAACCAAATAAACCACCTCCTAATAAATATTTGCCTCGATAAGCTAAGATAGGTCCTGCATAAAGTAAGGGTAATAAGGCTAAAGTTACTAATTTGGTCGAGTGCCCTGCAGCAGCCAAATCGACATGATAAGAGGATATACCATAGGCTATCGCTCCAAATATGGCTATCCGCCAATCAACTTTTAGCGTAATCAAAAATAGATAGCAACAGGCCATGGCTAATAAGATCACGAAATGCGACTTGGTAATACTTTGCCACAAAAATAAAGCATAATAAACTGGCTTGATAAAATTACCACTCAACGGATGATATATCTGATAGGCTGGCATGCCCGAAAATGCGGCATTTGTCCACAATGGAGCGGTACCTGTTTCTTCTTGAATTTTGGTAATTTCGGCAGCCATACCACGCCCTTTGATATTATCCGACTGGGAAAGTACCTTGCCGTCAAAAACGGCTGGCTTGAAAAAGATAAAGGAAATGGCTACAAAAATAAGGTATGCACCTAAATGTGGTAACAATCGTTTTAGTATTGAACTATCCATTCTGTTTGCTTCGATTTTTACATTTATATGATTCCTAAAGGGAAAAATACGTGAGATTTGTGCCAAAGGTACATATTTTTATAGATTATTATATTAACGTGAATTGAGAGATTTATAGTAAATTTGAATAACTTAAACGCTCAAGACAGTATATAGTTGTTATATCTTTTTAGAACTTATTTTTTATTTTGAATAAAAAAAACTTTATACCAGCCTTGTTAGTACGCTTATAAAGAAGTATTTTGTGAGCTATATCATATATCTATTATTTGCATGAGGCACTAATATTTTGAAGGGCTCTTAACAACATGTATAGTTTCTCTACATCAAATCGTTTTTATACATCTTATTAAGATTTCTGTTTTTAAAATTTAAAACTATGAAAAATTTCACCCTATTTCTTATTCTTATTTTTTGTTTTACTATCGTAAATGCTCAAGTTGATGAAGGGCTTATTCTACATTATGAGTTTGAAAACTCTATAGAAGATATCAGTGGAAACGAAAATGATGCCCTAGGAAACACAGTAACCTATACTACTGATCGATTCGGCAATGAAAATAGTGCTATTCTTTTTGATGGTTCTTTATCCATTTTAGAAATGCCAACTTCAGATTTACTCCTTGATAGTTATAGTTATTCCCTTTGGACAAAAATTAATACTATTCCAACTATAGGCAATACTAAATTTTTGTTATCTATAGGTCAACTAGGAGGAGATCAAACGATACAAGTTTTTAATCAGGGAGGGAGTACAAATAATTTAACTGGATGGTATGGTGGTGGATACTCGACAGATGGTAGTATCTTAAGAATTCTTGATGAACAACTACCATCAATAGATGAATGGTATCATATTGTTCTAACAAGAAATGTAAATCAACTAAAATTATATATTAATTGTACTTTAATTGATTCTATATCAACTCAAATATTCCCGTATTATGGTACGAGTTCAAATTACTCCGCTAAACTAGGTGGCCGTTTTAATTTAGCCGAATCATATGATGGCATTATTGATGATTTCAGAATTTATGATAGAATATTGAGTGAAGAAGAAATAACAATTTTATGTCAACTTACAACAACTACTGATAACAAAATAGTTCAAAAAAATATTAAAGCTTATCCAAATCCAAACTCATCTGGTATTTTATCTATTGAAAGTAATGATATTAATAAATTTGATAAAATAGAATTAATCAATACTATGGGACAGAAAGTATTGGATAAACCAACTCAGTTTGAAACTACCATTTCTCTTTCTCTCAATCATTTAGATTCTGGAATATATTTTCTGAATTTAAAAAATAAAGGAACTATAGTAAGTCGTAAAAAGATTATCATTACCGACTAGCTATACGTTGTTAAACCTAACATTCAACTTAATTAAATATTTTTTCTCACTAAAGTAAGGGGCAAAAAATAATTTAAGCACTTTTAGAATTCTCAAAAGCTATATTTCATCATAAGTCTCCAGATAGATTGAGCAATTAATATAGCTTTTAACTAGTCTAATTCCTAACTGAGGTAACTGTTTTTTGTTCGTTACTAAAAAAAATTGATTCTTAACATGATATACTTTATTCTAATTGATTCTCCATGTACATCTTATTAAGAATTATTTTTCAAAAAAAAAATCATGAAAAATCTAATTTTACTCATTGTATTCTTATCTTTTAATACACTTAATGCTCAAAATAGTGAACCTATTCTTCGTTATGAATTTCAAAACTCTACAGAAGATATTAGTGGAAATGGTAATAATGCCATAGAAAATACTGTAACCTATACTACGGATAGATTTGGCAATGAAAATAGTGCTATCCTTTTTGATGGTCCTTCCTCCATTTTAGAAATGCCAATTTCAGATTTATTACTAGATAAGTATAGCTATTCTTTATGGACTAAAATTAATGCTGTCCCAACTATAGGGAATACTCAATTTTTGGTTTCTATTGGTCAAATAGGCGGTGATCAAACAATACAAGTTTTTAATCAAGGTGGTAGCTCTAATAATTTACACGGATGGTATGGAGGTGGATACTCAACAGATGGTAGTATTCTTAGAATTGTAGACAACCAATTACCATTAACTGACGAATGGTATCATATTGTTTTAACAAGAGATGTTGAACAACTAAAATTATATATCAACTGCACCTTAATAGATTCTCTCTCTACTCAAACACTCCCCTCTTATGGTACGAGTTCTAATTACTCCGCTAAACTAGGAGGACGTTTTAATCTATCAGAATCATATCACGGCATTATTGATGATTTCAGAATTTATAATAGGATTCTTAGTCTAAAAGAAATAACAAGACTTTGTTTATATGATACTTTATCTGACCAAGAAATAATACAAAAAAGTATAAATGTTTATCCAAATCCTAATTCATCAGGAACACTTACAGTCAAAAGTGACAATATTGAATTTGACAAATTAGAATTATTTAATGCTATAGGTCAAAAAGTACTACATACAAAAACTCAACACACTAGTAGTTATTCTCTTCCTATTGAAACGTTAACTGCAGGAATTTACTTATTAAAGATATACAATAATAATTCGATTATAGATCACAAAAGAATTATTATTATAGAATAATAATATCACTAAAGAAAACCCAATTATCTAATCATTTTTGGGTTTTCTTACTCAATCATAGTACGATTCAAACGCTTATAAAGTTTATCAAAAACTCTCGAAACAATTTTAACAATTTTGTATCTATCTTTTTTAGGGCTATCCAGTTTTTCCAACAAGTCATTATATTCAGTCTTTGTGAAATAATGTTTAAATGTTGATAGTAATTCTATTGCGTAAGAATTAAAATTATAATTTGCAACTATTGCGATAAACTTTAGCAATTTTGATTTACTAAGACTATCCTTATTTTCATATGTTTCCTGTAAACTACTTATATCCTTCACATATAATGCATCTGCATAAATAACTTGTTCTGTATTAAATTTTCTTGAAGTTCCTTCTCGATTCCAACGCCTTGTTGACAAATCAAATAAGACGAAGCCATTTTCTCGCAAAAATTTATCTACATCACCAAAAAGTGGCTGACCGATATACATTTCCTGAAACTCTACTTCTACCTCAAGGACTAAACAGTTTTTTAAATTGTTTTTAGCGCCCATTAAAATATCTAATTCACTACCCTGAGTATCTATTTTCATCAAATCTATATCATAGTCATCTCCTAATACGTTATCAATAGTATCGGCATCCATTTGATGTTTTTCAACGACATCAAATCTATTTGCATTAGGAAATTTATTTAGAAATTTTCTATTGGGTTTATAAATTGAGCTTACCTCTTGCCTTTTTGTAAGATATAAATCTATTTTTTCTTTATTTTTATAAACAGCTGTATTAAAGTAAATAGATTTAGAATCATTTTTAGACTTCAATTCTTTGAATGCTCTTTCATCTGGTTCAAACCCTATGAAAGTAATTTTTTCCTTAAGCTTTTTCCATTTGTCCTGCATTCCTCCTGAGGCACCAATATCTACTAATACAATATTTTCATTTTGTATTAGTTTTTTGATTTCTTCACTCTTCATTGATATATTATTTAGCTGTTATTTAGTATACTATTATGCCTAAAATTTCATCCCATAACTAAACCAAAGGTACATATTTTTATAGATTTTAATGGGTCTATAATTTATCTCAAGAACCTTTTTCTATTTTTCTTCCTATTTAATAATAAATGCTTCACAATCAGTTAACACATTTTTCATACATTTACAGTTTCGATTCTTTTTGTCAGATACCAAGCCCAATATGAAAAACGTTTATTTTTTATTTTTAAGTATTATTCTTTTATCTGCCTGTACGCCAAAGGCAAATCAACGTGTAGCAATGAAACAAACAATAAAACCACATTTTGACTGGCAAGGGCACCGTGGTGCCAGAGGCTTGATGCCTGAAAATACCATTCCTGCTTTTATAAAAGCGCTAGAATATAAGGTCAAAACACTCGAACTTGATATTTGTATTTCTAAAGATAAACAAGTAATTGTCTCGCATGAGCCTTGGTTCTCTGAAAAAATATGCTCAAAACCTGATGGTAGCCCAGTTACGAAAGCGGAAGCGGAAGATCTGAAAATTTACGAAATGACCTACGATGAAATCAAGTATTTCGATTGTGGGATTCGAGGAAATGAACGTTTCCCCGATCAGGTAAAAATGAAAGCTGCTAAGCCTTCACTAAAAGACATGGTCAAAACGGTTTATTCACATTGTAGACAAAACCACTTGCCGCTTCCACGATTCGATATAGAAATAAAAAGTCACGAAAAGTATTATGATAAATTCACACCTGCCCCAGAAGAATATGTACGCATCATTGTGGAAGAAGTGAAAGAACTCGGTATCGAAAAAGAAATAACTTTGCAGTCTTTCGACCTCAATATTTTGGAAGAAGTACACAAACAAGCACCTGATATTATAGTTGCTTATTTGGTAGATAATTTAAACGGCTTTGATAAAAACATGGAGAAGATTAGCTTTGTTCCCGATATTTATAGCCCATACTTTAAGCTAATCAAAAAAGGAACGGCAGCAAAAGTTCACGCTCGTGATATGCGGCTTATTCCTTGGACGGTAAATGAAGTAGAGGACATGGAAAAAATGATCCGATTTGGCGTTGATGGTATTATTACTGATTATCCTAATCGTATTCGGAAAGAATGGTTGCCGTAAAAGGAACAGAGAGTCGGGAGGCGAAAATCGGGACTTTTTTTTCTGTTATTTAAAGTCCTGTTTCACTGTTCTCTGCTCTCGATTCGTTAAATTTCGCAACTCATAATCTTTATAACATATCTAATTTAGATTAATCACAAATTCAACTTTGCTTGTTGGTAGCTTGGTTTCTTTTTCTTTTCTGATTTTCCATAGGTATTGAGGGCATCGTAGACGACGCTGTGTAAACGAGAACGAATCTTATTTCGAAACATCGTTTTATTTTTGATGTCTGGATGAATTCGATTAGACAAGAAAATAAATACTAAATCTTCTGTTGGATCTATCCAGACACAAGTACCTGTGAAGCCTGTATGCCCATAGGTTTTTTTAGATGCTTTTGGTGAAATGGATTTCGTTCTACCTTTTCGATTTATATCAAATCCTAAACCTCGATGGTTGCCATGTCTAGCAGAAGTGAAATAAGTAACCGTTTCAGGTTTTACGAAGTTCTGTTCTGCATAAGTTCCACCATTCAAGATCATTTGAAATAAGATAGCTAAGTCATTCGTGTTCGAAAACAAGCCAGCATTGCCCCCTACTCCACCTTGTAATGCAGCAGACTCATCATGCACAAAACCACGTAAGGTTGCTCTCCGCCATTTTTCATCGTTTTGTGTTGGCACTAATCTTTCGGCAGCTATCTTTTTGCGAGGATTATACAATGTATTTCTAAGATTCAATGGATTGTAAAATTGCTCTTCGCTGTATTCATCCAGTCCTTTTTCAACTTTATTTTCAATTACTTTTTGGAGCAAGTTAAAATTGACATCACTATATCTGTATTTGGTTCGACGAAATAGGCGTAAGTCAAAAACGTCTTGCCAAAGGCTATCTTTGACTCCCTCCCTCATATATAATGAATCGGATAATTGAACAGTATAGTCCTCTTTTTGAGTTGTACAAAAATATTGATTGCAATCAACATTTGCTGTATCCTTATATAAAATGTAATCTGCAATAGGCATATTGGCTTGCAAACGAGACTGATGTGTAAATAATCGTTTGAGTTGAATACTTTTAAGTTTTGATTTTTCACCACAATCGACATGCTGACTCAATTTATCTGTAATCTTAAATTTCTTTTCATCATACAGCTTCATAGAAGATAAAGAGGTCGCTGCTATCTTTGTAATAGAAGCAATATCATAAAGGTCAGTTTCCTTTACTGCATCTTTTCGAGCGTAAGTATGATAACCAAATGACTTAGAGTAAATTACTTTTCCACCTTTTGCTACGAGTACTTGGCAACCAGGCATGGCTCCACCAAAAATAGCATTTTGTGCAATGGCATCAATTCCGACCATTTTGTACGCAGCTATTCCTACTTCTTCAGGTACAGTATATTTCAATCTTGTAATTGGTGTTGCTGTACTTTTATCGAATGGCAGATGCTTCGCTATTGCTAAAGGCAATCGCCCATTTGCAGTAGTTCCTCCAAATAAGACTTGAGGAACCAAAGCTTCGGTTGTTTTATTCCGCTCAAAAACATGCACCATAATAAGTGTAGAATCAAAATACTGTAAGTTCAGTGGATTGCCATAATTCACCAAAACGACTTTCCCCTTTTTACTTAGTTCGTTTACTGACTTGATAAATTGCTTATTGATGAAGGTATCTACTTGTATATTATCAAGCGTTACAATAGTTGTAGCTGAACGAAATCGAGCAAGATCTATAGACTCTATTTTACCCGTCGTATCTGGTGGATAGTGGTATTTATTAAAATTGGCATATTTCAAAAAATAATCATTAAAGGTTTTCAAACGACGTTTGCCAACTTGGACTAATCTAAAATCTCGTTTGTAGGTTTTCGTAAATGGTAAAACATTTTTAGGGTTATGAGCTAATGTTATTCCCGATTCATGAAGTTGACGAATATTATAATCAAAACGCTCATCATTCAGTAAAGTAGTTGCCAATTCTGAATCAATTGTTGGGCGAATAGAATCTAAGCGCATCCAATTTTTAGCCATTAATACTTTTCGTACTTTTTCGTTTAGTGCCCGTTTGGACATCAAGCCTTCTTCTACAAAATTTTTGAGGTGATTAAATGCTTTATTTGGATTGTCGTTTACTACAAAAACATCTGTACCTGCATGAATCAATTCATCCATTGTAGCATCCTCATCTAATTCAGAAACCATTAGGCCCGTAAATTCTATTTTTTCTCGTAGGTAACGTTGTAAAAAATACGTTTGTAAAGAATTAATGGTATCAATCTGATAAATAGACGGATCAATTCGAAATCCAGAAACACCATTTTGAGATAAATTATAATAGCGATTTAGGATACTATCTAAAATACCCGTAGTATCGTTTTCGATATAGTGATAATCGTTAAAGTCATGTGCGATAGCTAGTATTTTTTCATTTTGAATACGATGTAGCATCTTCGAGGAACGATGAATGAGTGCTTCTCGATCGCTTTCGAAAATATTCGGTTGGTATAAACTATCTCCTTTTTCAATTTTATTGACGCTTGGCGCAATACAGAAATTGATCCCCAAAGCTTTTGCTTGTTCGATATATAGATTTCTAATTTGATCATGAACAGAATCTGCTCTTATCGCACTCATCGTTGCACTTGTCGGAAACTGCGGGACATCTACAAACTGATTGTTTAATACAACACTCTGTTCCGTTCCTACAAATAATGGAATTCGAGCATCTTTTTGACAAGTGTTTACGGTTTGTATAAAGGTGTCTACTGTAATTTGGTCAAGTGATAAGCCTCCTATTTTCCCAGCTGTTGCCCATGACTGGATAGAGTCTGTTGGAGATGTTTGATCTAAGTTAGATTTTAAAAAGATTAGCTGCCCTATTTTTTCGTCTACTGACATGGAAAGTAAAACGGAATCTGCCCAAGATGTTTCTATCAATAAGAATGGCGCATGAATTTTGACATGACCATCGTGCCTACGTTTACACGTAAAGAATAAAAGACAAATAAAGAAGATGAGGGTGCAGTTACGCAGCATAAATAAATAATGGGTATTTATAGTGATTCAATAAGTGCTAGGAAAGATCAAATTAGATTTTCTCATTCCCTTTTCAGCATTCTCTTAGTTTTTTCCCTTCTGCTTTAGAGTAGTCTTCTTCGTATATGTTTTCTATTTAGACTCTTTGAAGTGTTATTAAGTCTCTTAATATTTATATAAAATTTGTTTCTTTTAGATAAGAAGTATGTTTAAAATCCACATATTGTTC
>JAHDIP010000140.1 GCA_020630735.1 Saprospiraceae bacterium | reverse complement strand
TTACAGGAAAAATTACGCTTGATCTTGATGATAATTGTTCGGTAGATGATACAGATGAAACACTAAATGATTGGCTTGTTATTGCTTCAAATGCCGAGCGTACCTTTTCAGGAATAAGTGATGTGTCAGGGCATTATTTTGTGCCAGCAGATTCAGGAGACTACGTTATTTCTTTAATTCCGCCTTCTTCCTCTTGGGAAGCTTGTATCAATGATATTAATGTATCTTTTGATGGTTTTTTTAGCCAAGAAGAAATAGACTTTAGTGTAACATCGGGAGAAAATTGTCCACACATGGCGGTTAATGGTGCTGCGCCAACAATACGCCCTTGCTTTGAACGGCCGTACTTTATTAGCTATTGCAATTACGGAACAGTTACTGCTGAGGATGCTTATATCGAAATTCAGTTTGACCCATTTATTACCCCTGTATCAAGTACTTTCCCATGGTCATCTGCTACTGCAGATAATGTTTACACTTTTGAGATAGGAGATATTGAACCACTACAATGTGATACCTTTTCCATGAGTTTATTTTTGGATTGTGATGCTGAAGTGGGACTAGGATACTGCATTGATATTCACGCCTTTCCTGACACCTTATGTAGTCCTCCTTCGGCACTTTGGTCTGGTGCTTTTCTTGAAGTTGAAGGAAATTGCGAAGACGATAATGTCAACTTCAGAATTGAAAATGTAGGTAATGGCGATATGAATGGAAAAGTAGAATACATCATTGTAGAAGATGCTGTTTTGTTGATACAAGATTCGGTAGAGTTGAATAGTGGTGAATTTGAAGAAATTCCAATCTTATCTGATGGTGCAACCTATACGATCATTTCCGAACAGGTACCTTATGCGCCAGGTAATTCGATGCCAACTGCTGTAGTCGAAGGCTGTGGAAATGGACAAATTAGTTTTAATTTTATCAACCAATTTGCTTTTAATGAAATTGCTCCTTATGTAGATGAAGATTGCCCGATTGCGATTTCGTCTTATGACCCTAACGACAAACAGGGCTTCCCTGTTGGCTATGGTGATGAACATTATATCGAACCGAATACCAAAATCGAATACATGATTCGATTCCAAAACACAGGAACAGACGTTGCTTATCAGGTTGTCATTGCCGATGAGTTAGATGATTGGTTAGATATTTCAACCTTCCAAGCAGGAGCTAGTAGCCATTCGTATGAGTATAAAATAGTTGATCGGAAGCTAGAGTTTATGTTTAGAAATATCAATTTACCTGACAGTACAGCTAATCTTGAAGGCTCTAATGGTTTTGTTGAATTTAGTATCCAAGTAGATGAAGCTGCGCCAATTGGAACAACTATACATAATGAAGCTGCTATTTATTTCGATTATAATCCTGCCATTATTACGAACCAAACTAACCATACGATTGGCGTTGACTTTATAGAGATTCTCGTAGATGTAGAGAATCTACCAATAGGCTCAGAGGCACAAATAAAGGTTTATCCAAACCCATTTATGGAACAAGCTATTTTTGAAATTTTGGATGCTGAACATCAACATTTTCGAATGGAGATATTTGATCCAACAGGCAAACGTTTACTCGGTAAATCGTTCAATACAAATCGATTTGAATTGGATAAAGCAATGCTTTCTAGCGGGATTTATTTTTATAAAATAACGGGTGATAAAGGATTCCAAAACAGTGGAAAAATTATTGCTCGATAACCCAATTATATCTACTGGTATTCAGTATATCACTAAAAATATAAAGTTTTTTTATTGACGCTTTATTTCGTTAAAATGACAAACTCCACTCGGCGGTTCAACTGTTGACCGTCGGGTGTATCGTTTGAAGCAATGGCTTGGCTTTCGCCAAAACCTTTGTGCTGCATTCGTTCCTTTGCAATTCCTTTTTGTAAAAGATATTTTACAACAGCCTCAGCTCTTTTTTCTGAGAGTTTTTCGTTAAACTCCATACTCCCAATATTGTCGGTATGACCATTGATTTGAATGGTCATAGCAGTATTTTCTTGTAAGATTTTAGTGAGTTGGTCGAGTTCTTTATTAGAAACGGGAAGGAGTATTGCTTCACCTGATTTAAACAAAATATTATTGAGTGTAATAGCACTACCAAGCTCTAATTCTACCGACAAAAGATCATTGCTTTTTGGTGCATAAAGTGGTCTGACCAAAACATCATCAATGAGATAATAGCTATAGTTGAGTTCGCCTTTTCCTTGCTTTATTTCAGTATCTCCATCGGTGTAAAAGTTTCCGATAAGGATATAGTCGTAATTATTATCTGCAGTGACTGTAGCGGATATTCGATGCCAATCATTTGGTGCATTTTTGATAATATTTTTTTCATTAACGACTGGCTCAAAATAATGAATGCCGTATTCGCTATCATCTTGAATTTCTGCATCCGAAAAAGCTAAGCCTATATTGTTGGTATAAATAGAAGTAGACATGGGGTTGACCCAAAATTCAATGACATATTGCTCTCCTTGTTTGATGCCTTCTTTGAGTTTGATTTGAATATACTCCTTACAATGCTGTGTCATCGTTTCGCAGCCATATGTTTTAATGCCGATTGCCATTTTACCTGTACGAGGTCGATGCGGCGAGAGGTCAACGCCTTTTCTTGGCGGTTTCATATTGGGCATTATTTTTTCGAATAAGATATCAGGCGAACCTTCATTAGGTGTTGTCCACTCTTTTATACTTTCTTCAAAAATCATATGGTTTGGAATCCAGCGAGGAAAGATCTTCTCTACTTTTTCAAAACTTGGATTGGGGACTAAATTTTGAGCGTCAAAACTCGATTGGAAACAAAGAATAATAGTAACAACAAACAAAAATCGCATCATAGCTATACTTTTTAAGCATAACGAAAGAAGCGGTAAAAGATACGATTACAGCAGCCGAATACATTTCAATTCCTCTTTTTTCTGCGTAATTCTGCTCTTCTCATCGGCATGGCATCAATAGTATTGAAAAGTTCTTGTTTTGTAAGTAGCTCATTCTTCTCCAATTTGATGCCACCATCTAAACCGATTAGTATGATATTAACGTCATCTTTTTTGTTTAAAAGCTTATGGAAGGCTTTATCAGTTGTTTTCCATTTGTCGATATTATTATTTTTGCTAAAATTAATTATTCGATATTGATCTCCAATGACTTCAAAAACAATCAATTTTCTTTCTTTAAGTTCATAAGCTGAATTACTCAATTCTTTGATTTGATTGGTATAGAGCGTAGTATTTTTGTCATTTGACTGAATGATAAGCAATCTGTTTTCCCATCTATATTGATCCAGGTTTTGTGCATTCAAATTAATAGATGCAATTAGTCCAATTACTAAAATGGAAACTTGTATTACTAGCTTTTTTATGATCGTCATCTGCTAGCTTTTAACAGGCTTACTAACGGAATGTACTGCTTGCGAAAGTTCAATAATGAGGTTTGGATCTTTTTCAATAGCATTGCCTACCACGATGACGTCAGCACCAGCTTTGGCATTAGCCATCGCTTTTTCTGGGGTACGTATACCGCCACCAATAATCAGCGGAATATCTGTAACGCCAGCCACTGCACCAATCATTGATTCAGGTATTGGATTTTTGGCGCCACTACCTGCGTCCATGTAGATGAGTTTTAGACCTAGCATTTCACCAGCCATAGCTGTACAAACGGCTATATCATTTTTGTTTGATGGAATAGGGTAAGTGTTGCTCATATAAGAAACGGTAGTTGGTACACCGCCATCTATAAGCATATAACCTGTCGGCAGAATTTCGAGCGGACTCATTTTTAGAAAGGGTGCTGAAATAACATGTTTACCGATCAATAATTCAGGATTTCGACCAGAAATAAGGGAAAGGAAAAGTAAGGCATCTGCTTTATAACTCAACTGAGAAGAATTACCTGGAAATAAAATCATCGGAATATCACAGGCATCTTTTATAGCCTGTAAACATTGGTCAAGCATATTATTGACAACAAGACTTCCGCCTATAAAAAAGTAGTCTACCTTAGCATCAATTGCTAATTTGAGCACTTGGTCTACATTTCTTAAGCTCACCTTATCAGGATCGATTAAGACAACAAACTTTTTTTCCTGTTCTTTTTTGGCTCTTTGAAGGGATGGATAGATAGACTTTAGCATAGTTGAAAATTTGGTCAAATATAAGCTTTCTTACTCATATATTGATAAGTGGTGAGCCAAACCTAAATTATAACGCCTCACAAAACAAAAAGCGGCTTAAGTAATCTACTTAAACCGCTTTTTGCATCTTTTTTAGAAGATTATTAGTTCAATATCTTTTTATACTCTGTTGGATTATTGATCAATTTGATCGCTTCCTCTATTTCCTCATCGTTTTTCAATCCAATCTGGATTTTTCCAGTTTGATAATAGAAACGACTAATGATATCTCTTTCGATCAGCTTAGTAATTTCTTTTTGGTATTTTACTAAACCTTCTTTCTTTTCTGTATTGATTTTGTTTTCGAGTGTTTTGATTTCTGTATCTAAAGAACCCAGGTATTCTTCTTCTTTGGCAATTTCTTTCAACTCTTCCAAAATTTCTTCACTTCTAGTTGTGTAAGAATATCCTTTGTTTTCTACAAAACTCAAAAATTCATTGTATTCATTAAATTTGAACGATTCAATAGTAGGAGCATCTTTGTGCTTCAAACAATACTGAGTTACATAGTCAAAGATAAGGTGCTTCTTTTTAAGACCTGCAATGATTTCTGCACCTTCTTTTTTGTCTAAGAAAACATCTGGTTTTACGCCACCACCATCTAATACTGTTCTATTATTTCTTGTCTTAAACTTCGCTCTTTCTTCATCAGGAATATCGACAGGCTTACCATCTTTGTACTCTACACCTTGGATACAACGACCACTAGGTACATAGTATTTAGCAGTAGTTAATTTTACTTTAGAATTGTAGCCAACATCACGCGTATTTTGAACTAATCCTTTTCCATAAGAACGTTGACCGATTAAAACTCCTCTATCTAAATCTTGGATTACACCAGAAACAATTTCAGAAGCTGAAGCCGAGCCCTTATCAATTAGTACAATTAAGGGTACATCTGTGTCGATTGGTTTATTTAAGGTTTTGAAACTTCTATCCCACTCAGGTACTCTACCTTTAGTTGTTACGATCATCTCACCTTTAGGAACGAATACATTAGATACGTTAACGGCTTCTGTTAAAAGACCACCACCATTTCCACGCAGATCAAATACTACACCTTTAAGGTTTGGATTTTCTTCTTTCATTTTTTTTACTGCATCACCTACATTTTTACCTGCGTTACGAGTAAACGTTGTCAACGCTACGTATCCGATATCGTCGTTTAACATTCCAGAATAAGGAACATTGGGTACTTTTACTTCATCACGTACCATTGTTAGTTTCAAATCTTTAGATTCGCCAGGACGTCTTACTGTCAAGACAACTTCTGTTCCTGGAAACCCTTTTAGGATATCACTAACATCATCAGTACTTTTTCCTTTGGTAGATTTTCCATCAACAGCGATCAAAACATCACCTGCCTTTAGACCAGCTTTTTGTGCTGGGCAATCTTGGTAAGGTTCTGTAATCGTCACGTAGTCTCCAATCTTTTTGATCAATGCACCAATTCCATTATACTTACCTTCAGTAATATAACGGAAACCTTCGATTTCAGACTCTGATAAATAGTTGGTGTAAGGATCAAGCGACTCTAGCATCGCATCTACTCCAGTACGCATTAGCTTTGCTGGATCGATCTCATCTACATAATAAGTGTTGATTTCTTTATAAAGGTTGGTAAATATTTCTATGTTCTTCGATATTTCAAAGAATTTACTATTGTCACTCACGGCAGCTATACCTGCAAACCCTACAAGTAATACTAATGTAATTTTTATCGCTCTGCTTATCTTCTTCATGATTAGTATGGTTTAAGTCGTTCTTTTGGAATTATCTCTTTTGAGAAAGGTGTATTGTTTCAACGAAAATAAAAGTATAATATTTATAGTAAAGATTAAAAAAATATGTTCTTTTTAAGATTTAATTAATTAAAAGAGGGTCATATATGGACAAAAAGTCATATATCTTAGAAAAATAAACGGTTTGGGAAGATTTATGTTGCATAAAGTACAACATGGGAGTAGTTAATTTGTGGGAGTTGCTTCGGGAGCAGGGAAGAGTAATTTTTCTTTGTCTATAAGATATTAATAAAAAATAGTGCCAATTTGAAAAAATAACTCTAATAGAGACTTTTCTAGCCAAAGTAATCTTGTACTAAATGAAGTAACTCTTTTGGTTTTTCGGCGTGAACCCAATGCCCTGAGCCTTCTACTATGCGGATAGTAGCTTTTGGGAAATAGCGTTCAATCGTCACTTTATCTGCTTCCTGAATATACTTCGATTTTTCTCCTTTAATAAATAGTGTTTCTTTCTCGAAGGTCTCCTCGGTACTTAGACTTGCTAAAATGTTTTGATAGTGTTTGTAAATAACAGGCAAGTTCATTTTCCATTGATAAGAGCCTTCTTTTGTACGAGTGAGGTTTTTTAGAAGAAATTGTCGGACACCATAATCGTCGATTGTTTTAGCCAGTAGCTCATCAGCTTCTTTTCTATTAGTCAATGTACTTAAGTCAACTGAAAACAGAGCATCAAAAATGGCTTGATGTCCACCTTCGTAGGCTTTTGGAGCGATATCAACGATGACTAATTTGTCTACCATGTCAGGATAATTGAGCGCAAATTCCATTGCTGTTTTTCCTCCCATAGAGTGCCCGATAATGTGTGCTTCGTATATCCATTTACTTTCCATGAACTGTTGTAAGTCTTCCGCCATGACTGAATATGAAAAATCGTCATCATGAGGTGAACGACCGTGGTTCCGTTGATCTACAATGTATACAGTATAGTTGTTTGCCAATTGTTTGGCTATTGTTTGCCAATTATCTAAGGTTCCAAATAATCCATGTAAAATAATGACAGGATCGCCTTGTCCGAATTCTTTAAAATTTAACTCCATAGATTTGTAAAGTTATACAGAACTATCTTCTTCTTTATTTTTTTGATTAAAAAAGTCTTTTAAAAGTTCTTTGCCCTCCCAAGTTCCTTCCGAATCAAAAGGAAGAAAGCGAGCAAATAACTCTTCTTTGTACCAACCCAGCTTTCGAGTTTTCATAATAACATCTTTGTGGAGTTTGCTTCGATAAGCATAAGCTTTCATCAGCTTAGCGTTTTCCCAAAGGCTAAACGTTGCTTGCTGAATGATAGGCCATTCGCCAATACCCATTGAAAAAAGTAGCCCGTCTCTATTTTCGATAGATTCGCTAACGGTCGGTACTGCTTTCCAAAACTGTGCGAGCCGGCTTGTTTTTATTCGAGCTCTAGTAATGACTCCTATTAGCTGAGTTTCGTCAAATGACTTTGTTATCGTAAAAGGCTCTTCACCTGACCACTGACCATGCGACATAGTAGCATGAAGAAAAACCGTCCACGTTTCTTCTGCCCTGTTTTTAAACCCTAAATAAACATGATTATGCTCAAAAAATGTACGTGCGGCTGACTCCTGCTCCCAAGTAACTAAAAGTGCATACACGCCAAAGTTAGGTCGGATACTAAAGCCGTTTTCACCGCCACTTCCGAGCATTTTAAAGGTTTGCATTCCTTGTACACGACCAAAACGGAACGGTGCTATTCCCATTTGCTTGAAAGCCCACCACTGATCTAGCCAGCCTTGGTAAGAAAAAAAAGAAATAGTCACGATAGGAGTAGTCTGCACGATTTTTTTAGTATTTGGAATTTTTTGACCACTACTTTAGCAAAAAGTTTCTCTTTTGCCAATAAGGATGGTCTTATTTTTGCGACTTCGTATTACGAAACACCAGATTCTATTAAGTTGTTTAAGCTTTTTAGCCTATAAGCAAACAATTTTACTGAAAAAAACGGTAAGTGCGCTAAGTTGTTTGTATTTTTGTTTCTTCTTTTCATTATAAAATTGAATGGTCTCAAGGATGAAGAACCTTTTAATCCTATTTTTTCTGTCTTTTTCTTGTGTCATCCTGGCACAGTCTTCAAGTATTAAAAGCCTTGAAAAACAAATTGCTGCAACCAAAGATAAACGTAAAAAACTCGACCTCAATTTTAAAATCGCACAAGAATATAAAGGCTCCGATTACAAGAAAGCGGCTACTTATGCTGGAAGAGCGCACGCTTTGGCTGTAGAAATCAAAGATTATTCTAAAATGATTTCCACATCAATGTTTGCTGGAGATATGTACTATAAGCAAAAACAATATGGTGCTGCTTCTACTAGGTATAAATCTAGTGTTGATTTTTCTAAAAAAATCAAAGACTACGATCAGATGTCTAAGGCTTATAATAAGCTAGTAGAAATTGAAAAGAAAAAGAAAAACTTGAGAGGAGCACTAAGTTACAGTCAAGAGGCTGTTGCTTATCTTAGTAAAGCAAAAGCAGGTAGTTCATCGTCGTCATCATCTTCTTCAAGCGGTAGGAGTTCGTCTACTCGAAGCAATAATAATTCGGAACTCTCAAAAGAGAAAGCTAAACTTGAAAATGAAAAACGTAATCTCCAACGTGAAATAGCTGAACTAGAGAAAGCAAAAGAGTCTTTTCAGTCTTTTAAAAATAAAACAAAGGCAGAGCGAGATAAACTACGTAAAGAAAAGAAAGATGTGGAAACTTCATTGTCTGAGATAGAAACAGAGATGGCTACTATCGCCGAAAGAAATGAAGAAGTACAATCTCGTATAAAATATAAAGAATCACAAATCAAAGCTCTTTCTAGAGAAAAACTAGAAAATCAAGCAATGCTAGATGCCAAAAGAGCAGAGAATGCCGAACTAGGTATTACGGTAGAACGAAGTAAAAACCTTCGAAACCTTTTACTTTTACTTTCTGCATTTATTATTGCATTGGCTATTTTGTTTTTTATGCGTTATCGTTCTAAGAAAAAGGCGAACGAAGAACTGGAAGAGAAAACAAAGCTTATTGAAGAAGAGCGCCAACGCTCAGATGAATTATTGCTGAATATTTTACCTGCTCCTATTGCAAAAGAATTGAAGGAGAAAGGAAAAGCTAAGGCTCGCAAATATGATAGTGTAACAGTTCTTTTTTCTGATTTTCAAAATTTTAGTAAAATATCTGAGCAACTTACTCCAGAACAATTAGTGCGGGAGCTAGATCACTGCTTTAAAGCATTTGATTTTATTATTTCTCAATATAATATCGAAAAGATCAAGACTATTGGCGATGCTTATATGTGTGCAAGTGGTTTGGCAGGTAGAGAATTAACACCGATTGATATTGTGAAAGCAGCTTTAGAGATGCAAGAGTTTTTAGAAGATTATAAAAATCAACGAAAGCAAAATAGCCAACCATATTTTGAAGCTCGTATTGGACTACATACTGGTCCTGTTGTAGCAGGAGTAGTAGGAGTCAATAAATTTGCTTACGATATTTGGGGCGATACGGTAAACGTTGCTGCTCGTATGGAAGCAAATAGTGAAGTCGGTCGAGTAAATATTTCAGAATCTACTTACTTGAAAGTAAAATACGATTTTGAATGCATTCACAGAGGAAAAATTGCAGCCAAAAATATTGGTTACATTGATATGTATTTCATCGTAGGCCCTAAAACAGGTACCAACACCAACTACTCCACAAGTTCTAATTCAGCAGTATGAGTTTTGAGTTAGTATCTCCGTTTCAACCAACAGGAGACCAACCACAAGCAATTCGACAATTAGTCGAAGGTATTGATCAAGGCGAAAAGGCGCAATGCCTTCTAGGTGTTACAGGTTCTGGTAAAACCTTTACAGTGGCAAACGTGATCAAAGAGGTCAATCGACCAACATTAATTCTTACCCATAATAAAACCTTGACCGCTCAGCTATATGCCGAGTTTAGAGAATTTTTTCCGAATAATGCTGTAGAGTATTTTGTGTCGTACTACGATTACTACCAACCTGAAGCATACATTTCTGTATCAGATACCTTTATCGAAAAAGATTTGCAAATCAATGAAGAAGTAGATAAACTTCGTTTGCGAGCCACTTCTTCTTTATTGTCAGGAAGACGAGATATTATTATTGTCGCTTCGGTTTCGTGTATTTATGGTATGGGAAATCCTGAAGATTATAAGTCAAGCATAATTCGTATTCAGAAAGGGCAAATTGTTTCTAGAAATACCTTTTTATATCATTTGGTAGAAAGTTTATACAATCGAACTGAAGCAGATTTTACACGGTCATCTTTTCGGGTAAGAGGTGATACGGTAGACATCAATTTGCCTTATGTTGACTATGGCTATCGGGTGACCTTTTTTGGTGATGAAATAGAAACGATTGAACGTATCGAAATTGAATCGGGCAAGCGCATCGAAGAAATGGAAACGGCTGCTATCTTTCCTGCTAACCTTTACGTCGCTAACCGAGAACGAATCAACGAAATTATTAGAGATATCGAAGACGAACTGCATCAGCAGTTTTTATATTTTGAACGAGAAGGAAAATACCTCGAAGCAAAACGAATCAAAGAACGAGTAACATTTGATTTGGAAATGATTAAAGAATTGGGTTACTGTAGTGGAGTTGAAAATTACTCTCGATTTTTTGATGGTCGTTTACCTGGTACTCGTCCGTTCTGTTTGCTAGACTATTTTCCTGATGACTTTTTGATGGTGATAGACGAAAGTCATGCAACAATTCCACAAGTACGAGGAATGTGGGGAGGCGATCGTGCACGTAAAATGAATCTAGTTTCATATGGATTTCGTTTGCCTTCTGCTATGGATAATCGGCCGCTAAATTTTGGTGAATTTGAGTCTTTGATTCATCAAATCGTTTTCGTAAGTGCTACACCTGCCGACTATGAACTCGAACAAACAGAGGGTGTAATTGTCGAACAACTCATTCGACCAACAGGCTTATTAGATCCACCTATAGAAGTGCGACCAAGTATCAATCAAATAGATGATCTGCTAGAAGAGATTAGCGAACGTATTAAGAAAAAAGAAAGAGTTCTGGTAACGACATTGACCAAGCGTATGGCAGAGGAGTTGTCAAAGTATATGATTAAACTCAACATCAACTGTCGCTATATTCACTCCGAGATTGATACGATGGAACGGGTGGAAATTTTGAGAGATTTGCGTTTAGGTGTATTCGATGTATTGGTTGGGGTCAACTTATTGAGAGAAGGTTTGGATTTGCCCGAAGTTTCGTTAGTGGCTATCATTGATGCTGATAAAGAAGGCTTTTTGAGGAATGCTCGATCATTAACACAAACAGCAGGTCGTGCTGCTCGTAATTCGAATGGTTTGGTACTGTTTTATGCAGATAAAATCACTCGTTCTATGAAGCAAACGATCGATGAAACAAATCGTCGTCGCTCCATCCAAATTGCTTATAATGAAGAACACAATATCACGCCTCGTACGGTTACCAAATCAAAAGAAGAAATCTTAAGCCAGCAATCTATTTTGGATATTCGCCCAGGTGGTGCTAAGGCTTATATCGAACCTGATGCTCCAAGTATTGCTGCCGATCCTGTCGTAGATTATATGAGTCGAGAGCAACTCGAAAAAACGATAAAAGCTACAGAGAGCAAAATGAAAAAAGCGGCAAAAGATTTAGACTTTATTACTGCCGCTCAATTTAGAGACGAAATGCTTGCGCTTAAAAAGAAATTGAAAGAAAAATTCGGAAAATAACTTCGATGCAATACCATACTCAATACTGGAAAGACGAAGTTCTTTTAAGTGCATTTAAAACCTTACTTTACGATATTCATCAACTTGATTTTTCCCTACTTATCGAATCAGGTTTTTGGGATGATAATTATGTTCCGTTTACTTTTTTTAAGGATGGAAAGGCGATTTCGAATGTCTGTATTTATTCGGTTCCTTGCATTATCAATGGCGAAGAAAAACAATTGGCGCAAGTTTCAGGAGTAGGCACCTTGCCTGAATTTCGAAAACAAGGCTTGAATAGAGAACTAACGAAACGAGCAATAGAGTGGGCAAAAAATCAACATGAATTTTTCTTTCTCTTTGCTGATGACGAAGCTGTTGATTATTATGATAATGGCGGTTTTACTCCGATCAAACAATACCTTATTCGTCAGACGCTTCAAGAAAATCAACAGCTACCATTTACCAAAAAGCCACTAGAGAAATTAGGTTTAGAACGATTAGACTTTATTGCAAAAGCGGTTGAAAAACGAAGTCCTGTTTCGAATATTTTTGCTACGATGAGTTTAAAGCTTACGATGTTTCATGTTTTATACACGCTTCCTGATCACTTATATTACATTAAAGAATTGGATACCATTATTGCGATGGAACAAAAAAAGAATTGCCTCGCCATTTATGATCTTATTGCTCCATCAATGCCTAGTCTTGAAATGTTACTTCCTTTTATTATCAATGAATCAATAAACGAACTAGAGTTTCATTTTTATCCTGATCAACTGGGGGTGAATAATTTTAATTATATCGAACGGAAAGGATATAATCCTTTTCTGAAAGGAAATCTAAGTATAAAAAAACCACTTGTTTTTCCGTATACAATTTATGCGTAGTTTTGTTAATAGCGCTAGTATACAGAAAGCAAAATGGTTTTCGGATTGCCAAACGATTAGCTTAAAAAAATGAAAAAAAACGAATACATATTCGCCTCAGAAAGACTCGGTTTTCGAGCTTGGAGGAAAGACGATTTAGAAGAATTTGCAAAGCTAAATTCAGATAAAGAAGTAATGGAACACTTTCCAAAGACATTATCAAAAAAGGAAGTTAAAGAATTAATAGAAAAACTTCAACAGCATTTTGCTACAAATGGATACACGTACTACGCAACAGAAATTTTAGAAACAAAAGAATTTATAGGAATGATCGGACTCGCATTTCAAGAATATAAAACAAAATTTACGCCTGCAATTGATATTGGTTGGAGATTAAAAAGAAATGCTTGGGGCAAAGGATATGCAACAGAAGGTGCAAAGAGATGTATTGAATATGCATTTAATGAATTAGGCATAATGAAAATAATATCAGTCTGTACGATAAAGAATAATAAGTCCGAAAATGTGATGAAGAAAATAGGGATGACAAAAAAAGGAGAATTTAATCATCCTGAATTGCGTAATTATCCCGAATATGAAAAACATTTTTGCTACGAAATCATTAAAAAGTAGATGCCAAAAATTCCTAAGAATATATTATCCTTGCTCTGATTCTACGATCATTTTTTTGATTAAAGATATTTGCCCTAGGTGATAATAACTATGCTCAATCATCCCTTCAATGTTTCGCCGATAATTCCCATATTTTTCATCGACAAAAGCGGAGTCTAACTTTTCGTTTGGTAAAAGTTCTAGTTGATTGGCAAACTGTTCAGCATTATTTATCAATTGCTCTAACAATTTTTCCCAGTCCTCCTTGGAGTTTATTGGTGGAGCATCGAAACTATATTTATCTCTTATCTCTAGTGCACCACCTTCCAACACATTTAGTACTCCAGCTATGTAGTAATTAATATGAAATGTCAATGCAGCTATCGTATTTAAAGATCCGATTTTTCTTGTTGCTTGTTGCCAAGTTACATCCGATAATTTTTCTTTAAAGTTGGTATTAGCAATCCATTGACCACTTAATAATACTTCTCTGAAACGATTAGCGAGTTGAGTTGAATTTTCCATTTTTAAATAACTTCTTTGTATAAGTTTTTAACATAAGTGTCCATTTCATCGAAGTTTTTCAGAAGATCCTTGAAAAATTCGATTTGTGCACGTGCTCGGATTAAGTTATGTTTTTCTTTGTCAGTTTTATAGTACTGATCGCCATTCAAATAATCATCCAAAAAACGTAGTGCTTGTTCGTAGCAAATTAATTTTGCCCCAAAGGCTAATGTTTCCACTTCGGCTTTAGTAATAAACTCTTTTGATGTTTGATAATAACCATTAGCAAAGGCTTTGAAAATCTTCATGTTCAATGAAATATTTGCTAAGTTTTCGTCATCTTCTTTGCCGGTATTCATTCCAGCTCTAACGGCATCTCCAAAGTCATAACAAAGATAAGCAAAGCTTACAGTATCTAAGTCAATAATGCAAAGCACTTGATCATTTTTGTCGAATAAAATATTACTTAATTTTGTGTCTTGATGAATGATGCGGAGCGGAATAATACCCGCTTCTCCTTTTTTTACAATCGACTTCATTTGTGTTTCAAAAGACAATAAAAAATCAACTTCAGATTGGACTTCATTAAGTCGCCCAAAGCTGTTTTCGGCAATTGTTTTTTTGAAGGCTTCAATCCGCTTTGAGGTATTATGAAAGTCTGGTAAAATATCATGCAAAGGTGGTGAAGGTAGATCAATTAATAGGCTTTGGAATTGACCAAAAGCGTATCCCATTGTTTTAGCTTGCTCACCATTTTCTAAAATTTCTATCGTTTTAGAATCTTTTATGAAAAGAAATATTCTCCAATAATTTCCCTCTGTATCTTTGTAGTAACTTTTTTCGTTTTTTGTATAAATGACGGTCAATACTCTGCGGTCAAGTTCCGTTAAGGAATAATTTTTTTGAAGTTTTGACCGAAGATGATTTGTCAACCGAATCGTGTTTTCTGAGAGAGCAGGCACGTTTTTAAAAATATTGTGGTTGATCAATTGTAAGACATAATCAGGCGAAGCTGTTTCTACTGTTGAAACTTTGTATGTTGAATTGATATGACCATTACCCAAAGGGCAAATGTCTATAACTGTGCCTTCAATTTTGAATGCCTTCACGATGAGTTGTAAATCCATTAAATTAAATCTCTCTCATTACTTCTAATGGATTTTTATCTTTCCAAGCTCCTCCTGTAAAATCAGGAAACGGAACAGACATACTTTTGCTTGCTACCGAAATTTCAGACAAGGGCGTAATAGCACTCCACATCACGCTATCGTACACATTGATGTCTAGAGGAAGTCCTTTATTCAGGCATCGAATAAGACGATACATCATTACAAAGTCCATACCTCCATGTCCTTGTTTAAAAGCTTCACTGATTGCTTTCAGCTTTTTGATCATTGGATGTCTATACTTCGATTTGTAAGTATTATACTCTTCCTCTGGCAACCATTTATGTCCCCAAAAAACGAGTTCACCCGAATCAATATATAAGCGGCTTGGATAGCCATCATGCACCGCTTTTGTTCCTACTACCTTGTTGATTCTCGAATAAGGTCTTCCAGTATGGACATCAAATTGTAACATAATCGTTTTGCCCAATTCTGTTTTGATCATTGTGGTATTCATGTCCCCACATTTGAACGCTGTATATTTTGAATTTTCTTTTTTTGCAGTTTGGCTCAAATTTAATTCTCGTGAACTCATTGATGTCAAGTGCGAATAAGTATCTCCTCGTCCGATGTTTAAGTAAAAACTAATTGGGCCTAAACCATGTGTTGTATAAAAATTACCATCCCGCTCGATATGGTGTTTCAAACGCCATTGACCTTGGTAGTAGTCATCGCTGAGCATGTGTGCTCGTAAGTCGTGTAAGTAGGCACCTTCGGCATGTGTTAAATCTCCAAAAACATTATTTTCGATCATGTTGAGTACGAAAAGTTCTTCTTCGTTATAACAACAATTTTCGATCATAATACAATGTCTTTTTGTTCGCTCTGCTGTTTCTATTAAATTCCAGCAATCTGTCAATGTATACCCGATGGGTACTTCTGATGCTACGTGTTTTCCTTGATTCATTCCGTAGATGGCCATGGGAGTGTGTAGTTCCCAAGGTGTAGTAATGAGGAGTAAATCAATGTCATCTTGTTCTGCGAGTTTTTTCCATTCATTTTCGGAGCCACTGTATAATTTGGGTTCAACTTTTTGCCATTGTTTTAATTTTTCTTTCGCACGATCTACCTTCTTTGTTTCTAGATCACATAATGCAGCGACTTCACAATGATTATTTTCTCCAAGCCATTGGAGCATTTCCAGTAATGTATTTCCTCTGTTCCCCATCCCAATAATTCCAACACGTACCTTATCAATTGGACTTGCTTTAAAACCAAACATACTACCATCTGTTTTTCTAGACGAGTCTTTGATCATTTCTCGAATAGCTTCATTATTATTTCCATAGGAAGAATAAGGCATTGATAAAAAAGCAGAGGCACCGATTAAGGATTTTAAAAAGTTCTTTCTATTCATAGTTTGTTGGTTTTAATGCTTAGAAGCTATTTCGATCTTTATCAAAGATAAAAAACCTTTTCTTTCTTATACTAATTCTTTTCTTAGTATGTAAAAGAACTGTTTTATACAGCAAGCAAAATGGTTTTCGGATTGCCAAAGGTTCAAAGTACCT
>JAHDIP010000139.1 GCA_020630735.1 Saprospiraceae bacterium | reverse complement strand
AATAAAAGGCAGGGTATACATTTTTACTTCTAGACAAAAAAAGGATATTGGCAATGCCAATATCCTTTTTTTGTCTAGAAGTGAATCTTGTTCTATCGAATAAATAAGTTGAACTCTACACGACGATTAATACGACGACCTTGGCGAGAAGAATTATCTGCTCTTGGATCTTCTTCACCAAAACCAGCATAAACCATTCTATCCATTGATACGCCTTTGCTATTCAAGTAATCACGACAAGCTTTTGCACGCTCTTCAGATAGTTTATAATTCTTTTCATCATCACCAACATTATCTGTATGCCCATTGATACTCAAACTATAACTTGAATATTCATTCATCACATTAATGATTTCGTCTAGATATTGGTAAGAACCGCTAGTTAGTTGCGCACGACCCGTTTCAAAATTCACATTTTGTAATGCAAGATTTAAGACTGCACGCGTTTCTGCTCTAATACCAGGACAACCATAATTACTAGTAGGTCCCCAACTATTTGGGCAACGATCTGTAGAATCATCTACTCCGTCTCCATCGCTATCTGGGCAGCCATTTGCACCACCTGAAGAGTTTGGACATGGATCAAATCTATTAGCAACTCCGTCACCATCTGAATCTGGACAACCTCTTACTGTTCCTGACTCATTTGGACATTCGTCAATATTGTTTGCAAAGCCATCACCATCACTATCATCAGAACTTCCACTAGGTTGACCTATCACCGTCGTTCCTGTAGGATTGGTAATAGTACCTCCCGTGGTAGTGGTAGTTGTACTTGTATTTGTTTTAGTAGACGGGCAACCACCATCAGCAATTGCGCCTATTTGGCTTGGACATTTATCATCTTTATCTGCAACGCCATCGCCATCTGTATCTGGGCAACCATTCGTAATACGCGGACCAGCAGATTCTGGACAAGGATCATCGCTATCGGCAATGCCGTCGCCATCTGTATCTGGACAACCTTTGGTTAAAGGCGAGCCTTCTTCTTCAGGACACATATCATCACTATCGGCAATATTATCGCCGTCGGCATCTGGGCAACCTAATAAGGCAGCAACACCAGCAGCATCAGGGCATTTGTCATCAGAGTCGGGTACACCATCGCCATCGGCATCGACAATACCAGCATAAGGTAATTGATCTTCTGGAGGTAGTGCATCTTCTCCCCAGTTTCCTAGGTTAAATAAGAATCCTAAACCAACTTTGATATTATCTTTATCTTCTGATAAGGATTTTCGATATTCTGCTTGTAAATTGATAAAAGCTCCTCTATAAATACGGAAATTTGCTCCAAGGCCTACGGGAAATTGAATATTGAGATTTTCAAAATCTTCCATTACACCTCCTACTCCACCAAATACGTATGGAATAAGAAAACGAGTTGGTTCGTAAAATTGGTATTGAACAATACCATCTAAACCTGCAATAGTACGATTAAAATTGTCTTCAGGAAATTTTATAAGTCCTAAATGGAAAGGAATACCAATATTTAGGTTTTGATTGACATTTCTCATATAAGCAACTTCCCAGCCGCCTCTAAAATTAGCTAACTCCAATCTACCTGAGGCTGGTGTTTCATAATCAATAAACAAGCGTTTGAAAGCCAAGGCATTTGGCTTATCAGGCGTTTGAGCTAATGTTGGGTTGATTGCTAAAAACAGTAGTACTGCAAAGCACAAGAATACTTTCTTCATAATCTTGAATACATTTTGGGACGGTTTCATATGCGATAACTTTAGTTTAATATCAAAAACATTACCATTCTGATGGTAAATCATTAATTAATTTCTAAACATGGCAAAATGAGCTAGAAGTATATAATTGATAATATTAATATCATTTTATACTTTAGCAATTGCTAGGCATTTCCTTTAACTTAGGAAGCTAATGCTCAGTGTTGAAGATTTTCCGGTCAGATAAGTTGGATAATTTGGGACAAAATTATCCGATAAATGAGTAATTTAAATAAACAGTAACACAAAGATAAGTTAATCTGTTAACTTTTCAACTACTTCTTTCAATCTTTGTAAATCAGATTCTTGTCTTTTTAGCATTCCAGCCCTGTAAAAAGGCAAAAATAGCTTATAAAATAAGGATTTGGGCTTTACTTCGACTTCGACTAATAATTTGGTATGCCCTTTTCCTACTGGTTTTAATTGATTGCGAATGAGAATATTCATGCGATCACCTTTCAAAATCCCTTCAAGTAACTCATCTTTGATATTTGCGGTTATTTCTTCAATTCGCTCGATCACTTTTCCTTTTTCGTTGTAAATATGCTTAGATACTGACCCTATAGCTCCGTCTTCGCCACTTATTCGCTCTAAGCGCACAAAACCATCTATCCACAAAGAGAGATTCTCTTCATCCATTAAAAAGGCATAAACCTCGGACGGAGGTTTACAGATTTCAAGAGCAGTTTCTAGTTTCATGTACGTTTATAAGCGCAGCGTTTTGCTCGCTATATATTCTTTTATTTAAATAATCCTAAAAATACTATTTGATTTCGTAAAATTCAAATGAAGCATTTGGAGGAGAAAAAATTACTGTCCGTTCATTTTCTGCTACAATATAATATTGAGCGCCTTTTACCTTCTCTATCATTGCTCCAAAGACTTTATCGTCTGCACTTCCATCTCCTTTAGTACCATCATCTTTCATGGCTACTTTTTGGAAAGGCGCCTTATCTTTTAGTCGATAAAACAACCAGGCATTATCTGCATCTTGAAGACGTACAGTTATAGCATATTGTTCGTCTTTAAGCTGATGTTTTGCTTCAGAAATTCGTGGCTGCTTTTTTTGGAATAAGGGATGTGCTTTTAGATAAGATGCTCGAGCATTCATTAATTCCGTAATGCCTATGATTTTTGTTTTACCTGCTTCAGAGGTTTGATTTAAGTTTTGTTTATATGCTTCGTAAGAGTACAATTTATTTTCATCACTCTTTACATAATAGTCAATGGTTTTTTGAATATCGGATGCTCGTTTTTGGTAGGCATAATTCGTAAAATGATCTTCTAATATAGTTTTCAGATGAGCAATATATATTTTACGATACAAATCGTTCTTGAGCAATACATTAATTAGAGGTCGCTTTTTATTATCTGTTTTGTAATGTAAAAAGGGACTTAATTTTTGCATCTGTTCATTGGTCAACTGCGCACCATTTCCATCAAAACGGAAACCTCCAAAGGATAAATTCATATCCCAAAGTATCGGATGAAAAATACCAAAGGTATCTCGATACATGTAGTAATTATGACTAAGACGACCAGTATAACTATCTAAATTGACCAAGATGTTATTATAAGCTAACATCCAAAGGGTTTGATCAATATTTAAGATTTTTTCAATATTAGCAGGTTTTTTGTTGAGCGTATTGACTAATTGTAGTAAATCACTCCAACCATAATCTGACTTTAATTCATATAAGCCATCATAACACATAGAGTCTTTGCCTGCAAACATCAAGGAAGCTTTATCTCCCTTAAAGCATCCTTTTTTCACCTTATGATCCCAACTTGGATCACACTTTACTAAAACGCCCTCTTTGTACGCAAAATGCTTTTCCAAGAAATTTTTGTCTACCGATTCAGTATTATTATAAAGCCCCATATACTCATCATTGATATACAATTTTGCATAATTAGCTTTCGGTGATGGCATATAGTTTCGAGCAATCTCATAAGACATCACCTCTCTTAAGAAACTTGGATCTCGAAAAACATTGGAAAGTTTTAAGGTCGTATAGTTTCCTTTTAATCGTTGATCTTTCTTTATGTAATTAATCTTGATATTAAAGGGAAGTTTTGAAGAACCCGATTTCTGAACATTAAAAAAGGAGCTATTTCCTTTGAAGCGAATGCCTACGCTATCATAAGTTATCCCATCTACTTTGACCGTAGCTAGTAAGCGTTTTTTTTCGTCTTTTAATTCGTCTAGTTGAATGGCCCAATCTGGTTCATCAATCGTTACACGAATTTCTTTTACGCTATAAACATCGTATAAATCTTGACTAAAAATTGAAGAAGCAAAGAAAAGAATAGAAATAAGGACAAAAAGCCTATACATATGTTTAAGGATTTTTTCAAAATAAATTGTCTAATACTAAGAACGGATTTGAACGCCAAATGTTGGTTTCAAATCCGTTCTAAATAATATTTTTTATTTCAACGTATTGTTTGTCAATTATTAGACTTAATTCTGAAAGGTTTTTATGAGCAAAAAAAGGAAGTATTTTATATCAGCCAAGAAACGCCCATGAACGAAGTGGTGCAAAACAGAAAAGACTCTGAGAATCTTTTTAACGAAGAGAACCACTAGTGGATGGGCAGATATCCCCTTATTACAGGTGCGGATGAATGCAATGCAGTTGTGAAACAACCAAATATCCTGTGGATATTTGATGGAATGAACCACATTGTGGGTGGGTATGCCCCCCAGAAAGATAAAAAGACGCTTTTTGTGCCATACAAAATTCTTTAGAATAAAGTCTATTTAGTAATGGTCAAATAATAACTTCCCGTACGGAACTTATTTCTGTCCAAGCACTTACTTATTAAGTTCCTTCATCATCGAAGAATAAGGTTCAAACATATAGTTAGAAGGAGAGTAATTGATCGCTCCTGCATTTTCAGCAATCACATAGTATTCAACTTCCTTGTTTTTTGCATCCACAGAAATACCATAAATATTGTCTCCAGCTTTTTCATCATTATTCTTACCATCATCAAGCATTTTCACCTGTTTGTAAGGTTCGTTTGCATCATAACGGTAGTAAAGCGTTACATGTTTAGCACGTTTTCCGACTTTGGCTTGGATTCTATATGTATCGCTATTTGCCTTATCAAACTTCTTACGATTCAACACTTTTACATCTGTAATCGTTGGAGGTATAACAGAAATACTTTTATGTTTCTTTAAGAACTTTGTACGCTTCGACATGAGTTCAATTATACCTGGTATTTTACTTCTTTTACCAGTAGTGCTTGTCAAGCTTGCCAAAAATTTATTGTGATCGTACTGCTTATTTTGATCATTGAAATGAGGCACTGTGATTAGTCGTTGTAAATCACGAGCACGCTTTTCGTATTGACCATCAATAAAGTTTTCGTATAAGATGGTACGTAAATGAGAAAGATAAACTTTCTTGTAGTCATCTATTGCCAATAATTTACTGATTAATGGCTTTGCAGGATTATCGAAATGTAACAGTGGGTCTAGTTGCTGTAATCCTTGAAGATTTAGATCAGAGCCGCTACCTGTATTCTTAAAACTACCAAAGGCTAAATTTAAGTCCCAAATGACTGGTGTAAAACGACCATCATTATCTTTATACAAGTAGTAATTTTGACTGTATTGTCCTGTGTAAGAACTCAAGTTTACTAGAACATTATTGAAAGCCAACATCCATAAAGTCTGATCAACGTTTAATATTTTTTCAATATTCTTAGTATCGTTATTCAGTACTTTAGTCAATTCGATTAGATCATCCCATCCATCATCAGATTTGATCTCGTAGTTACGAGCGTAACAAGAAGCATTTTTTTCGTACTCTAAATTCGCATAGATATTTTTCTTACACTCGTTTACGTAGGGTGCGTCTAAATCTGGCGAACATTTAAACTTTGAATTTTTACTAGATCCAAAATGTTTGTTTAAGAAAACACCATCAACAGCTTCTATATTGACGAAAAGACCGTAGTATTCTCCATTGATATAAAGCTTGGCATGATTAGCTTGTGGTGCATGCATATATTTTCTTGCGATCTCGTAGCCCAAAACTTCTCTAATTAAACTAGGATCACGTAAGGCATTCGACAACTTCAATGTTTTGAAGCCTTTATGGTTTTGATCCTTTTCAATATAGTTTAGTTTGATATGTAGCGCATTTCTTTTTGAGCCTGTTTGGAAAGAACGACTACCTCGGTAGCGAATCCCAACATTTTTGTATGTTTTTCCGTCAACAGAGATCATTCCAGCCAAGAGACCATCTCCATAAAGTCGGAGTGAATCTAAAATGTCAGGCCAGTTCTTTTGATCGAATGTGATTCTTATTTCTTTGATATTTTTAGTATCGTAGAAATTAGCATTATCAGCGACTCTTAATTGGGCAGAGAGGTTGCAAACAAGAAAGCAACTGAGGCAAATTAATGTAAGTAGTATTTTTTTCATATCTGATTAGTCAAAATAAATTCTTAATAACGGACAAAAAATAAATCTATCATTTTGTAGTAACGATATTCTCTTTAAAGATGAAGCAAAAAACGCAAGCTACCTAGTGGTAATGAGTATTTTTAACGAAATCTTGAGACAATAGATCATAAGCTAAAATGTAGTCGTTATTATTTGGTCGTTATTTAGTAGTAGAATCTCAAATAATTAATAAATGCAATAATAATAAAATTAACGCAATCCTTAATCATAAAGCGTCCAAGTAATTAGACCTTTTTAAACAATTTCCCTGAAAAAAGACAGTGAATACTTCAAAAAAGAATATTTCTTTTGCATTCTTTTCAGATTAACAATTCTTTTGCACATTTATCAGCGATAAAGTTGCCTAATTTCTGCACCAATGCATCCAATTTCTTCTTTTCCGTTGTAGGGTTCAAGTAAAAATGTAGTGCTTGCTCTACTTCTGACTGATAACGAGGATAATAAGTCACAAATCCTTGAGCACACCAATACAAATCTGTGGTATATTTGCCCAAACGTTCCATGACGAGTTCAAAACCTGTTCGAACGATAACTTTCATGATTTCTTGGCAATCTGTTTCGTCAATCGTTTTTTTGGCTAAAAAGTCGTCAATATCTTCTCGAATCCAACGATAATTGAGCATTAAAGCCTTAGATACTCGATATGGTGTGATCTCTTGCCCCAAATCTTCCCCAAAGATTAACAAAGACTGAGTTTTGACCAGCATTTCCATATTTGTATTAAGTGGAAAACCACTGAGCATAAGTTCTACTTCTTTTATAAATGGATATTTGGCTTGGAGTTCATCATTTAAAGCCTTACTCCAAGCTACTTTCTTCCAACGAATGTCTTGCCGAACAATAGCAAAAGTATCAAGATCAGAAAAGGATTCTACCATTTGCCCTCTCGCTACACTCCCTCGAAGATAAATGCTAAGCAAGTCCACTTTATGCTGTTCTAAATAAGCTTCTTTTATTTCTTCTAAAACGGGTAAATAATGGGCAGGAACTTTTTCTATTGCTGTATCATTGACTAAATAACCTTCTTCCGTCATTTTCCAATAGCCGCCGATAGGCTGTATTGTTTTGATTAATTTCATTTCTAAAATAGCTTCTTTTAGGCAAAAAAAATAATAAACTCCCCAACTTGGTGTTATCTTTTTCCACCATACTACGTTAAAAAGCCTTTTTGCTATAGCTCTTTTTGCCTTGATTAGTAACGGCTATTACTTGAGTGTTGATCAGGTTTTCTTTTTGGTATAAGTCGGTGATTTTTGCGCTTGTTTTTTTGATGCCAATATTGTCTCCAAAATCTATTTTGAGTTGATAGGCTGGTTTGTGCGCTTCAGGAAAATCTTGCACGTCGAGTATGGTTCCAACGTGCATTTCTACATTCATAAAATCACCGAATGTAATCATACCTTGTTGAATAATTGTGAAAGATGAATAACGATATTGATTAGCATCATAGCAATTAAAGCAAGTGATCCGATTCTCAACCAAGTTGAATTCGATTTACGAAATTCATCTGAACGCTTTTGCAAGGTTTGGTCATGTGTTTTAAACTTTCCTACGGAGAATAGATAAAGATAAACACCTAAGCCGAGTAAAAAAAATTCAAAAATGAGCCCTAAATATTCCACTTTACTGATTTTTAATTTCTTCGAAGTTGCCCGTCATTCGATTTTTACGCACATTGTCCCAGTCAAAATAACGACCATTCATGACGACATAAACTCCTGGAGATAAGGTTTGAGAAAACGCTAAGGCAGAACCTAAATTGAAGAATCCATCTGAAGAAGTACCAAAAGCATAAGGCACCATAGCACCAGTTAAGACAATTGTTTTATCAGGAATTTCTGCAGCAGCTAAGACGGTAGCTGTTTCCACCATTTTATCTGTTCCGTGCGTCAAAAGGATATGTTTACTAGCCGATTTTCGACAATTGTGTACGATAATTTGGCGATCATCTTCTGTCATTTCCAAACTATCGACCATCATTAATGTTTTGATATCAATATCTAGTGTACAACGTCCCCGTTCAAACATTTCTTTGAGGTGTGTATCTTTGAAGTACAATTCTCCTGTAATAAAGTTGTATTCTTTATCAAAGGTCCCTCCTGTGATAAAAACTTGTATCATTCAATTTGCTTTTAGTCTATGGCAATTTTATGCATCTTATCTAGCAAGAAGACCACTATATTTTAAGTAGTAAATACCTGCCAAAAAGAGGACAAATAATAATACAAGTATAACAATTTTTATCCAAGAAGTAGGCTTTTGACCATATACTTTTCCCGTTTGACCATTAATAATAAACCGATAAACCTTGTTATTGTATGTATAAGAGCTAATCCAGATTGGTAAGATAATATGTTTGAACGTTTGTTGAGATTTGGTACTTCTTACGTGCAAATTCCGTTGTGTGTCTCCACCAAGTTGAGCAGAGCACATATTTCGTAATCTAGCATCCATAATTTGGTCAGCCATTTGGTAACCTTTGTCAACTTCTACATTGTATACTTCGGCTTCCCAACCAATCATAAGACGAGGATCGAAGTTGACGACTTCTCCCATTCGGTAGGGAATAATATGATTGATTTCGACTTGCTTCAATCCTCCTGAGGCAATAACTAAAATATCATCAAAAAAATGGCGCATTTTTCCTGATCGGTGCTGCCAACTTATTTGAGGTACCGAACCACCTCTACTCATACCACGTCCCATTTGCGGCATATTGGGCATACCAGGTACACGAGGCATTCCTCCTCTTCCCATTCGTGCGGTATTGTGATGTACAAAGCGCCCAGCGTCACCACTCCAAGAAGCATCAGTGTGTGCGTCATAGGTCCAGAAGGGCAAGTAAATGCCGTGCAATCCTTCTACCTCAGCTAATTTTTTTAGTTTGGAAGGATGAAAGAAACCTTGTTTGATCCAACGATTAAATTGCCGTTCGGCTTCAACTCTCGAAATATAAAAAGGAATAATTCCTTGAGGTTGAATGTACTGATGTTGGAAGGCTTCGACATTTACATTGGTAGAACCACAGAAGCCACAGCTCACTTTCACTTGTTCTTTGTCGTGCATAAACTTTGCTCCACAGTTACCACAATCAAAAACCTTTTTGCCTGATTCTTCTGGTATATAACTTTTGACTGTAGTAAGCGCTTCATCCAAGCATTGTTCGACTACTTCGTCATTAGCATCGTCGATGTCTTCTTTGTAGCCACAATAGTTACAAGTGATTTTTTTGTTTTCGGCGGAATAGATCAATTGTCCTCCACAGGATGGACAGTTTGATTGTTCCGAATCGGGTGTGTAGGTACTTCCTTCGTACTCTTGCATAAATTTTGAATATCGTATGCTTTCAGATTATCTTTTCAGAATTTCAAAAGTCAGTTCTCTGCAATGCAGAAAAAACTGACTTTTGTTAGCAAATGTATAAACTCACTTTTATAGTCTTGCTAATAATTCTTTCTTTTTTGCATCAAATTCTTTTTGAGTAAGAATGCCTGCTTTTTTGAGCTCGCCTAATTCCTTAAGCGTGTTCATGATGTCTTCTTTTGTTTCAGCCTTTGGCGTATTAGCAGCTTGCTGATTTTGTTGAGCTTGCTGCTGCTGTTGCTGTTGTTGAGTCATCATATTAGCCATTCCGAATCCCATTCCCATTCCAATACCTTCGCTAGCTCCACCACCTGGATTTTCAGCTGCTTTTTCCATTGCTTGAGCCGTTTGAAATTGTTGGAACTTGTTCATATCGTCCACCATATTCATATTGGTCATCTTGTCGTAAAACTCTTCTACTTCTTTCGGCAAAGAAGTACTTGTTACTTGAAATTTTACTAACTCAATACCAAATGGATCTAGATCGTTTTGAATAACAGGCGTTAACTTTTCACCTAGTTCGGTATAGTTCGACACCATGTCTAAAACAGATACACCTGTTTCTGCTAATGCTTCTGCAAATTTTGGTGAAATAATATCACGCATTGCTGCTTCAACATCTGTCACTCTCACCACAGGCTTAGTACCTGCAAATTCTGTAAAGAAGGTTTTGATGTCTTTGATTTTGATAAAGTAGGTACCAAAAGCTTTTACCCGAACTTGCTTAAATTCTGGATCACGTAATATAATTGGGTTTGGTGTTCCCCACTTTAAGTTGGTGAAGGTACGATTTGAACCAAAGTAGACATCACATTTAAAAGGAGAGTTAAAACCCGTTTCCCAATTTTTGAGCGATGTCAAAAACGGCATATTCTCTGTTATCAATTCATATCTACCTGGTTCGTAAAAATCAGCGAATTGACCTTCGTCCAAAAATATTGCGGTTTGAGATTCACGTACGGTTAGATGCGCTCCATATTTGATGTTAGCATCTTTGTCAGGAAATTTATAAAGCATGATATTTTGGTCGTTTTCGACCCAATCGATAACTTCTATTAATTCACCTCTTATAAAATCAAATAATCCCATAATTATAAGTGTCTTTTTAAATGAAGATGAAACATTCTTCTAAGTTTCTAAATAGATGACTGCTACAAAAGTAGGCTTTTTCGAGTTTTGATGTCTAAAAAAACTATTAATTCCTTGTTTTAGTAGACGAATACTCTTTTTTTCTTACGAAAAAGTCATCATTATGTTTTATATACTTTAGACGCAAACTTACTTAGAAGACACATTTTCGACACCTTCTTTATTCATGACCGCTTCTTGATGATTAATGGACTCTTCATGTATAGCCTTAAGGAATAAAGCTACAAACTCCTCACTTAGCCCTTTCTCCTTCCCTTTCACGATTGCTTTTTGTAAAATCTCATTCCAGCGACTTGGTTGAAGAATGGAAATATTATTGTTCTTTTTGTATAAACCGATATCTTCTGCTAATTGCATTCGTTTACCTAATAATGCCATTAGTTCATTATCTACTACATCAATTTGTTGACGAAGACCATCGAGATTTTTGAGGAAAAGCTGATTATTGGTTGTTATTTCTCTCATCACCAAATTATTGATCAATTCTTTGTATTGGTAAGGTGTGATTTGCTGTTTGGCATCACTCCAAGCAGCATCAGGCGTTGGATGTATTTCGGTCATCAAACCATGAAAGTTTAGGTCCATTGCTTTTTGAGCTACTTCTTCTAAAATATCTCGACGACCACAGATATGACTGTTATCACAAATAAAGGTTAGCTCTGGCATTCGTTGCATCAACTCTATTGGAATTTGCCAACGTGGCGTATTTCTAAATTTGGAATCACCAAAAGCAGAAAAGCCTCTGTGGATCACACCTATTTTATTGATCCCTGCTTTTTGTAAGCGTTCTATAGCACCTATCCATAAATTCAAATCTGGATTGATTGGATTTTTTACTAAAACAGGAATATCTACTCCTTCTAAAGCATCTGCGATTTCTTGAACAGAAAAAGGATTTACGGTCGTCCTCGCTCCTAGCCAAAGTACATCTACTCCATATTTAAGTGCCTCAAAAACGTGCTCTCTATTCGCAACCTCTGTTGTTACTTTTAAGCCTGTTTGTTCTTTAACTTTTTTGAGCCATTTCAATCCTACCGTACCTACACCTTCGAAGGAGTTTGGTCGAGTACGAGGTTTCCAAATACCTGCACGGAATAGGTCTATATTTTGGGCGGCTAGTTCTTGAGCTGTTTGAAGGACTTGCTCTTCTGTTTCAGCACTGCAAGGACCAGCGATAAGAATTGGTCGCTTAATCGGCGTTTCGAATATTGGATTAATTTTCATAACACTATTTTTTTTGTAATACTTTTTGAATAGAATTGGCTTCTTCGATCATTTCATTAAAAGAATCAAAATCTTTTTTGATTAATAAACTTCTAAACTTCGATAATACACTAATATGTTCGTCTAATACATCTAATACGTTGTCTCTGTTTTGTTCAAAAATGGGTATCCACATCGCTGGCGAACTCTTGGCTAGTCGAACAGTTGAACTGAAACCACCACTCGCTAATTCAAAAATGCGACTTTCATCTTTTTCTTTCTCTAGTACAGTCAATGCCAAGGCAAAAGAACTGATGTGCGAAATGTGTGAGACATAAGCAGTATGAATATCATGCTCTTTTGAATTGAGGTAAACAATATTCATTTTCAATGCCTTGTACATTTCTTTTACTATAGTTAATGCGCTTTCGCTGCTATCTTCTTTGTCACAAATGACCGTACATTTATGATCAAACAAATTTGGAATCGCTGCTTCAGGTCCTGAAAACTCTGTTCCTGCCATCGGGTGTGTTGCTACAAAATTCCCACGTTTAGGATGCGCTTTTATACAATCAACTACTTGGCTTTTTGTTGATCCTACATCTATAACAATTTGATCGGTAATTTGATTTAAAACAAGCGGTAAAACTTTCGTAATTGAATCGACAGGTATTGAAAGAATAATCAAATCCGATTGTTTTATCGCTTCTTCTATTGGCAAATATTCATCTATCAATCGTCGTCGAATCGCTTTGTCTAAATTCGATTGATTCTTATCTACACCAATCACTTTTGAAGCCCAATCACTTTCTTTAAGGCTAATAGCCATAGAACCACCGATAAGACCTATTCCTACTACTGTCACTATCATGATACCGTTACTTTTTGAATTTTTACAATCCTCTCCATTGCATTTTCCATCACCTCTATTGGATTACATAAAGAAATACGAAGATACTTTTCTCCTTGAGAACCAAAAATTCCACCTGGGGTAATAAATACTTTTGCTTCTTCTAAAATGGCATCACTCATTCCGAAGGCATTCTCATATTCGTTTGGAATTTTAGCCCAGATAAAGAGACCACTTTTTTGTGGATCATACGAACACTTTAAAGTATCCAAAATTTCAAATGCTTTAAGGCGTCGTTTGCTATAAATTTTATTTAAGTCTTTAAACCATTTATTTGGTAGTTGTAAAGCTTCTATAGCTGCCAATTGTAAGGGTAAAAACATTCCTGAATCCATATTGCTTTTGAAACGTAAGGTATTCTGAATAATTTCTTCGTTTGCTGCCAATACTCCTATTCGCCATCCTGCCATATTGTGCGATTTGCTTAAGGAGTTAAATTCAACAGCCGTTTCTTTAGCACCTTCTATAGTCAAAATACTTTGAGGTTTCTCATTTAAAATAAAGCTATATGGATTATCATTGCAGATGAGAATTTGATGTTTTTTCCCGAAAGCTATAAGGTCCTCAAATAAAGCTGTTGTTGCTTGGGTACCTGTAGGCATGTGCGGATAATTAACCCACATTATTTTCACCTTTGTTAAATCAAGTTGCTCCAAAGTTTCAAAGTCAGGCAGCCATTTATTTTCCTCTGTCAAGTCATACTTTCTGATTTTCGCTCCAGCCAGTTTCGCAGTTGCACTATAAGCAGGATAACCAGGGTTTGGAACAAGTACTTCATCTCCCGCTTCAAGGTAAGCCATGGATAAATGCATGATCCCTTCTTTTGATCCCATGAGTGGTAATATTTCTGTAGTAGCATTTAAAGCTACCTTGTATTGACCTTTGTACCAATCAGCAAATGCTTTTCGTAAATCTGGATGACCTTTGTAACTTTGATAAGCGTGTTTATCTTTTTCTAATACAAGCGTTGATAAAGCTTGTAGCACTTTTGGTGATGGAGGCAAATCAGGGCTTCCAATTCCTAAGTTGATCACCTTTGCTCCAGCAGCATTCATCGCTGCAATTTCTTTAAGTTTTTGGGAGAAGTAATATTCTTCTACAAAACCTACTCGTTTCGATGGTCTAATCTTCATAATGATTTCCTGTTTTGTAATTTCCTAATATTCTTAATCCACTAGTAACCCTATTAAGTTCGCTGATTGTTTCTTCAAAATCAGACGCATGTTTTAATACAAAGTCGATGAAAAATAAATATTGCCACTTGCTCCCGATCATTGGAACCGATTGAATTTTCGTCATGTTTGCTTCGCATTTAGCCAACACTGCAAGGACTTGATGAAGGCTGCCGACCTCATGTGGAACAGAGAAACAGATAGAAACTTTTGCTCCTTGTTCTTCCCTTTTATTCTTTTTTTTATTGCTCAATACTAAAAATCGGGTGTAGTTGCTTTTTACAGACTCAATGCCTTCTTCAATAATATCAAGCCCGTAGATATTTGCAGCTAATTGGCTAGCTATAGCACCAACATGTTGCAAATTATCATCAATTATCGACTTAGCACTCAAAGCTGTATCTGTTTTTTCGACTAGTTTTATTTGTGGATATTGTTTGAAAAATGGAAGACATTGCGCAATCGCTATTGGATGAGAATGTACTTCAGTAATGTTGCTAAAATCAGTGTTCGGTGCAACCATTAAGTTTTGTTTTATACGCAAATAGATTTCACCAACGATATACAAATTTGATTCATATAGTAATTGATAATTATGAAGTAAGCTCCCTGCAATTGTATTTTCAATTGCCATTAATGCTTGGTTTACTCGATTGGAATTTTGAACCATTTCTACTAAATCATCAAAAGTTGTAGCTGGTATAATATCCAGTGTTTCCTCATCAAAATAATGTCGAGCAGCAATTTCATGAAATGCTCCTGAAACGCCCTGAATGGCGACTGCTTTGTTTCTACTTTTTACGTTCATTTTTTTCTTTTATTCAAAAAAAAAGGAACTCTAAATAGAGTTCCTTTTGATGTTATCATTATTTGAAATGCTTTTATCATACAAAACTCTATTTTATGGTTGACCATAAAAAAAGAAATAAAAATAAAAGCTAAAATATGTTTGATGTAAATTCATTGTCTCATTAAATTAGAAAAGGAGTTCTTCAATGAAGAACTCCTTTTTTAGTTTTATTATATAAAACAATAGCAGCTCTCCTTTAGTGAAGTCTAAAGAAATAAAAATAAAAGCTATTGTTATAAGATTTAGTCATAATTACTTTTGGTGTTTAAACAAATGTAGCAAACAATTCTTTATAAAGCAATCATTCTACAATTTTTTTCAAAATTTTATATTGAAGTTGTTTCAAAACTTCATTCCCACCATTTTGATTTTTAACTAAAAAATAACTGTACGATCCCCTTTTTTTTCTTAAACTTGCGTGATTTTTAAGAACACTTCAATCTTTTAAAAGAGAGTTTATGTCAAATAATTTTGTATGGCTAAAAAAGCCTCTTTTTTATCTCATAAACCTATTTTAACATAAACTCTAATAAAGACCTCAAAAAATGAGTAAAGCACCAAAAATAATAAGTGTAGCCAATAGTAAAGGAGGCGTTGGAAAATCAGTTGTTACTATCCTTTTGGCAACTGCCTTAGCAAAAGAAAAAGGAAAAAAGGTTTTGATTATCGATTGTGATAATCAAGGGAGTATTTCCGATATGTATGAAAATGAGAAAGAATTAAAAGACGGCGAACCTTTAGTAGAAGTAGATGAGCTAACTCCTCGAAAAGTGCAAACCTTCCTCAAACGTTTCGGTAATGATTATGATGTGATCTTCATTGATATTCCGAGGATGACGGATGCTAAGAAAGATAATGCTACTGTTTTATTACTCTATAATTGCGATGGTGTTTTGGTTCCAGTTGTTGGTAGCCAAGTGGATGTCTTATCGACATTTGATTTTGTAGAAATAATGGAGGAAGCCAAAATAGATAAAAAAGAAATGGATATAGATTTTCGTTTTTATGGTTTTATCAACAGACGAAACCAACGAAAATACAATGAAGAAGCTGAAGAAATCTTAAAGAAGAACGGTCTAAAGATGTTTTCCAATTCGCTTCCTGATTTGAAAATATTTACCACTCCTTCTTTTTATACTTCTATTTTAGATAGTGCAGAAGGTGAACGACGCTTTAGTGATTTTTACAAAGAGTTTAAACGGAAGTTTAAGTTATAATAGCAATAAGGCAAATTAAAATAATAAATTCCCCAATTCGGTGTTGTGTTTTTCTAGCATACTTCGTTAAAAACCCTATTAGTTTTGCTAGATGGTTGCATATCATGCAAGCGGATCCAACTGCATCTCCTACGTTTTTTCCCTTGTCTGGCAAAAAAGCACTTAATCCAAATGAGGATTTATTAACTTTAATTTGCCTAAAACAAAGACGGCAACTTTCGATATGATTGAAAGTTGCCGTTTTTAAATTATGTTGATTCTAAAAATTCTAATTTAGACCATCTTATCTGCACAGCTTGAACTGGCAAAAGCATCAGGTTTAGCTTTAAAGA